>LBQR01000011.1 GCA_000990945.1 Candidatus Moranbacteria bacterium GW2011_GWF2_35_54
TTGTGCCCGGAGAGAGACTCGAACTCTCATGAATAAATCCACACGATTTTGAGTCGTGCGCGTCTACCAATTTCGCCATCCGGGCGACCTCTTTTCAAATTTATCAAATAACGTTATACTATAATTAATTATGGCAAAAATAATTTCATTAGTCAACCAAAAAGGGGGAGTGGGTAAAACTACCTCGGCTGTTAATTTAACCACTTATCTGGCAACTGCTGGTAAGCGGGTTCTTTTAGTTGATCTTGATCCCCAAGGAAATGCTTCTTCGGGATTGGGAATAAATGTTCGAGAATTGAAAAACAATCTTTATCAGGCCATGATTTTGGGGAAAAACCCGAGAGAAATTATTGTTACCAAGAAATCACTTGGCTTTGATATCTTGCCATCATCGCAAGATTTAGCCGGATCTGAAATTGAGATGATTCATATGGAAAATCGGGAATTTAAATTATACAACGCTCTGAGGCAAGTCAGGACGGAATATGATTATATTATTATAGACAGCCCGCCAAGCCTAGGACTCCTGACTATTAATGGTCTTGTTTCCAGTGATGAAATTATTATTCCTGTACAGACAGAATATTATGCCCTAGAGGGACTTAGCCAATTGCTAGAAACAATTAGTTTGGTAAAAGAAAATATCCAGCCGGATTTAAAAATAAAAGGAGTGATGCTGACGATGTATGACAGGCGCAATCGTCTTTCCCGCCAGGTAGTCAAAGAAGTGCGGGAACATTTCCCCGGACATGTTTTTGAAAATGTTATTCCAAGAAGTGTCCGTTTGGCAGAGGCGCCAAGTTTTGGAAAATCAATTTTGAATTTCGACGCTTTCTCAAAGGGCGCTAGAGCGTATAAAGGCATCGCTAAAGAAATAATTGAAATGGATGCGGTAAAGTAAGTAAGTGGTTTAAAAAATTATGAAGTTGATTTTTTTAAGCAAAAAATAAAATAATATAACTATGGCTCAAAACTATGGATTAGGGAGAGGACTCTCTTCCTTGATACCGCAAAAAAAAATAAATAGAGACGATAACACTAGCTCGCCTTTTAGCGTTGATAACGGCAGGCGCGATGATGACATTCAAAGTTCAATTGATGTCAAAAAAGAGAACGTAGCAGAAGTGAATTTTAATCAAGGAGTTTTGGAAGTGGATATTAATAAAATTTCTGCCAACCCTTATCAGCCGAGAGTTCATTTTGATGAAATGAAATTAAAAGAATTATCAGACTCGATTAAAGAGCATGGGGTTTTGCAACCCTTGGTAGTAACTAAGAATGATAATGGTTATGAACTTATTGCTGGAGAAAGAAGACTCCAAGCTTCTAAATTAGCCTTGCTTACTAAAGTACCAGTTATTGTAAAAGATATAAAAGATAAACAAAAATTAGAGTTGGCGATTGTGGAAAATATTCAAAGACACAATCTTAATCCTATTGAAGAGGCGAAATCTTTTCAACAGCTCATGGATGAATTTCAGATGAGCCAAGAAGAGGTGGCTCAAAAAATGGGGAAAAGCAGAAGCGTGGTGGCCAACAAAATCAGACTTTTAAAATTACCTGTAGAAGCTCTAAAATCTCTAAGGGAAGGGGTAATAACCGAAGGCCATGCCAAGGCTATTTTGTTCGTAGAAGGCTTGGAGAAGCAAAGGGCTTTATTGGATTTGATAATTAAAAATAATTGGACAGTCCGCCAAGTGGAAAGTAAGACTAAAGAAATTTCCGTGAGACCGCATAGGAGACTGCTGAGTGTTGATCCTGAGATCAAAGAGTTGGAAGATAGGTTGAGCATAGCAATGGGGACAAAAGTGAGGGTAACGAAGGCTGGGGGCAGCGGAGGAAGAGTGATAATAGATTATTATTCTAATGATGAATTAAACAAAATTATTAGTAATTTGTCAGTTGAAAAAGTTGCGGTGGCAGAAGTGGAGGATCCTGAAGGTTTATTGTAAAATAGATTTTGAAATAAAAAACATCTTCACTACGAAGATGTTTTATGCTTTTATGCTAATTTGTTTTAATGCCAAAGCGCTTTTTCATATTATCTCGTCGCTACGCTTTAGTTGTTTTCTTATGTGCGCGCGAGCATTGGAAGTTTTGACAAATTCCAGCCATTTTCTGTTGGGGATTTTTTTATCTTTAGAAGTCATGACTTCTATCATTTGTCCGTTTTTAATTTTGTAATCCAAGGTAACCATTTTGCCATCAGCTTTCGCTCCAGTGATGGAATCTCCGACTTCGCTGTGGATTTCATAGGCGAAATCCACCGGCGTAGCTTCTTCGGGCAAGTCTATCACATCGCCCTTAGGAGTGATGGCAAAAATTCTATTTTTGAAAAAATCTATTTTTAATCCTTCCAAAAAAGCTTTATTGTCCCGTCCGATTTCATTTTGCCATTCACGAAGTTGCTTTATCCAAGTTACTTCATTTTCAGAATAAGTTTCTTTTGAGCGGAAATAGTTTTTCCAATCTCTCTTTTTATTCTCACTGTAAATCCAATGTGAAGCAATCCCAAATTCGGCTTCGTCGTGCATTTTTTGCGTCCGTATTTGCACTTCCATAATTCTTCCTTCTGGTCCAAAAATAGTAGTGTGGATGGATTGATAGCCGTTGGGTTTAGGCAGCGATATATAATCTTTTATTCGGCCCACCATTGGCCGGTAAACTTTATGGGTTATTCCCAAAACTTCATAGCAATCAGAAACAGTTGGGACGATGATGCGAATAGCGATAAGATCATAAATTCTTCCGATATCCATTTCTCTTTTTTCGAGCTTAAGAAACAAACTGCGGAGGTTTTTGGCTCGGCCGTAAATTTTGGCTATTTTTATCTTGCGGCTTCTAATTTCTTTTTCCAATTCCCGAATAGCTTGATTGTTAAATTTCTCACCTTCTTTGTAATAGTCATCGCGCAATTTTTTGACCATTTTATAATTTTTTGGATCAATAAATTTAAAGGATAGATCTTCCAATTCAGCTTTTATTTCTCCAATTCCCAATCTGTCAGCTAGCGGAACGTAGATTTCCATGGTTTCCCTGGCAATGCGAGGTCTTTTTTCCGGTGGATTAAATTCTAGCGTACGCATATTATGCAAGCGGTCGGCCAGTTTTATAATCACTACGCGGATATCAGCCGCCATCGCTAAAAACATTTTGCGGAGGTTCTCTATTAGATATTCCTCTTTGGTTTCTTTTAGTTTTATTTTTCCTAATTTTGTAATGCCTTCTACTAAGTTATGAATATCTTCTCCAAATTCTTTTTTTATTTCGCCCAGTGTGATAGGGGTGTCTTCAGGGACATCGTGCAATAATCCGGCGGCGATAGTTTTAGATCCCATTCCTATGCTGGCTAATATTGTTGCAGTGGCGATGCAATGGCTAAGATAATCTTCTCCTGATTTCCTTTTTTGCCCCTGATGAGCTTTCTCGGCAAATTCAAAAGCTTTGATTATAAGGTCTCTCCTCTGGGGGGTAAGAGGAATTTTGACTTGCTTGAGGAGATTTTTCAATTCAGTCTTTAATAATATCATAAAAAAATTTAAAATTAGTTTGTCTTCAGTATCAGTATAAATAATTTAAGAGCAATAAGCAAGGAATTCTCTACGAAATACGAATTTATACGAAATTACGAACCTGCAAATAAAGTAAAATTTCCAGTTTACAATTTTCAATTTACAATAAATTTTCAATTTGATAATTTTCATTGAAAATTAAGACATTAGTCATTGATTGAAAATTTTAAATTGAACATTGAAAATTTTAAAAAAACCATGTTGCTAAACACAAATGGTTTTTTTTAATGTTCTATGTCGTATGCTCTATGCTTTGTTGAGTTTATCCGGCCGATGGTTGGGACAAGTTTTATCCGAACATCTTTCAGGAATGGTTTTAGTGCCTTCCATCATCAGCTCAGTGCATTTTCCATTTGGTTTTTCCGGCCTTGGATAATTGCATATCTTTCCGGTAGGTTTGGATTTGATAGCATGACGACAGCTAGGGTAATTAGAGCAAGCATAAAAAATTCCGAAGCGCCCTCTTCTTTCTATCATTTCTCCGTCTTTGCATCTGGGGCATTTTACGCCAGTTTTTTTCTTGGCAACTTCATCCGGATCTTCTTTGATATATTTGCATTTAGGAAATTGATCGCAAGAAATAAATTTTCCAAATTTTCCTTCTCGAGTTACTAACTTTCCCGTTTTGCACTCCGGACATTTTTCCCCTGTTTCTTTGGGTCCTTCAAGAATTTTCCCGTCAATAGTTCGCCCGCCAGTACAATCTGGAAATTTTTCACAACTTAAAAATTTTCCATTTTTGCCTAGTTTGATAATCATCGGACTTTTGCAGAGAGGACATTTAAACTTTTCGTCAGCTTTGCCTAAATTAGTAACTTTTTCAATATTTTCTTTGGATTTGATATCTTTCGTAAAAGGTCCGTAAAAAGATTTTAAAATTTTAACGTATTCTTTTTTTCCGTTGGCAATTTCATCCAAATCATCCTCCATTTGTGCCGTAAAAGAATCGCTGATGTATTGATTAAAATTTTCATTGAGAAAATCACTTACTATTTCTCCAGTGTCAGTGGGTTTCAAAGTGCGACCTTCTCTGTCTGCGTACTGTCTGTCTTTGAGAGTTTTTATTATAGAAGCATAAGTTGAAGGGCGGCCGATACCTCTTTTTTCTAATTCTTTAATAAGTCCAGCTTCGGTATAGCGAGGTGGAGGAAGAGTTTCTTTTTCTTTGGATTCAATGCAGATGAATTTTAGTTTTTCCCCTACGGATACTTCGGGCAATTCCACGTCTTCTTTGATAGCGTGCGTGTCGGCAGCGTACCATCCTTGAGAAAGCACGCGTGAACCTTTAGTGATAAAAACTGGAATTTTTTTATTCTCTCCTACAGCCACAATTAATTTCATACTCAAAAGAAGAGCTTCTTCCATTTGCGAAGCCACGGCGCGCATCCAAATCAAATTGTATAATTTAGTTTGCTCAGGATTGTCTCCGGCGGAAAGTTTATTAAAATCAGTAGGGCGGATGGCTTCATGCGCTTCTTGGGCGACTTTGCTTTTGGTTTTGAAAACGCGAGGCTTGAGCTTATCAGCGCCAAATTTTTTGGTGATTATTTGGGCGATTTGTTTTTGAGCTAAGCTACTTAGGATAGTGCTGTCAGTTCTCATATAAGTTATGAGACCAGCTTCATAAAGTCTCTGGGCGAGAAACATTGTTTTGGACGGCGCCATCCCTAGTCTGGAGCTAGCCGCTTGTTGCAAAGTGGAAGTGATAAATGGAGGGTAGGGCGCGCGGTGGATTTCTTTTTCAGAAATTTTAGAAACTACCCAGTCTCCTTTCTCTCCAGCTTTCAAAATGGCGTCAACTTCTTTTTTATCGCGCGGTTCTTCAGAGCAAACTAATTCAAATTGATTTTTATTTTTGGCAGATACTTGGGAAGTGATATTCCAATATTTTTCAGCGATGAAAGCTTGTATTTCTTTTTCTCTTTCCACCAATATTCGCAGGGCGGGGGATTGGACTCGGCCGGCGCTTAGCCCATAGCGAACTTTTTTCCAAATCAAACCGCTTAAATCATAGCCAAAAAGCCTGTCTAGCACGCGGCGGGCTTCTTGGGCATTTTTTAGATTCAAATCAATAGGACGTGGGTGTTTAATAGCCTCAGTGACCGCTTGCTCAGTAATTTCATTAAAAACAATTCTCTTAGCCTTTTTTAATCCCAACGTTTCAGCCAGATGCCAAGCAATAGCTTCTCCTTCGCGATCAGGGTCAGTCGCCAAGAGCACTTCTGTTGCTTTTTTAGCGCTTTTTTTTAAATCAGCAATTATGCTTTCTTTTCCTTCCAGAATCTCATAATGGGGCAAGAAATTATTTTCAATTTCAATGGCTTTTTTATTGCTTTTGGGCAAATCGCGAATGTGTCCCACTGAAGATTTGACTTCATAACCGCTACCGAGATATTTTTTGATTGTTTTTGATTTGGATGGAGATTCGACGATGACTAATTGCATATTTTTTAAAAGTTAGATGATTTATTGTTTAATCTCTTGCCTCTCCATCTTGTAATCAAGGGGGAGATTGAGAGGGGGTTTCTTTTTTCTAACCCCTCCGCCTTTCAGGCACCTCCCCTTCAAAGGGGAGGAGGGGAAGGAATGAATTTTAAGCTTTGAAATTACAACGATATATAGTTCTGTCCTCCAATGTCTTTAACTATTCCTTGCATTTCTAACATAATCAAAGTTGAGGAGGCACTACTGGTGTTCATTTTAGAGAGTTTAATAATTCTGTCAATGTGGGTTGGTTCATGGGATAGCATTTTTATAATAATTTTTTCTTCTTCAGAGGCGGGGATGAACTCGCGAGCAGTTTTTTTCTCTTGGAATTTTGCTAAATTTAATTCTTCTAAAATATCTGTTACGCCACTAACAATTTTAGCTCCGGATTTGATGAGCTGGTTGGTTCCTTGAGAGCTGGGAGAAAAAATGCTTCCCGGCACAGCAAAAACTTCCCGGTTAAAATCCAAAGCCATGCTGGCTGTAATCAATGTGCCACTGGCAGGTGCCGCTTCAATTACCACTGTACCCAAGGTGAGTCCAGCCATTAGGCGATTGCGGGCTGGAAAAGTTTGGGGTGTCGCCTGAACTCCTAACGGATAATCACTTATAAGCGCGCCATTGTCAATGATGTGGCGAGCGAGATTGTAATTAACCCGCGGTCCGATATTTCTATCCTCTAAGCTACTGCCCAAAACGGCCAAAGTTTTTCCGCCCCCATCTAGTGCTCCCCGGTGCGCAAAAGCATCAATCCCGATAGCGAGTCCGGAAACCACTGTTAGCCCAGCTTTAGCTAGATCTTGCGCAAGCGAAGTAGCTACTTGTTGACCGTAAGAAGAATATTTTCGTGAGCCCACGATAGCGATCATTGGAGAGGAATTGAAGTCAAAATCACCTTTGACATAAAGTATTTGGGGAGCGGAAGGAATTTCTTTCAAAGAGGCGGGATAATTTTTGTCAAAAAAAGAAATGGCTTGAATATTTTCTTTTTCCAATTTAGCCCATTCTTCTTGGGGATTAATTTTAATTCTTTCGGTAACGATGATTTGAGATAACTTTTCGCTTAGGCCACTGGAGATTAGTTCGCTTGGTGAACTATTCCAGATTTTTTCTCCACTGCCAAAATAACTCATTAATATTTTTATTTTCTGAGGACCGACTCTGTTTATTTTATTTAGAGCGTTTAGATAGATCATGCCAGCATTTTAGCATATTAACATGTTAACATATTAGCACATTATTATTTTAACGGAAAATATATTTGAAGTTTATAAAGATGTAAAATTGTAACTTATGATTTTTTAATTTTAACTTCGCATGTCATTTCGACTGGATAAATTTCTGTACTCGGAAATTTAGAAATGGAGAAATCTAATTGTATCATTAAAATAATTTATGGAAAAATAACTAAGATTTTAAATTTAATTTTTAAAATAAAAAAACTGTCGCTAGGACAGTTTTATTTGTGGACCGAACAGGACTCGAACCCGCCACCTCCTCAGTGCAAATGAGGCGCTCTACCAGATGAGCTATCGGCCCATTTTATTTAAAATGGTAAAAGTATGTACAGTTTAAAACTAAAATAAATTATATAGTATAAAAAAATATTTGTCCATACTTCAATATTTAAAACATATTTAAATATTTAAACTTGTCTTAAATAATAAGTGAAAAGAAACAGGAATCGCTAGCATTGCTAACGATTCCTGATGTATCAGCTGAAAAATGGATTATTAATCCTCGTAGAACCCATTTTCTTCAAGCATGTTGTGTTCGTGTGTTTGTTGACAATCCCTGCTGCAAAAACGACAAATCAATCTCCCGTTTTTATAGCGAATTGTTACACAATTTTCCCCAGTTTTAATTTTCTTCTTGCACTCTGGATTAGTGCATCCTGCAGGTCGCACTCCTTCATAATTTTCTTCAGTGATTAAATTGCGAAGAATAAGCGCGCCTGGTCTAGTCTTTCTTTTTGCCATAGTTGAAGCCCTCCTTGGACTTAAAAAACTTATAATTATTGATAATCTTTTTGACCTCAATGGGCCACATAAGACTATATTTATCAAACTACTGCGACGTTTAAATATACTATATCCAATAACAGATGTCAAGAACAAGGGGTCCGGATATTTGACTTTTTATCAATTTTATGCTATACTTTAATGTTAGTTCGTTTCTTGACAATTTAGCCTAAAATTCCATCACCCAACCTTTATCCTTAGTTAGTCATCTAATTTGGGATAAATATTGGGTGATGGAATGAAATATTTTTTAAGATAGTCAAACCTAAACAGGGGAGAAAAAACAATGGAAAAGACATTCGGAGCAAATGGAATACTGTTGGTAATCGGAATTGTTTTGGGATTTTGGGGAAGCATGATATTGAATTTTGCATGGTTTGTTGCTCCATTTATTGGATTTATTTTAATGGGGATTACTGATGGAATGTCGGAACGATATCGATTTTTCGTGTATTCCAAATGGATCATCGCACTGATTGTTAGTGCGGGAATTATTTTGGGAGGCTTACCTCTCTGGGGAATTATAACGGGAATATGGTTCGCAACCGTGGAAAAATTCTCTTGGCTTCCTATATTGCAGATTTTCGTGACAGCAATTTTATTTTTCTGTGGCTGTATGAGTCACGAATTATATTACTGGTGGCAAGAGCGAAAAGCGGCTTCGAAAATTGGTTAATCATTTAAAACTGATATAAACCTTGATAAATGGAGGTATCCACATGAGCTGTATGGTAAATCTGCCAACTGGGAATGTCAAAATAATAATTTAATTGATAGATTATTATATGATTATTATTGGTAGGTTATGGATTCAAGCGGGGAGCCTGAGAAATTTGGAAGATTTGACAACTTTCAGGAAGTCTTGAAAGCTATATCCTGAATTTATTCAGGAAAAAGCCGATTGCGGAAAACTGCAATTCGGCTTTTTAAATTTATTGACAAATGTTATTTTTGGCGCATAATTTAAAATCAGCTCTTTAAAATTTGAATTTAATCAAAATCTGATTTATAAAATAAGGACTGTCTAATCAAGCGCGCATCTTAATTTTTTGATTTTGGCGTTAAGATGGAAATTAAAACTTTGCCAAACGAGGTGTCTAATGAATGCTAAAATGGTGCGATTTCTCTTTGAGAAAAAAGGTGCTGTGGTAAATTTTGAAAAATCAGTCGATGGAATTGTAGTTCCAACACCAGTTATTTTTAAATCGGAAATATTAGGAGAAGATAGACCAGTTATTTATTGGTATGGAGATGATGAAGGAGGTAAGCAGAGAGAATTTCCTCTTTGTGTGTCGCCTGAGTTTTTTGATAGGCAATTGGCGGCCGATCCAAAAAACTGCGATATTTTGTTTGTAGGATCATTTGCCGATCTGCGCAGGAGCCGTTTCAATACTGGCGGATACGAAGTCAAATGCCATCGAAAAAATTTGCAAGAAGAAACCACTTTGGTATGCGGAATGATTTCAGGAATGTCTTTTATTATTGAAACTATATCGGTCGGTGTTGAAGGTGTCTTGATTAAGCCATTATTGTATCTTAAAAAATAACGGATGAGTCCTGGAGGAGTGGAAATGGATTTTTGATTCCGAAAAAAAACGAGATAAATAAAAAAGCCGATTGCAGCAACCTACAATTCGGCTTTTTAAATTTGGTTTGTTTTTAGAGTGTTTTTGCTTTATGAACTTTAGGAACTTTAAAAACCTTATAAACTTATTAAAAGTGTTGACAAGATATGGGTAAGTGGGGTAAAATGGTAGTGTAATGCAGTTGAGTGGGTCAAAGTGGGTGGAACACTACGAATTTTACAAAAGTACGAATATCGTGAAGTTGAGAGTTTATGAAGATGAGAATTAAGAATTAAGAATTAAGAATTAAGAATTAAGAATTTAAGATAAATGTGTTTAATACATAATACATAATACATAATACATAATACATAATACATAACCAAAGTGTTTATCGGAGAATATCAACATACAATTGATCCCAAGAAAAGAGTGGCGATGCCAGCCAAGTGCCGGGTTGAACTTGGGAAAAAAGTAGTGATAACTCGTGGAATGGACAAATGTTTATTTATTTATCCAATGAAGACTTGGGAAAAATTAGCTGAGAAATTGGGGAGTCTTCCAGTCGGAGAATCAGGCACGAGAAGTTTTATCCGTTTGATGTTAGCGGGAGCGGTGGATGTAGATCTGGACAAACAAGGGCGAGTGCTTATTCCTGATTATCTAAAAGAGTATGCGGGACTAAAAAAGGATGTGACGGTAGCAGGACTTTTTGATAGATTGGAAATTTGGGATAAAACAAAATGGAATATTTATAAAAATAAAGCTGAGAAAAGCAGTGATGAGATCGCAGAGCAGTTAGGGAAGCTTGGAGTTTACTAATAATACGAATACGCGAATGGATGCAAATGATGCAAATACGCGAATTAGAAAAATATGGAAACGGTGCACAAATCAGTATTACTAGAAGAGGCGGTGGAGGGATTGAATTTGAAAAATGGTTCGGTAGTGGTAGATGCGACATTGGGTGGTGGAGGCCATTCAATTGAAATATTAAAAAAGATTTTGCCGGGAGGAAAACTAATAGCCATAGATAGAGACGCGCAGGCCATTGAAAAATTTAAAAGTAAAATAAGAGCATTAGATATAAAAATAAAACCTCAAGATTTAATTTTAATACAAAGTAATTTTTCGGAACTAGATCAAATTCTAAGAGATAATATGATTGAAAAAGTAGATGCGATTTTGGCAGATTTCGGACTTTCCTCTGACCAATTGGATGATAAGGCGCGAGGTTTCAGTTTTAATTCAGAGTCCGCACTAGATATGCGGATGGACCAGCGACAAAAGATGACTGCTAAGGATATTATAAATAGATATTCCCAAGAAAGTTTAGTTAAGATTATCAGAAATTTAGGAGAAGAAAAATTTGCCAATAGAGTTGCTCAAAAAATAGTGGAGGCCAGAGAAATTAAAGAGATAGAAAGTACCGCAGAACTACTGGAAATTATCTCCCAGGCAATTCCCGAAAAATATAAACACAAAAAAATCCACTGGGCTACTAAGACGTTTCAGGCTATCCGAATGGAGGTTAACCAAGAATTGGAAAGCATTAAAGAATTTATCCAAGTAGCAATTGAAAAGTTAAATTCAGAAGGGAGACTGGCGGTAATTTCTTTTCACTCCGGAGAAGATAGAATAGTTAAGAATATTTTCAAAGAAGCTCAAGTGAATTGTGTTTGCCCCGTAGAATTTCCAGTTTGTCGCTGTACGACAAGGGCCAAGATAAAAAATATCACCAAAAAACCGAGAGTAGCTTCAGAAATAGAATTGAAAGAAAATCCGAGAGCTCGCAGCGCTAAGTTAAGAATAGTGGAAAAAATTTAGATAAAGACCCCAGTTAAATAGTGCAGATTACTGAAATTTAACGAGATAAACAAAAACAAAAATAAAAACCCCAGTTAAATAGTGCAGAGTACTGCAATTTAACGGGGCAAGTAAAAATGAATAATAAAGAAATTAAAAATGAAAATCATTCCGGTTTTACTAAGGTAAAAATGTCAGTAGTGTTTTTGTGTTTAGTGGTAGCTATGGTTTATTTGGGGATTATTAATGCTAGCGCGGTAAAAGGATATGAAATTAAAAAAGTTGAGCAAAAAATAGAAGAAATTCAAGAAGCGGAATTAAATTCTTTTTATAATATAAAAGACAATATTGGAAATTTGAATATGGTAGAAGTGAAAGATGTGGTTTATATTGATGATAACGAAGGCGCAGTAGCTTTAAAGAAATAAATATCGGGATATAAAAATGACAAGCTACTTCTTGGAAGTTGGATTTCTTAAAAAATTAAGTTAATATGCGGATAGACGGGATATTTTTAAGAAAAATGAACCTATGCAGAAAACGATTTTATCTATTGGAAAAAATAGCAGCGATAAATTGGTAAGCAGCCAGAGAATTTATTTTTTGGCTGTTGCTGTTTTTTTTATGGGGGTGATTATTATTGCCCGGCTTTATATCTTGCAGATACGCGATCACGCGAGGTTTCGAATCATGGCTGATGATCAGCATGGCGCGTTTAGCGAACTTTCCGCCAAAAGAGGGGAAATTTATTTGAAAAACAGAGATGAAAAGTATCCGTTGGCGGTGAATAAAGAATATATGATGGTTTTTTTGGAGCCGAAAATGGTTGCTGAAAAAGATAGAGTTGTCAGCGAATTGAGCTATATTTTGGGGATAGAGAGAATTGAAATTGAGAAAAAATTATCTAATTCAGAGGACATGTTTGAAATAGTAAAGAAAAAAATTTCTCAAGAAGAGGCGGATAAAATTACAGAATTAAAACTTAAAGGAGTAAAATTATTAGGAGAAAATTATCGGTATTATCCAGGCAAGGAATTAGCTTCGCAGATAGTGGGTTTTGTCGGTTCAAATGGAGAACAAGAGATAGGCCGCTATGGGTTGGAATCTTTTTGGGAAGAAGAGCTACAGGGTAAAAATGGAAGTATTTTTCAAGAAAGAGACAGCGCGGGAAGATGGATATCGATAACTGACCGAAAGAAAGTTCCTGCCCAAGACGGGGCGGATTTGGTCTTAACTATTGATCAGGCGGTGCAGTATGAGATAGAAAAAATTCTTAAATTGACTATGGAAAAATATAAAGCGGATGGGGGAAGTATCTTGGTTCAAGAGCCGAGTACGGGGAAACTTTTAGCGATGGCTAGTTATCCAAATTTTAATCCCAATGAATTTGGTAAAGTTGAAAATATGAGCGTTTTTACCAATCCAGCCATAACGAATGCTTATGAATCTGGATCTGTTTTCAAAACAGTAACTTTGGCTAGTGGTATTGACGCTGGGGTGATATCTCCCAATACCACATATGTCGACAACGGAGTAATTAGCGAGGCGGGCTATAATATTAAAAATTCAGATGGCAAAAGCAATGGGACGCAAACTATGACGCAAGTTTTGGAAAAATCTCTAAATACCGGTGTTATTTTTACAGAAAAATTAATGGGCAACAAGAAATTTGCTGAGTATGTTAGAAATTTTGGATTTGGTGAAAAGACTGGAATTACACTACCCAATGAAGCGGCTGGAGATGTTCGTAATTTAAATAATTTAAAAAGCGACATTCAGTTTTTCACGGCTTCTTTCGGACAAGGAATCACCACTACGCCACTACAAATTTTAAATGCTTACTCAGTTATTGCCAATGGAGGAAATTTGATGCGTCCCCAGGTAGTGGAAAAGAAAATTTATTCGGATGGACGGGAAGAATCAGTCGAGCCAAAAATTATTCGAAGAGTCATTAAAGAAGAAACAGCCAAGCAAATGAAAGAAATGCTTGAAAGCGTAGTGGTAAATGGACATGGCAAGCGCGCGGCAGTAAGTGGGTATCGCGTGGGAGGAAAAACTGGGACAGCACAAGTGGCCAAACAAGGCGGAGGAGGGTATGAAGAAAGTATAACTATAGGATCTTTTACGGGCATAGCTCCCTTGGATAACCCTAGATTTGCTGTTATAGTAAAAATAGATAATCCCAAGGATGTGCAATGGGCCGAATCAAGCGCGGCGCCTACTTGTGGAGAAGTATTGAAGTTTTTGTTGAATTATTATAATGTTGAGCCGACCGAGCCGATATTTTGTTGAGGGTAAAATATAAATTTTATGAAACCAAGAAAAATAATTTATCTAGAAAAAATCCTGCGCTTTATGGCGGTGGCTATTTTGAAGAGGCATCGGCCGAAAATTGTGGGGATAACAGGCTCAGTTGGAAAAAGTTCTGCCAAAGAAGCGATTTTTTTGGTTTTAAAAAACAATTTTAAAGTCAGAAAAAACGAAGAGAACTATAACAATGAAATTGGCATCCCGCTTACGATAATTGGCGCCAAAACTGGAGGAAGAAATCCATTTAAATGGATGTTGGTTTTTTTGAAATGGATTTTTTGGCTGATTAGCCCGTGGGGTTATCCGAAAATTTTAATTTTGGAAATGGCGATTGATAGAGCTGGGGATATGAAATATTTTATGAGCTTTATTCCTTTGGAGGTGGGAATACTTACCAATATTTCTTCGAGTCATTTGGAATTTTTTAAAAATATAAAAGCCATCGCTAAAGAAAAAAGTATCCTAGTAAAATCAGTTCCTGCAAATGGAGTGGCTATTTTAAATACCGATAATCCTTTTATCAGAGAAGAGATGGCAGGAATAAAAGCAAAAATCATTTCTTATGGATTCAATGAGAATGCAGAGATAAAAGTAACGGATGTCCGTTTTAATTATGATGAGAATGGCAATTCCAGAGGATTAAGTTTCAAATTAAATTATGATAAAAAAATTATTCCCTTGCGCCTCCCTCGCATAATTGCCAAACACCAGCTTTACGCAGCGCTAGTAGCAGTAGGGGTAGGTGAATATTTCAAGGTTAACATGATTGAAGCTTTGGCGGATTTGGAAGATTTTCAGTCTCCGCTAGGAAGAATGAATTTAATTTTTGGTATTAATGAGAGTTTAATAATTGATGATACTTATAATGCTTCGCCTGCGTCTACTCTGGCAGCCATCGATACGATGGACCAAATAAATGCTAAGAGGAAGATACTTATCTTGGGAGATATGTTTGAGCTTGGGGAAGACTCTGAAAGCGGACATACGGAAGTGGTAAAAAGTGTCTTGGAGGGAAAATTTGATAAATTAATTTTGGTGGGTAGCAGAATGAAAAAAGCTGCGCAGAATTTATTGGGAAGCAATAGCCATATCAAAAGTGTTTTATTTTTTGACAATCCCAATCAAGCGGGGAAGATTATAAAAAACATAATTCAAAAAGGGGATTTAATCTTGGTTAAAGGTTCGCAAGGAATGAGGATGGAAAAAGTGATTGAAAAAATAATTCCTGAAATAGGAAATGCCAGCAAAGTTCTTTGCCGGCAATCGAAGGCTTGGAAGAAAAAAGAATTTGTCAAAAATTAAAAATTATATATCAAACGTAAAGACGAGGCACGGCCTCGTCTTTTTAATCAATGAGAAAATGCTGTTATTTTACGCGTATGTTTATAAATGACAGATAATTTTTTTTATTCTATTTTTGGATGTAAAAATATTTAATAAATAAAGACGCCCCACCGGGGCGTCTCTACAAAATCTCTTAAATTATTTTTATCTGTGCTCTCGTGAAGAATCGAACTTCAATTACGAGTTCCGCAAACTCGAGTTGATGTTTAATCACTAAAATATCCTAGCATATAAAAATATAAATGAAAAGGCTCTAAGAGCCCAATTGGGCTCTTAGAGCCTTGAAAAAAGAAGAGGGCAAAACATTTATATATGCAAAAGTCTTTCGATGGTGTCTATAAGAGTTGGTTTTTGTTTTTCTTCGGGAATGAAATCCATGAGAATTTCGCGCAATTTTACAGGGTCTATCTGGTGAACTGGAATATGAATAAAAGGAGTCAATGAAGCGTTTGTATGGAGGCTGAGAATTTTAGTGTGCGGTGGTTCATAAAAAATCCAAAATGATTTTATATTATCAAATTCATAAAGTTCTTTTCCGGCAGATACTCCGTCGTGAGTTACCTTAAAATCCAAAACGCGAGGAAATTTTTCTAATTGAATATAGCCCACTACGCCAATCAAGACAAACGTAATCGCCATAATAGGGCTATTGGTTACAAGAGCGTAAATGACAATAGCTGATAGAATCAGAGAAGCTACGCTATACCAAACTTTTTCTTTGGGGTAGTGCTCATATTCCGGGCCTTGCCAATGCAGAAGCGTCCCATTGCCTCTCTTGTCTAACATGAAATCATGGGGACTTTCTAGGTATTCACCTTCGTGATTAATATGAACATTTTTTTGAGGAGGTTTATTTTTTTGTAAATCCATTTTGTTTGAAGTAATTTTTTATATTTAAAGTATAGCACAATAACATGAAACATGAAACATATTAACATTTTAGCATATCAACATTTCATTATAAATATTTACAAACCTATTTTAAACTGCTATATTGAGAAAGTGCTAAAAATTTAATTATGGAGAGATGGCTGAGCGGTCGAAAGCGACAGCTTGCCCCGCAAAAAAGCGGAAGGGTGCCCGAGTGGTTTAAGGGAACAGTCTTGAAAACTGTCGTGGATGAAAGTTCACCGTGAGTTCGAATCTCAC
>LBQR01000012.1 GCA_000990945.1 Candidatus Moranbacteria bacterium GW2011_GWF2_35_54
TATCGTAGATGATACTCCGGAAGTGATTGTGATTTCCAGTTTTGATCCGGTGCGACGAGAGATTGCTAAAATCGCCCTGCTTAAATTAATTGAGGATGGTAGAATCCATCCGACCAGAATTGAGGAAGCAGTTGTTTATGCCAAAGGAGAGATTGATAATAAAATAAGAGAGGCTGGTGAAGCGGCTACTTATGATCTGGGCATTGCCGGATTGGATCCAAAATTAATTTATTTAATTGGACGCTTGCGCTATCGAACCAGCTTCGGTCAAAATGTGCTAATTCATTCTATGGAAGTGGCGCATCTCTCAGGAGCTTTAGCCAATGAGCTTGGGGCAGATGTAGCCGTTGCCAAGAAAGCTGGGTTGCTTCATGATATCGGCAAATCAGTGGATCATGAAATTCAGGGTACCCATGTTAAGATTGGCATTAAAATATTAGAAAAATTTAATGTAGATCAAGCGGTAATAGATGCCATGAAATCTCATCATGAGGAATATCCCTTTGGAACAGCTGAATCATTTATTGTAGCCGCAGCGGACGCTATATCAGCTAGCCGACCAGGAGCGCGAAAAGATACATTGGAAAGATATCTAAAGAGATTAGAGGAATTGGAAGATATTGTTAATTCTTTTGAAGCAGTAAATAAAAGCTACGCTATTCAAGCTGGACGAGAAGTGCGAGTCTTTGTGGATAGCGATAAAGTGGATGACTATGGAGCGGCCAAAATTGCCAAAGATATTGCCACGAAAATAGAAGAGGAATTGAAATATCCAGGAGAAATTAAAGTCAATGTCCTTCGAGAAACTCGGTCAATTGAATACGCCAGATAAGATTTAAATTACCAAAAGCAGAGATGCGATACTGCTAGGTCTAATCCCAACACGGTCATAATTTCAGCTGTGGATAAAAAAGCTTGCATTATAAGGCTTTTAGGTAGTAAAATTAATTGAACAAGTAATTTATTTTTACTTAAATTGAAAGGGGGTGTATGATTAAATGAAAAATATCAACAAAAGTGAATTAGTAGACGCAGTTGCAACTAAGACTGATCTATCTAAAAAAGACGTAACTGCAGTTATTGAAACTTTATTGGATAAAGTAACTGAAGAGTTAAGAAAAGGAAATAAAGTTACTCTTACTGGTTTCGGAATATTCAAAACCAACAAGAGAGCTGCCAGAATTGGGAGAAATCCACAAACTGGAGCTTCAATCAAAATCGCTGCTGCTACTGTACCAAAATTTAGCGCAGGCAAAGGTTTAAAGGATGCTGTTAAATAAATAAAATAAAAAGATAGCAACAAAAAATTCATCTTGATTTATCAAGATGATTTTTTGTTTTTTACGAATAATTAGTATAGACGAGGCAGTGCCTCGTCTCTACAATACAAATTTATATTTCCCCAAGGCTCAACCTTAAAATTCCCCAAAGGTTGAGCCTTTGTGATGTTTGCTATTTGATTTTTGGCCTGTCTTGTGTTAAATTATAGGGGAGTTGGCAATATCAGAAACGCTTATGAAATATGTAATTTGTCAGAAACTCTAAGAGCTGAAAAAAATAAATTTAAATTTAGGCTCTGTAATAAAATAAATTGTGCAGTTCGTGTTCAGGTTTGCATCAGATTTATTTAAAAAAATTTGAAAGATATTGAAAAGAAAAGATGATGTAAAAATGGATGCGAAATGTGTAAGTTATTTTGTTACAGTGCCTCGAATACTTTGATTCAAAAAATAATTAACAATAAAGTTATTAACGGAAAGCCCACCAAAACAATTGCTGGGGCGGCTTTAATTGTTTCTGTAGCAGGAATTTTGAGCAGAATTTTGGGACTTTTCAGAGATAGGATTCTAGCTTCAAAATTTGGTGCTGGAGATGAATTGGATGTGTATTATGCAGCTTTTCGAGTACCGGATTTAATTTATAACTTTCTGATTGTAGGAGCTTTGAGTGCGGCCTTTATCCCGGTTTTTACCGGTTTGGTAGCAAAAAAAGATAAAGATAAATCTTGGGATTTAGCTTCGGGACTTTTAACATTGCAAGTAAGTATCGTCGTTATTATTTCCGTAGTATTCTTTTTATTTGCTCCTGAGCTGACAAAATTAATCACACCTGGTTTTCCAGAAGAAAAAATAATGCACACCGCTGCATTGACCCGCATAATGTTTTTGAGTCCTCTTTTTTTGGGAATTAGCGCAATCTTTGGGGGAATTTTAGTTTCCTATAAAAGATTTCTGATTTATTCTATTGCTCCAATTTTCTACAATGTCGGAATAATAATTGGAGCCGTTTTTTTCGTGGAGTTCTGGGGAGTAGCTGGATTAGCTTGGGGGGTGGTGCTAGGAGCTCTGATGCATTTTGCTTTGCAGTTTTTTGCAGTTAAATTTGTAGGCTTTACTTATCAATTTAGAAATATTAAAAAAATAATAGAAGATACTAACATTAGGAAAGTTATCCGCTTAATGATTCCACGCAGTATGGCGATGGGGGTGAGTCAGATAAATCTTTTGATTGTAACAATTTTTGCATCTACTTTGGCTTCTGGATCTTTGGCTGTTTTTAACTTTGCTAATAATTTGCAAAGTGTTCCCTTGGGAATATTTGGCATATCTTTTTCGATTGCGGCTTTTCCTCGATTAAGCGCATTGGCAGCCAAAGATAACATGGAAAAGTTCAATTATGTTTTTAGCAGAACCTTTAAAAGAATATTATTTTTTGTTATCCCGTCTAGTTTAATTATATTTTCCTTGCGAGCCGAGATAGTCCGGGCGGTACTGGGCGCAGGAGAATTCGATTGGGAAGACACGACTGCTACATTGTGGGTCTTGGGATTTCTTTCATTTAGTTTGTTTGCACAAAGTACCATTCCGCTTTTGACCAGGTGCTTTTATGCGCTAGAAAACACCAAGACTCCTTTTTATGCCGCGTTATTTAGCGAATCAATAAATATTTTATTGGTAATGGTTTTGATTGAAAAATTTCAAATTTTAGGATTGGCCATCGCTTTTTCTGTGGCAAGTATTATCAATATGGCGACATTGTTCTTTTTGTTAGATAAAAAATTTAAGGATACAAAAAAGAGTGCAATGCTGACCCCAATAGTTAAAATTTTAATTGCCAGCTCTTTTTTGGTAATGGCAATTTATTTAACCCGGCATGCTTTAGCTAATTTTATCCAGTTGAAGACTTTAGGGGAAGTTTTGGCGCAATTGATAATTGCTGGAGGAATGGGGGTTTCAATCTTTTTGATTGCGTGTTATTGGCTGGGCGTGGAAGAATTTAATGATTTCAGAAAGACAACCATGAAATGCATCTGTGGAAAACCTAAGGATTTGGAGGATAAAAATTAAATCAGAAATGCCAGAAAATTGCTCACAAAATATTTAAGTGAGTTTTTTTATTTGGATTATTGCCTAATTTAGATTTTTAGGGCAAGATTAGATATAGGATAAAATTACAACTCCTGAAAGAATTAACTAGTTGAATAAAAATTGAAATGAGTGTATCTCAAAAAAATATCAGAAACTTCTGCATAATCGCGCATATTGATCACGGAAAGTCGACTTTGTCAGATAGGATTTTGGAATTGACTGGGACGGTAGAAAAAAGAAAAATGAAAGAGCAACTTTTGGATCAAATGGATTTGGAGCGAGAAAGAGGCATTACCATAAAATTGCAACCAGTGAAAATGAATTATGAGCAAGCTGGAGAGAAATATGTTTTAAATCTCATTGACACTCCGGGGCATGTTGATTTTGGTTATGAAGTTTCACGCTCTCTAGCTGCCGTGGAGGGCGCTGTGCTCTTGGTGGATGCGACCAAGGGTGTACAAGCTCAAACTCTTTCTAATCTTTATCTGGCCATCGAACAAGGTTTGGAGATAATTCCTGTTTTAAATAAAATAGATTTACCTAACGCTAATTTGGAAAAAACTACTAAAGAAATAATTCATATTTTGGGTTGTAAGGAGGAAGATATTATTCATGCTTCGGGGAAAACGGGAGAGGGCGTAGATAAAGTTTTAGCAGCAGTAATTGAAAATGTTCCCTCCCCAGTAGGCGATATCAATAAACCATTGCGAGCCCTTATTTTTGATTCAAAATACGATACTTATAAAGGAGTGTTGGCGGATGTACGCGTTATCGACGGAGAAGTAAAGCGAGAGGACAAATTGCTAATGATGATTACAGATAAGGAAAGCATTGCAATTGAAGTAGGTAGCTTTCGCCCGATGCTAACAATAGAAGACTCTTTAACTGCAGGAGATATCGGTTACATTGCGACGGGGTTTAAAGGTGTAGAGCATTGTCGAGTGGGTGATACTATTACGTTAGCTAATACGCGAAATCTTAAAGATAAGATAGAGCCTTTGGCTGGATATAAGGAAGTGCGACCAATGGTCTATGCAAGCTTTTATCCTTTGGAAGGTGAAGATTACACGATGATGAGAGATTCTTTGGATAAATTAAAACTTAATGATGCTTCTTTTGTTTTTGAGCCAGAGAGTAACCCTGCTTTGGGGCGTGGTTTTCGTTGCGGATTTCTTGGAATGCTCCATTTGGAAATAATTCAAGCGCGCTTAGAAAGAGAATTTAATCTCTCGCCAACGATTACTACTCCTAGTGTAGTTTATAATATAAAATTAAAAGATAAAGATGGAATTAAAAAAGTTTATTCACCTATTGATATGCCAGACCCAGCCATGATTGAAAGCATTCTGGAGCCGTATGTAAAATTAGACATTGTAACTCCCGCTACTTATTTAGGGGCAGTGATGGAATTACTTAATAATGTCCGGAGCGAATATATGAATACTGAATACATTGATGCTGAGCGAGTACTTCTTCAGTATGATGCGCCACTGACAGATGTGATTATAAATTTTCATGATGATTTAAAAAGTGTTTCTTCAGGCTTTGCTTCGATGAGTTATGAGGTAGATAATTATCGAGCTTCGGACCTGATAAAAATGGATATTTTAGTAGCGGATGAAAAAGTGGAAGCTTTCTCCCGTATTGTTCCCAGAAAAAATGCTTTTCGAGATGGAAAATTGGCGGTTAAAAAATTAAAGGAATCAATTCCTCGTCAAAATTTTGCCATTGCTATTCAAGCTACGATTGGTGGTAAGGTAATCGCCAGAGAAACAATCAGTGCCTTTAGAAAAGATGTGATTGCTAAACTCTATGGAGGTGATGTAACTCGAAAAAATAAACTTTTAGATAAGCAGAAAAAGGGAAAGAAAAAAATGAAAAATATTGGGAAAGTTTCTATTCCACCAGAAGCGTTTTTAGCAGTACTTAAAAAATAGTATCTATGCTAACACGTTAGCGTTCCTTTGGTATGTCATTCCGACCGAATAAATTTATGTACTCATAAATTTAGTAGTGGAGGAATCTAATTGTTGATAAAGCAAGTGAACATAAAAACAACAAAACGATATAATGTCATTGGTCATCAAGTCATTAGTAACCAAGTAACTATTATGATGACAGTTGACCAAATGACTGATGAACTTTAATTTTAGTTGTATTATGATTAAAAATTTAATGAAGTTTAAAAAAATTAGTATGTTAATTATAGCGTTAATTTTAATTTTATTAAGTATCTTAATTTTCGCCAAAAGACCTAGTCACAATCGCGATTGGGAGATTGGTCAAGAAAAATTGCCTAAAATCGAAATTGAAAGAAATGAGATGGTTGTAAAAAACTTTAGAGATTTTAACTGGCAAGATAATGGTGAGGTAGAAAATATCTACCGAGAAGAAAAATTTGATTTGGATGAATTGCAAGGAGTAGATGTAATTATTTCTCATTTTTCTAAGTTCGAAGGGATGGCGCATATATTTTTGAGTTTTAGGTTTGCAGACGATAGGAATATGGTTATTTCCGTGGAATCCAGGAGGGAAATAGGAGAAGATTTCTCGCCGTTTTGGGGAATACTGAGAAAATTTGAAATTATTTATGTAATAGGGAGCGAAAAAGATATCGCAGGTGTGCGAACTGATATAAGAAAGGAAAGGGTTTATCTTTATCCCACTGTAGCTACCCCCAAAGAAGCAAAAGCATTATTTTTATTGATTGCTAAAGATATTAATAGTATCTATGCTAAACCTGTATTTTATAATACTTTACTCAATAATTGCACCAATATCGTTACGCGCAGAGTAGAGGCTATTTCTGAGATAAGATTTCCACTAACGTATAAAACAATTTTGCCCGGGTTTATGGATGAGGTTTTGTATGATTTAAAGCTAATTCCCAATAGTAAACCTTTTGATGAGGTAAAAAATTATTATCGTATTGATAATGAAAAAGTAAATAGAAATAACCCTGATTATTCTAAGCAAATAAGGAAATAGATAAAGTGAGTACACTTCTAAATTTCAAATTTCAAATTATAAATTTCAAATCAATTTTAAATCCCAAATGATTTAATGCTTAAAAAACAAAAGTATATACTTAGGTATATACTTTTGTTTTGTGTAAAAAATTCGTGAGTATTCGTGAAAGATTAGTGTTGATTAGTGATTTATATCATCAAAGATTAGTGTCGTTTAGTGAATCATATCATCATTTTTTTCTTATAATCAATTTTGGATCAAGGCAGTTAAAATTACACTTAGCGTTGTCTAATCCTTCGTGAAGTAATTTGGATTGGCATTCTTTTAATTTTTCTTGGCAATCTCCTTTTCTTTCTTGAAAGTAGTTTCTATTAATTTCATAGCCGAAGTAATTTAGGACAAATCCAGCGACTACGACAAATCCAACTATCCAAATAATATTTTTTAATATATGAAACATGATTTTCTTTAATTTAAAATCTTACAAATATTATTTTAGCAGGAAAATGGAGGAAAATCAATTTTTATGGATTGATTGGCCAGTATTTCCCAATACACCCTGGGGTCGTCAATAGATTATATGGTATACCTATGCACATAATACTGGAACATATTGGTCCGTCTGATAAAACTCCACATCCTGTTATTTTTTTAGGAATCAGAATGTAAGCTATAATTATTATAAATAGAGATATTAGAATAATCATTTTGAGGTATAATTTTATGGGCTTTTTTAGATTAATAACGTAAACTATAAAAATACTCCAAATTGAAAGAAGCAAAATTATATTTAAACGTGAAAATGTTCCAATAAGAAATAATGAAGCGAAGACTAGGATAATAGCAATTAATGTTTGCATATTTTTTTATTTATTAGAGTTCTTTTGAAAAAATATTAAATAAATTATAGGCAAAATGCCAGCGGTGTTTAAAATTAAAACTGTAATAAACCAGCCCAGCTGATCATTTTTACCCGCTCTCCACATAGCGTATCCTTTCCAAGCAATATCCCAAATAGCCAAAGGAATAATCCAAATTAACATAGGCAAACTAAGCAATGATTCGTTCATATTTTTTTATCCCGTTAAATTGCAGTACTTTGCATTATTTAACTGAAATTTTTAATTTTTTAATTAAAATATAATTTTTCCGCCAGCTTATGAAAAGCGTTTTCTTGTTGGGATTTGTTTAAAAACTTTTTTATTATTTTAATATATGGCTTTACGAGACTGAGAGGCGTTTCATCTCCTCCAAAATCAGTGCCAAGCATTATCTTTTCCTTCATGAGGGGGTAATAAGTAAAAACTCTTTGAAGATCTTTCAGGCATTGTTTTTGTAAATTTCTCGTTTCTTTGGAAGTGCTAAATTCTACTACAATAGCAGATATGTCGACATAGACATTATCATTGGCAGTCGCAACATTGGTAGTTTCCATGTAATAAGGAAAACCGAAGTGGGAAATTATTATTTTAGTTTTCGGACACTTTCGCGCTAGCTCGTCGATGTGGATTGGATGGGAGTATTTCAGAATGGCTTTGTTTTCCGGATCAAATAAATCTCCCGAATGAAAAACCAATGGTTTGTCATATTTTTCACAAAGCTGGGCGATTTTTATAACTTTTTCTTCATAGGGATAAAAATACTGGTAGCCCGGATAAAGTTTTATGCCTACGATGCGGCCTTCTTTAAGTAGTTCTTCATGTCTAGCCAGTTGCTTCTCTATTTCATCATCCATGTCGATACTGCCCAGTGCATAAACATTGGGATGAGTATCGGTAAATTCTAATAACTCCTCAATGTCAGGTATCTTGGGAATGTCTTTGCTTTCTTTGTTGAAGTAGGGGATGGAAATTATCTTACTCACAAGCTTTTTGCTTTTCTTCTGATATGTATTCCAAAGATGTTCGCTAAAAACATGAGTATGTATGTCTATCATCATAAGGATATATATAATTTTTTTAATTAATTCAATAACGAGAGACCAAAAAATATTCAATAAAATTTATTGAATTGCCTGATTGTAAAGTTAATTTATCAATTAAAGTGTAGCATTGAAACTATTTTTTTTCAAGTTTTTGTGGTTTACTGGCTACTTTTTTGTGGTATCTTAATGTGCGAAGTTGTTTTGAAATAATAGGGGCTTATCGCGAAGCGATAAGCCCAATTTTATCAATTGTTGGGAAAATGTGGGGGCATCATTGCAATGCCCTTCTGTAAAAACAGATTATCTGTCAGATGGTATTGGCCGATTGCTATACAATTCGAATAGCACCCCTAGCAGACCAAATGGGCCAAGAATAAATATAATCGGCCAAGTAATAAAGAACACCTTTTTCCACTTTCTTTTGTAAATCACTATTGCACCAATGTAGATCATAATCGAAGCTAATCCACATGTCATCCAAAACAAAACTACGCTGTCGATTTCCATTGAGCGCCTCCTTGGAGTAGTGTTTTTCCAACAAAATATTTCGCCTTTCACTGCGCCATTGATTATCTTGTTGATGTAATTATTGTCTAAAATTACCACAAAGTCAAATTGCAGGGTTTGAAAGAGGAAATTTCCCACATATTAATTGAAAAGTCTAAAAAATGAGAAATTTCTGAACCGCACATGTGAGTGCTGTATGTAGCAAATTTTTTATCTCGATTATTATTAGTCT
This sequence comes from Candidatus Moranbacteria bacterium GW2011_GWF2_35_54, assembly GCA_000990945.1. GTDB lineage: Bacteria > Patescibacteriota > Minisyncoccia > Moranbacterales > UBA9337 > UBA9337. Next base: position 9,002 of record LBQR01000012.1, read on the forward strand.
AAATTTTCTTAGTAATAAATTTTGATTTTTTATTTCTGTTTATGAATTCAACTGTAGAGCTTGGTAAATGGCCGGCATGCAATTCTTGGAACTCTTTCTTCAGGCAATCATTTGGGCTAATTCTTCCTCGACAGTTTTCTGATCCGCACAAACATCTCCACTCATCAATGAAGACGGGGTCAATTTCAGTGGTTGAATAATCATAGGTAATTTCCCCACCTTGCTTGATATCCCATTTTGCCACAAGAGTTGCGTCATCTATAAACCAAAAGTTAGGGTTGCAACTATGATTCATATACTGGCTGTTGTCTGTTGTGAGCGCATACTTGTCTTTGTATTTAAAAACCAACTCACGTTGCCTAATTGGCAGATTTAGCGCTTCTTCCTTTGAAAAGATTTTGTCACTTGAGCTAATCTGCCAGACAATTTCTCCTTGCTCGATCAAGGCAGTTGCAAAAATTGCTAATTCACCCATTTTGTTTTTCTTAATTTCTGTATTTTTGTGTAGCATTTCTTTTCATTAATTTTTAAAATAGTAATTTTCCGCCCTTATAAAATCACTTGCACTTGGAATATTCACTAAGATAAAAATTTATTTCATTTAACGTATCCGGATGATGCGAAGTTTTTATTTCCTTGGCGTTAAATAAAAAATTAGAATTGGGCGGAAAGATATCATTAGACACCTTTCCGCATCGACTGAGCTATTAACGAAGATATTCCGCGTTAAGAAGTCCCCCACCAAAGACATCCGAGTGATATTATCACGATAGATATGGCAACCTTAGGATCTCTGCCGAAATGATAGATGCTCAATCCCACGAGTGTCAGCCATGTCAACATGATAATTAAAAAACGCCTATCTGATGGAGACATACTTTTTGAGTATTTTATCATAACCTTCCTCCAAGTAAAATTTAGCACACTAAGTTAGCCCAATTCTAATTTTTTATTTATTAAAGGACAAAAATATTTTTATTTCGTACGACGTTTCTTGATATCCGACGTTTCAATGAAGTGAAACGAAATTGAAATATGGCTTTAGCCCTTGCGGATATTGAGTGTTGGGCGATGTTATTAAATCAAATTTTTTATTCATTATAATAATTTTCTTGGTTTCAATAATATACCAAAGAAAGTAACAAGCGAAAGAGCAGACATAAACAAGAATAATGCCTTAAAGCCAAAATTATTAACAATTGCTCCTCCGGCAAGTATCCCTGCCGCGGAAGTCAAATTTGCGATTAGTGACCAGTTGGAATATTCTTTGATGTGTTTATTTTTGTCCAGATGATCAGCAAACAATGCATTGAAAGAAGGTGTGCCGAGCGATTCACCAAAACCTAATAATATTTGAACCAACACTAATGACGTCAAATTGTGAACAAAAATCAACAAAATCCAACTCAATATTCTAACAATATATCCAGCAAGCAGTAAATATTCTTTTTCTTTTATTCCGTCACCTTTCCTGGAAACGATATATGTGAATATTGAAGTTGAAACAAGAAACGCTGCCCATGAAATACTCACGGCCGTCACACCGTCGACAAACTTCACAACATAAATAGCATACAAAGGACCGAGCATGGCAGCGGCACCTACGAATATTCCATTGTACAAAAAAAGGGTTCTCAGGGCTTTGTTATTCATGTATTTAAAAATTTGATTTAATAATTATGTAAAACCGAGCGAGCGCAGGTTTTAGATAACGTTAGGCATATCCGAAGTTTTTCTGAAGCATAGCGAAAGAAAAGTTTGGGAGAAAAAATTTTGCTTTCCTTAATTTATTAAAAAGTGCAAAATTTTTGAACTGGATATGCCTTGTTATATGATGTAAAATTCTTTCTTTTTTCTTTTTTAAATTTGCTTTTTATTCTAAATGATAAATAAGTTTTTTTGTTTTTGATTTTGGGCAGAGAGGTCAGGGGTGAATGCCCAAAATCAAAAACTCCTTATTCAATGTGTCTATTGCTTTTTCCTAAATTACATTCTTTGCACTTCGTTTCTAGATTTTCTAAAATAGTTTTTCCACCTTTTGAAAACGGAAGTTTATGATCGATATGCAATTCTACACCAATATCCGTCGCGGGGCTTCTGCCACATCTGACGCATTTAAAACTATCTCTGCTTAAAACTTTATATCTCAAACTCAAAGGAATTCCGCGTCTGTCTTCAATAGCAACGTTTTGTTTAGTAGTTTTTTGCTGGTTCCCAATAATTTTAGTTTGCGAAGCTTCCTCTTTTGTAATAGGCAGATTTTCTCCTTGGTTTATTTTGGAAACAAACGCTTCGAGTGCTTTACCCCAATTCCCGAAACGAGATCAATAGCCCTCAACAGTAATTTGGGATGGTGTCAAACTCATTTCTCGATAAAGAGGCTGTCTGCCGTAATGCGTCCATACATTTAGCAAATTCTCAAAATAGTCATCTTCGGAATGCCTATGTCCATGAATAGAAACTTCTAGACCTGCTTTTTCTATAGCTTTTTTCCAAGAACCAAACCCCGTTCTAATAACAGCTGGTCCGATTATTTTTGAGTGATTTTTCACATCATCAGTCGTAATTTCTTTTTTGTTTAAAATTTTTGCTATTTTTTTTATCTCCTCAATAATCTCGTCATTAGTTAGTCTATGCGATTTATTTTGCTTTACTTTTTCAGAAATCTTGTCCTCCGTATTTATGCTCCAACCCAGCCCTAACGAGAACATCTTTCCATGTAGAATTTCCAAAACGATTGCAAATCGTGGTTGAATTTATTTTACTGTGTTTGTCAAAATCTCTGCGAGATAAAATATCTTTTCCAATAATAGCATCAACGCGTTTCATTTCAGCGATTATTGTTTCGTCTGGACAATTTCGTGGCAAGCTATTTAATTCAAATTTCATAATTTTTCTAATTATCCCCACATCAATGCAGGCTCTAAACTTTTTTATACCTCGCACTCCTGCCTTGTCCGATTCGTTCTATTTTTTTAAGCTTCAATAACACTTCAAGTGCTTGCTTGACTGTTGGTCGCGGAATACTTGTGCTAGTTACAATTTCACCTGTTCCAGCGACTTCGGCATGCTCAAAAAACTTCCAAACTGCAAGTTGTTTTTCTGATAATAATTTTTCAATATTTTCTTTGGACAATAATTCTATGGCTAATTGCGACTGTTTTAATAAAATCGTAAAAAAGAAATCGAGCCATGGCGTAATGTCTTCCTTTTTTGTAGTAAGAGTTTTTTGGCTACGCCTAAGTGCTAGATAATAATCTGTTTTATTATCCTCCACGAGTTTTTCATGAGAAACATACGGCATATACGAATAGCCGTTTTGAAGTAATAATAAATTTGTTAAAACCCTAGAAATTCTCCCGTTTCCATCTTGAAAAGGATGAATTTTTAAAAATTCAACTAAAAAATTTGCGATTACCAAAAGGGTGTGATACTTTTTTTCAGCTAGTAAAAAATTTGTCGATTCGACTAGTTCCATCATTTCTTTTGGCGTGAGATGTGGTGATGTTGGATTAAAAATTATCCCAATTTCTTTGCCAGTATTGTCGTATGCAACGACCTTATTTTCACCAAACTTATAATTTCCGAAGTGTCCTTGGTCTTTATCTGAATATTTCAAAAGTTCTTTGTGAAAATGTTTAATTGAACTCTCGTTAAATTTCAAACTTCCCCAGGAATTAAAAATATTTTCCAATAGCTCATAATAACCTTTGACTTCTTGCTTATCGCGGTCAGCAAATTTTTGAATGTTAATTCCCCGCATCACCTTCTCAATATCCTCATCAGAAAGCTGAACGCCCTCAATACGAGTAGAAGCACCCGTCGAAGTAATCAAAACAGATCGTTTGAGACGACCCAACGCTTGCGGACTCAATTGGGCACCCGTAACCCAACCACCTTTTATTTCATCAATCTTGGCGATTTTTGAAATTATTTCGGCAGGAATGTTGTTGAGTCTTTTCGTAAACTTGTTTGCGATGATGTTGTTTTTTGGGCTTGTTTTAGTCATAGTATTTGGATATATTAACTATGTCCAATTATATCCAATTAACCAATTGCTGTCAAATATCTAAATCGTTTTTTACTGCCCCTTTGTGGGCAGAAAAAACACCTTACCTGCCTGCCGGTAGGCAGGTTTCCCCTATATAAATAGATAAAAAACTTATTTTTCCTTATTATTAAAAAAGCAAATTTAAAAAAAGAAAAAAGAAAGAATTTT
>LBQR01000013.1 GCA_000990945.1 Candidatus Moranbacteria bacterium GW2011_GWF2_35_54
CTATTGACAAAAAAAATAAGAGTGCTATTATTATTGAGTATCACAAAGAAAAAAAGAAATGTGTTTTTGTGTTGCATTATTTTTTACAAGAAATTTATTTTTAATTTAAAAAAATAATAATTAATAAAATATAAAAATTTGCGAAAGTGGATTTTCTTTCGCAGTCCAAAAGTTATGGCAGCAGAAAAATTTGAAAGAACTAAGCCCCATGTGAATGTGGGAACAATCGGTCACGTTGACCATGGTAAGACTACTTTAACAGCAGCAATTTTGCATGTGCTAAGTCTAAAGGGAATGGCTAAAGCAAAAAATATTTCAGAGATCGACAAAGCTCCAGAAGAAAGAGAGCGAGGCATCACTATTGCCACAGCTCACTGTGAATATGAATCAGAAAAGAGACATTATGCTCATGTTGACTGTCCTGGTCATGCTGATTATATCAAAAACATGATTACTGGTGCTGCTCAGATGGATGGAGCGATTATCGTAGTTAGCGCTACAGATGGTCCTATGCCCAAAACAAGTAGGTGTTCCAAATATTGTGGTTTTCATCAACAAAATTGATATGGTGGACGATGCAGAATTAATCGACCTTGTAGAAGAGGAAATTAAAGAGCTTCTTTCTAAATATGAATTTGACGGAGATAATGCTGCTATCGTTAGAGGTTCAGCTGTTCAAGCTTTAAATGTAACAAGTGCTGACGACGCTGCCGCTAAACCTATCTGGGATCTTATGACAGCTTTGGACGAAAAAATTCCAGATCCAGTTCGAGATACAGAAAAACCTTTCCTTATGCCAATTGAAGACATCTTCTCAATTGAAGGAAGAGGAACAGTGGTAACAGGAAGAATTGAAAGAGGATCAGTTAAGATTGGCGCTGAAGTGGAAATTGTTGGACTTAGAGATACTCAAAAAACTACCGTTACTGGAATTGAGATGTTTAATAAACAACTTGATAAAGGTGAAGCTGGAGATAATGCTGGAGTTTTGCTACGTGGAACTAAGAAAGAAGATGTCGAGAGAGGCCAAGTGTTGGCTGCTATCGGCTCCATCACTCCACATAGTGAATTTGAAGGAGAAATTTATGTTCTTACTAAAGAAGAAGGCGGAAGACATACTCCTTTCTTCAAAGGATATAAACCTCAATTCTACATCAGAACTACAGATGTTACTGGAGAAGTTGAGCTTCCTGAGGGAACTGAGATGGTTATGCCTGGCGATACAGTTAATCTAAAGATCAAACTTTCATCTAATGTAGCTATGGAAGAAGGAATGAGATTCGCTGCTGGTATTGCAACAAAAATTATCAAATAATTAAATATATTTGAGCGAACTTTATCCTGTCGCTCACGAGACTTGTCGTTCGTGAACGACGAGTCGAGCGACGGGAGAATAGTTCTCTGAAAAAACGAGAATAAATTAAATTGATGTAGATTTATTACTACAATGAATAAAAAAGAAGAATCACAATCTAGAATTAGAATTAAGATCAAGGCTTACGATAATAAAGTTATCGACCAGTCGGCCAAGAAAATAATTGAGACAGCCCTTCGTTCAGGTGCCCAAATAGCTGGTCCAGTACCGCTACCAACTGAGATTCATAAGGTAACTGTTAATAAATCAACTTTTGTTTACAAAGACGCTCGAGATCAATATGAAATGCGGGTGCACAAAAGATTAATTGATATTCTCAATCCGAAAGCTAAGACTATAGATGATTTGACTAATTTAGATTTACCAGCCGGAGTGGATATAGAAGTGAAAATGTAAGTTTAATATACAACTAGTTAAAGTCTTGCGTTATATAAAAAAAACGTAGGATACTAAACTAGCCAGAAAATTTAAAAACTAAGAAAATATTTAGTTTTTACTGGCTTGTGAAGACCAGTTTTTTTGTTTGTTTAAGAATTTTTAAGAAAATAAGATGGCAAAGTTTATAATAGGAAAAAAAGTAGGTATGACAACCATTTATGATGGCGCAAAAGGCGCTTTGAATATTACCTTGGTAGAATGTCTGCCAAATAAGGTTGAAACAATGAGAAACGAAGAGAAGGATGGTTACAACGCTGTATGTTTGGGATTGGCAAATAAGAAAGGAAAAATTCTCAAAAGAGAATTTAGAATTTCCTCAGAAGACAAGGCTAATTTTGAAATAGGAAAAGAAATCGGTGTAGATATATTTGAGTTAGATGAAAAAGTTATTGTCAGTGGTATCACCAAAGGTAAGGGTTATCAAGGTGTAGTAAAGCGACATGGATTTGCTGGTTCTCCAGCCAGTCATGGACACAGACATGATCACCGTGCTCCAGGATCAATCGGTTGCGCTTTTCCTGAGCATGTTCTAAAAGGAAAGAAGATGGCCGGAAGAATGGGTGGAAATAAATTTACGGTAAAAAATTTGAAAGTAGTTTATATAGATAAAGAGAAAAATTTAATTGGCCTAAAAGGAGCAGTTCCAGGCGTAGTGAATAGAGCAGTTCGATTATCAGTAGGCTAATTAAATTAAAAAAGAGTTAGGAAAGTTTTAAAAGTTTTATTACTCTGAATTATTAAAAAGATGAAAACTATCGTATACAATTTCGAAGGAAAAAAAGTTAAAGATATCGAATTATCAGAAGCTGTTTTTAATGTACCCTTAAACACAGAATTGTTGCATGAGGTGTATGTTATTGCGCACACTAAAGGCAGAGGGGAAGTGGCTGGAAGCGGAAAGAAGCCCTGGAAACAAAAAGGGACAGGTAGGGCCAGAGTAGGATCAGTGCGAAGTCCTATTTGGAGAGGTGGAGGCATTGTGTTTGGGCCAACTAAAGATAGAAATTTCAAAAAGAAGATTAATAAAAAAGCTAATGCCAAAGCTATACTGATGGCTCTCAGTGAAAAATTGAGGAGCGAAAAATTAATCATTGTTGACAAAGTTGAAGCGATGAATAAGAAAACTAGAGATATCGCATCCGGGTTGAATTCATTGAAATTAAGAGGATCAATTCTGATTAATTTGTCAGAGGCAGAAAAAGATACCTACCTATACTCAAGAAATATTAAAAATGTCAAGTGTATCCCAGTTAATAATTTGAATGTTTTAGATATTTTGAATCACAAGAGTGTGGTATTAAGTGAAGAATCAGTAAAATATTTAGAGAAAAAATATAATTAGAATTTTATGGGTTTATTTAATAAGAAAACTGAAGATGACGCGGCCAAAGATATTTCTAAGGAAGATAAAGTTTCAGATAGTAAAGAAATAGTGGAGAAAACTTCCAAGAAAGCAATTAAAAAAGCGGATTTAGAAAATATAGCTACTCACCAAGGTGATGGACAGATGGCTTACAAATTTATAATTAAGCCTTGGATAACCGAGAAAACCCAAGAGCTAATGAGTAGTAATAAATATGTTTTCCGCCTAAGAGCCAAGGCAACCAAGAGAGAAGCGAGAGTAGCGGTAGAAAAGCTTTATGATGTAAAAGTGGAAAGTGTTAATATAATTAATATTCCTGAAAAGAAAAGGAAATTTGGAAGATATAGCGGAATGAAATCAGCTGTCAGGAAGGCAGTGGTAACACTGAAAAAGGGAAGTAAAATTGAGATTTTCGAATAATGCGAACATAGTTCGCTAATCATGACTCGAATTTTTCACTAATAATCACGAATCCCATTGGGGATAATTGGAGAAAATTAGTGTAGATTAGAGATTTATATTATTATGTCAAGAAGTTTAAAAAAAGGTCCATATATAGACGAAAGACTATTGAATAAAGTGAAAAACAAGAAACCTGGCGACAAGGAAGCTATTAAAACTTGGTCAAGATCTTGTACGATTGTTCCAGAAATGGTAGGGTATACTTTTGGCGTGTATAATGGAAGAAAATTTATAAGTGTGTACGTAGTTGAGGAAATGGTGGGACACAAGCTGGGAGAATTTTCTTTTACTAGGACATTTTTCAAGCATGGTGGAAAGATTCAGAAAGATTTGGAGCAAGCTGCTAAGCAAAAAGAAGTTGATGCTGCCAAAGCAGCTAAGAAAGCGTAGGTTATTTTTAATAAAAGTTTATTAGATTTTATAGCATATGAAGGTTAAAGCAAAATTAAAAAATTTAAGAGTATCTCCAAGAAAAGTCAGAATATCAGCTGATATAGTTAGAGGTTGCAATATTGAAGACGCAATTTTTAGATTGGATAATACCGTCAAAAAATCCAATGAACCAATAAAAAAAATGCTTCTTAGCGCAGTGGCTAATGCCCAAAATAATTTTAATTTGGACAGAAGTACATTGGTGATTGCAGACATTCAAGTGGGAGAAGGAATAACTATGAAAAGATGGATGCCTAGAGCTTATGGTAGAGCTTCAGAGATATTAAAAAGAAGTGCTCATGTTTATATTACCCTAGAGGGGCAAGAAGCTTCCGCAAATCCAGCCAAGAAAAAAGAAGTTAAATCTGTTAAGAAGGATGATAAAACTGAGGGCTCGATTGAAACAGTAGAAAAGGTTGAAGAGAAGAAAGATGCAACTCTAAAACTAAACAAGAAGAGTCATTACCGAGTGGATGCCAAGAAAAAAGAAAGTCGAGAAAAAGGTTTTAATAAAACAATGTTTAAAAGAAAATCTATATAAGTGTACATAAATCGCGAATCAATACGAATTAAATCCCAAATAATCGCGAATAGTGTATCAATATTTAGAGAATATTAGTGAAATAATTAGTGTAGATTAGAGATTTATATCATTATGGCAATTAAAGTTTACAAAAGAAACGCAGCAGGACGAAGAAATATGTCCATTATCAAACCTGAGGGCGTTACCAAGAAAAAACCAGAGAAATCTTTGATGACTGCTTTGAATAAAAAATCAGGGCGAGCGGCTGGAAAAATATCTGTACGTCACAGAGGAGGCGGGCACAAACGAAGTTACCGTATAGTTGATTTTAAACAAGACAAATTGGGAATTGTCGGTAAAATTGTGGCTATTGAAAAAGATCCTAATCGATCAGCTTTGCTGGCTTTAGTTTCTTATTTAGATGGAGAAAAAAGATATATCATTGCTTCACAAGGAATGGAAGTGGGGAAAACTATTATAGCAGATAAGGTTGCTAGTTTTGATAACGGCAATAGAATGCAAATGAAAAATATTCCAGTTGGCACAACCTTGTGCAATGTGGAAATTACTGCAGGTAAGGGCGGTCAAATTGCCAGAAGTGCTGGATCTAAAGTTCTCTTGATGGGTTTGGACGGAAAGAAAGCTCAACTAAAAATGGCTTCTGGAGAAATAAGATTGGTAAACAGTGAATGTTATGCAACAATTGGACAGATTAGTAATTTTGAACATGGTGTAGAAAAAATTGGTAAAGCTGGTAGAAAAAGATGGTTAGGATTTCGTCCGGCAGTTAGAGGAAGTGCGATGAATCCAGTGGATCATCCACATGGAGGAGGAGAAGGTAAGCAGGGAATTGGTTTGAAAGCTCCGAAAACTCCTTGGGGAAAAATTGCTCTCGGAAAGAAAACCAGAGGCAAGAAGAAATATAGTAATAAATTTATTGTAAAAAGAAGAACTAAGAAATAAGGATTTAAATCACAAATCAAAAATCGAATCTACTCGCTAATAAGAATATAAATCACGAATCAATTCTAATAAGCGCTAATAATCACGAATAACTTCGAGAGGATTAGTGAAATAATTAGTAAAGATTAGGGATTTATATAATCAAAATTAGTGTAGATTAGAGATTTATATAATTATGGGACAAAAAGTTAATCCAAAAGGTTTCAGACTTGGAATCACAACAACATGGCGTTCAAGATGGTTTGGTGGAAAGGATATAGCCAAAAATCTTAGACTTGATGTTACTATTAGAAGTTTTATCATGAAGAAGTGGAAGCAGGCTTCTATTTCTGATGTTGAGATTGAAAGATCTGCGGGTGATATTAAGATAATAATTTTAACTTCTCGTCCTGGAGTTTTAATCGGAAGAGGCGGAAGCGGAATTGAGGATATTAGCCGAGCAGTCAAAAAAGAATTTTTCCGTGGAACCAAAACTGTATTGAAGATAGATATCAAAGAAGTTAAAGATTTTGAAGCCAATGCATCAATTGTAGCTCAACAGGTAGCGGAACAATTGGAAAAAAGAGTGGCTTTTAGAAGAGTTTTAAAAACAACCTTAGACCAAACTGATAAGAATAAAATGGTCAAAGGTATAAAAGTAGAAGTATCTGGAAGATTGGGTGGTGCCGAAATGTCTCGAAAAGAATGGTTATCCAAAGGAACAATTCCACTTCAAACTCTAAGAGCCGATATTGATTTTTCCAAAGCGACTGCTAGGACTACTTATGGAGCGATTGGAGTAAAGGTTTGGATATATAAAGGAGAAGTATTTGAATAAATTTAAAGTTTTAAATTTGAAATTTGAATTCAATTATAAATAACCCAATTTTAAATTAAAAAAATAAAAATTGATTTAAAATTTAAAATTGTGAATTTAAAATTTTTGTAAATATATGTTATTAATGCCGAGAAAAGTTAAACATAGAAAAATCCATAGAGGTGGAGCAATTCAGGGTAAGACTACTAGAGGTAGTAAGGTTAGTTTTGGCACTTATGGACTTAAAGCTATGACAGGAGGACTAATTTCAGCTAGACAAATTGAGTCGGCTAGAAGAGCGATGACTAGGCATATTCAAAGAGGTGGAAAAATTTGGATTAGAATTTTTTCTGATAAGCCAATGACTAAAAAAGGAGATGAAGTGCCGATGGGTAAAGGTAAGGGCTCTGTTGACCATTATGTTTCAAAAGTTAGACCAGGCAAAGTAATGTTTGAGATGGATGGCGTAACTAAGGAATTAGCCAAGAAGGCTATGGAGCTAGCTTCTCACAAGTTAGGTGTAAAAACTAAATTTGTAGAGAGAGACTAATGATTTAAATCACGAATCAGACTCGAATCTAGTCGCTAATAATCACGAATAAATTCGAGAGGATTAGTGAAATAATTAGTGTAGATTAGAGATTTATATAATTATGAAAATTAAAGAAATAAGAGAAAAGAATATTAACGAATTAGCTAAAAATCTTGGTGAAAAGAGAATTGAGGCTCAAGGTTTAGCTTTCGATATTTCAGTTAAGCAGGCCAAGAATAATAAAGCCTTGGGAAATACTAAGAAAGATATTGCTAGAATTTTAACAGTTATAAGAGAGAAAACTAATATATAATAATAATTATGACAGAGAAAAAAGTAGAAAAATTGAAAAAATTGATTAAGGGTGTAGTAACAAGTGATAAAATGGATAAAACCATTGTGGTTTCTGTAGAAACTTTCAAAACTCATCCGAAATATTTAAAAAAATATCGTTCAACCAAGAAATACCATGTGCATGATGCAGACAATAAATATAAGGTGGGCGATAAAGTAGAATTTTTTAGTATTAAACCAGTAAGCAAGAATAAGACATTTCAAGTCCTATGAGGATTTAAGTCACGAATCAAAAATCGAATCTACTCGCTAATAATCACGAATTTTATTAGAGATAATTAGAGAAAAATTAGTGTAGATTAGAGATTTATATAATTAAAAGTATGATACAATCAGAATCAAAATTGAAAGTGGCTGACAACACCGGAGCCAAAATAATTGAATGTTTCAAGGTTTTAGGCGGATCTCGCAGGAGATACGCTTACGTGGGAGACATTATTGTAGCTTCAGTGAAATCTTCTGAGCCGAGAGGATCTGTCAAGAAAGGGGATAAGGTCAAAGCTGTAATCGTAAGACAGACCAAGAGCTTGAAAAGAAAAGATGGTTCCTATATTCGCTTTGATCAAAATGCTGCTGTTATCGTAGATGGAATAGAGCCAAAGGGAACCAGAATTTTCGGGCCGATTGCCAGAGAAGTCAAGGAAAGAGGATTTAATAAGATTGCTTCATTGGCGCCGGAGGTATTGTAAGGATTTAAGTCACGAATCAAAAATCGAATCTACTCACTAATAATCACGAATCCCATTGGGGATAATTGGAGAAAATTAGTGTAGATTAGAGATTTATATAATTATGAGAATTAAAAAAAATGACAAAGTAAAAATTATTGCCGGAAAAGATTCTGGAAAGAGTGGTAAAGTTTTGCGCGTTATTAATTCAGATAGTAAAATAACGGTAGAAGGAATTAATATAATCAAAAAGCATATTCGACCAAAGAAAGATGGAGAGAAGGGACAACGAGTAGAAATTGCAGTGCCTATTGATGTTTCTAATGCAATGCTAGTTTGTCCTAATTGTAGCAAAGAGACTCGAGTGGAATATGCGATTGATAAGGCTGGGAACAAAAATAGAGTTTGTAAAAAATGTAAGAAGAATATCTAAGATTAATATTTACGAATTACGAATAAAATACGAATATATAAATAGGATAAAGTCAAAGGATGATTAGTATATTAGTAAAAATTAGTAATTAGTACAGAATAACATGAAAATCGTTAGCTCTAAAACTAAATATAAGGAAGTTGTAATTCCAAAATTAAAAGAAACTTTTGCTTACAAAAATCCTTTATCTATTCCTGCTATAAAGAGAGTGGTGGTTAATATTGGAATTGGAAAAATCGGGAAAGAAAAAGAAAAAATCAATGAAATGGTGGAAGTTATGAGAGCTATCACCGGACAAAAACCTCTTATGACCAAAGCAAAAAAATCAATTGCTGGTTTCAAAGTTAGAGAGGGTTCAGAAGTCGGGATAAAAGTGACTTTGCGAGGAAGAAGAATGTGGGACTTTATCGATAGATTAAATAATGTTGTTTATCCCAGAACTAGAGATTTTCAAGGAGTTAAAGTGAGTAGTGTGAGCAGAGAAGGAGATTTAAATTTAGGAATCAAGGAGCATATAGTTTTTCCGGAAATTTCTGCAGAGGATGCCAAATTTATTTTTGGATTGCAAGTGAATGTAGTAACTAATGCCAAAACTCAAACTGAAGGAGAAGTTCTGTTTAGGACTCTGGGATTTCCTCTTCAAGAGAATAAATAATTTAGAAATTAATTAATTTTATTATAAAGAATAATTTAGATAAATAATAGTATGGCAAAAAAATCAGTAATTGCTAAATCTCTAAAAACCCCCAAATTTTCTACACGCGAAGTTCGTCGTTGTTGGAAATGCGGAAGAAAGAGGGGCTATATGCGTAAATTTGATATTTGTCGAATTTGTTTTCGCGAACTGGCAAGCAATGGAGAGATTCCTGGAGTTAGAAAGAGTAGCTGGTAAATCCGAATTTGGACGCGGATTATATCCAAATTAACTCAAATCCAATTTTTTATAATTAGTATATAATTCGAATGTAATTAGAATTAAAATTAGTATATGTTAGATCCAATTAGTGAAATGTTAACTAGAATAAGAAATGCCCAAATGGCTGGACACAGCGAGGTTGTTTTAGCTAGCTCAAAAATCAAGAAAGCCATTGCTAGCGTTCTTTTAAAGAGCGGATTTGTGGAGGGAGTAGAAGAAGCGAAGGCTGAAAAATTTGCTATGCTAAAGATTAATTTGAAATATATCAATAAAGAAGGATTTGGAGATGTTGTTCCGGCCATAAGATCGATTAAGCGAGTTAGCAAAGAAGGACAGAGAATATATGTAAATAGAGAAAATATCCGAAGTGTCAAGAATGGTATGGGAATAGCTATTTTGTCGACCTCCCAAGGCGTAGTAACAGGAGAAGAGGCCAGAAAAAATGGCGTGGGCGGAGAATTGATTTGTGAGGTTTGGTAGAAACATATAACACGTTAACAATTAAGCATATTAACACATAATTTAAAATATTTAAGCTGAAAATGCTGAAATGTTAAAATGCTAAAATGAATTTATGTCAAGAATAGGTAAAAAGCCAATCGAAATACCCCAAGGAGTAACAGTTGAAATGGTTGCTAACAAAATCACTGTTTCTGGTTCTAAAGGAAAATTAGAATTAGTTCTTGTGCATGACGTTAAAGTTGAAATTAAAGATAATTTAGTGGTAGTGGACAGAGCCAATAGTAGCAAAAAAGCTAGCGCTATGTGGGGAACTACTAACAGACTTATTGGCAATATGATCACGGGAGTTTCAGTTGGTTTTTCTAAAGTTTTGGAATTAAATGGAGTGGGATTTCGAATGGAAGCTAGTGGAAAAAATTTGAAAATGGCCTTGGGATTTTCTCACCCGGTAAATGTAATAGTGCCAGAGGGTTTGGAAGTTAAGGTAGAAAATAATACTCTAGCTATTTCTGGAATTGATAAGCAAGTCGTAGGTCAATTTGCAGCTGAAATCCGATCTTTAAAGCCAGTCGAGCCTTACAAGGGAAAAGGATTTAGATATGTCGGCGAAATTGTAAGAAGAAAAGAAGGAAAGAAGGCTTCAGCGTAAGACTAAAATTATTTAGATTTAAAATTTATAATATGATGATAAGTAGAAACAATAAAAGATTGCATAGAAAACAAAGAGTTAGGGCTAAAATTAGTGGCAACGCCAAGCGTCCTCGTCTTTCTGTTTATAGAAGTTTGAAAAATATTTATGTGCAATTGATAAATGATGAAAAGGGAGCCACTTTAGCTTCAGCTAGCTCTTTGGTTTTGGGAGTTAAACCAAACATGGAAGGAGCTGCGAAAGTGGGCAAAGCGATGGCAGATAAATGCAAGGAACTTAAAATCAGTGAAATTGTTTTTGATAGAAGCGGTTACCGATATCATGGAAGAATAAAGGCTCTAGCTGATGAGATGAGGAAAGAGGGTCTTAAATTTTAAATAAGATATACTTAAGACTATAAAAAAATTATGAATGATGATAAATCAAAAAAATTTAGATCCGATAGGAAAAAAAGAGAGAAGCCGGAGTTTGAACAGAAACTTTTAGATTTGGCTAGAGTTACCCGTGTAGTAAAAGGAGGGCGCCGTTTTAGTTTTCGAGCTACAATGGTAATTGGTGATCGAAAAGGAAAAGTGGGCGTTGGCGTGGGCAAAGGCTCAGACGTTTCCAACGCAATCGGAAAAGCAGTTAATGATGCCAAGAAATGCATGATTATTATTGATATTAGCAAAGGAACAATCCCATATGATATGGATGTAAAATTGGGAAGCGCTAAAATTATGTTAAAGCCAGCTAGAGAGGGACGTGGAATTGTAGCTGGTGGAGCTGTGCGAGCCGTAGTGGATCTAGCGGGAATTAAAGATATCGTTTCTAAATCATTGGGAACATCTAATAAATTGAATGTGGCGAGAGCTACAATTAAGGCTTTGCGAGAGTTTGAAGTTAAAGCCGACATCATTAAGAAATAATTTTAAAAGGTATGCAGATACATGAATTAAAAGTAAAACCGAAGAAAAACCGCAAAAGAATTGGACGTGGAGGTAAACGCGGAACTTATTCTGGCAAAGGTAATAAAGGACAGAAAGCCCGTTCAGGTGGAAATGTGGATCCATTGTTTCAAGGAGGAAGCACATCTTTGGTGGAAAGATTAAAGAAGGTAAGGGGATTTAAAGCGATTGTAGCTAAGAAAAATATTTTAGATTTAAATACTATTGAGGAAAAATTTGAAGATAATAGTATCGTGAGCATCGAAACTTTGCTAGCGAAAAAAATCTTTCGAAAGAGTGAAATCAAAAACGGAGTAAAGATTTTGAGTGATGGTGAGCTAAAGAAAAAAGTTATTATTTCCAAAGAAATTTCCGTGTCGAAATCTTCAGCTGAAGCGATTAAAAAAGCGGGTGGAAAAATTGAAGAAAAACCGGCTAAGAAAAAATCCAAAAAAGAACTTAAGCTTGAAGAATTGAATAAATAAACTTTCAAAAAGCGAGGCCTACGGCCTTGCTTTTTCTTAATCTATTCAAGAGTGAAACTTTTTATTAATAATTTAATTTAAATTCAAACAGTAACTTAAAAAGTTCAATTGAGCACTTCAATTGTTTGGGATAAGAATATGCCGAGATACAAAATTATTGGAAATAAAATCCAACTGATGGATACTAGATTTGATCACTATTCAGATGAAGCACTTTCTTTTTTTAGTAAATTAGAATCGTTGGCAGGTAGCCCTCCGCCAATAGCGTTGACGGATACACAAGAGTTGACTGAGTGGAGAAATAGACAATGGAAAGAATTTAGCGAGGCTATTGAGAATTGTAGACATAAAATTCAAGCAATCAATTATAGCATTTCACTTATTGAGTCAGAAATAAAAAATCCACCAATACCGCGGTTTAAACTACTGATGGATCTTGAAGAAAAAGAATTTTTTGATGATATTGTTTTATTTGAATTTGAATCTTTTCTTTTTCAAATACTTTCTTTTATGGATGTTTTTGTTCATTTGTTAAAATTATTTTATCCAGTTCTTAATTCGAAAGACAAATATAGAATTGGTTTCAAGGGTAGAGGGGTGGAGGGTAGAGGAGTCGCTGGTAAAGGAACATCGGATGCTTTGCGAGGTGCGGGGGAGGTCGAATTGGCTGATTATATCGACGACGAGGTGGAGAAATGGATTCAGGTTATTTATGATTTAAGAAATGAAATAGTTCATCATTCGAGGGTTCGAAATTTGCAGATGTTTTTAATTGGTAAAAATGGACTCAACGCTCCAAAATTTTCTGATAACGGAATGGACTTGTTGGAATATTGTAAAAATACCTATGAAAATCTTAAAATTTTTTTAAATAATATCGACAATGATTTCCTATTTTCTAAGGCAGATAGTTTTTATGAAATAAAATAAAATTGTAGCTTATTAATCCGAATGACAACTTGATCCGCCCGTGCTAGAGTGTGGCGGGATGGGATAAATATTTGTGGTATTTGACAAAAAATATCCTTGTGGTAATATTATACCACAAGAATATTTTATTATAATTAATTAATATTAAAAAAATGAGCAAGGGAGATAATTTAAAAAAATTCGGAAGCCTTCTATGTGAACTTCGAATAAAAAAAGAACTGACGCTGAGAGAAATGTGTCGTAGGATTAGTTATGATCCAAGTAATTTTAGTAAAATTGAAAGAGGAAAAATGTCGCCACCAGCTGATAAAAAAATATTAAATTTATGGGCAAGAACATTGGGATTAAAAAGTGGTACCAAAGAATTTGATAATTTCATATACAATGCCAATGTGGCTCAGGGAATAATCCCTTCTGAAATAATGGATGAAAAAGAACTAGTGGCTAATCTACCAGCTTTCTTCAGAACGCTTAAAAATAAAAAACCAACCAAAGAAGATATGGATAAAATAATTAACTTTATAAAAAATGCTTAAGATTAAAATAAATGAAATACAAAGACACAAAGGTTTCTTTTATAAGCAATGAAGAAATAAAAAATAAAGCTGATAATTTTAGGTTAAAATATTGGAAAAATGGAATTCCAGTCGGGATAGAAGAAATAGTGGAGTTAAAATTAAAAATAAGTATAATACCCATACCAAATTTAATGAGTCAATGTGGATTGGATGCTCAGATAACTTCTGATTTCTCTTCTATATATGTGGATCAAAGAAACTATGAAAACGAAACAAGTAGATTTAGATTTTCCTTAGCTCATGAATTGGGACACCTTGTTTTGCACAAGATTTTTTATGAAGCATTAAATATTTCAAGTATGGATGAAGTTTATGAATTTATATATGAAATTGACGCTGACGAATATTCGTATCTGGAAACTCAAGCCAACAAATTTGCTAATTATTTTCTCGTGCCAAGGGAAGAACTTTCTAAAATAAGAGAAAAGATTTTAACAGAAAAATTGAGTAAGAAGCAGGACATTTCTGTTTTTGATGAAAAAACATTAAATTCATATCTAGCTGGTCATATCGCTTCTTTGTTTTTAGTTTCTTCTGGAACAGTTGAAATCGCTTTAAACGATTTAAGTAGTTTAAAAAAATAAAAAAAGTGGTATAAACAAAAAATATGAGCCTTAAACAAAAATTAGTCAGTCCGGTGTTGATGTGGTTGATTGTAATAATTGGAATTTTTATCGTGTTCCAATTCGTCCCACCCCGCTCGGTATTTACGCGTAATATATTTACTTCGGCCTTGATTGTGCCGGCTTTTTTATATTGGTTATATTTTTTAGGAGGGGCGATTTTAGTCCATCACAAGGCTCCGCTTTCGGTGGATAAAATTGATAAATTAGTCACCGAGGGGGTGTATAATAAAGTGCGCCATCCGATTTATAGCGCAGATATTATCTTGGGTATGTACGGTTTTTAATTAGCGCTCACTTATTGATGTTTGTGCTTTTATTTTGGATTAGTTTAGAGGAAAAAGCGCTGATTCAAAAATTCGGAAATCAGTATTTAGAATATATGGGTCGGGTGCCAAAAATATTTCAAAAACTGTGGTAAATTTTATTTTATAAAAATATGAAGTTTTTAATAATGTTCAATGCTGTTATTGGTTCAATTGTAGGAAGCTACATTCCTTTATTTTGGGGTGGTAGCGTGTTTTCTATGACATCTTTGATTCTGAGCGCTATGGGTGGTTTTTTGGGAATTTGGCTGGGCTATAAAATGGCTGGTAGAATGGGGCTATAGGATTGGATTTTCACTCTTTACATGAGGTTTTTTTATTTGGCCGCATTGAAATATTTAGGATATAATATTATAATTATTAATAATCAGTTTATAAAATCAAAAGTAAGTTAATTTTAAATTTTTAGGATTAATCTTACGGTAAAAAAAATGTTAAAAGACTTTAAAAAATTCGCCGTGAAGGGAAACGTGATTGACTTGGCGGTCGGAGTAGTGATAGGTACGGCTTTCGGAAAAATTGTGAGTTCTTTTGTGGCGGATATTATTATGCCCCCGATTGGAGTGTTAACGGGAGGAGTAGATTTTTCAGAATTAGCTGTTACTTTAAAAAAAGCTTCTGATGGCACCACGGCCGTAACTATGAATTATGGGTTATTTCTTAATACAGTAATTGATTTTTTAATTATATCTTTTGCAATTTTTTTGGCTGTGAAACAATTGGAGAGGTTTAAAAAGAAGGAGGAAAAGAAGCCACTGGCTACGCCGGAAGATGTTAAGTTGTTGACGGAGATAAGAGATCTTTTGAAAGATAATAAGCAAAAAACGAAAGATAAAAAGGAAGTGTAAGTTTACGCAAAAAAGAGGCTGTCAGTCTCTTTTTTCTTTGTTTTAAGTTTCTCCACCCCCTCTGTCCTACTCGCCTCGCCGAAGCTACTGCGAAGCGGGTCGGACATCTCCCCCTGCGCCACCGCTAAAGCTATATGCGACACGCGGTCAAAGAGGGGGAGAGGGTGTGTTTGATATTTTATTCAATTGGAGAATTGGAACTGTTAAGGACTTCTTCGGTCAGTTGATTTTTGCAAGATTCTAAAAGTTTTTTATCAATTATTTTTTTACAAAAGCTGAAGTCTTTTTTTGTTAAAGCTTTATTTTTCCAGCAATAATCTTTTTCTAAGTCAGCTAATTTTTCGCAATCATCGTTTAAAGTAGCAGGGTTGGTGCTGAGGCCGCAATACTGCTGGCAATATTTTTTATCATCTGCATCTTCGAACTGCTCGCAACCATCCTCGCAATCTTCCGTGTCTACCTCAATAAAGACATCTTCATCGAGGGTTGATTCGTCGGGAATATCATCCAAATCATTGGTGCTGTTGCTGTCAGATGAATCATTGTTAAAGAATGATTTTTTATTTTCATTTGATTTTTCCTGGGTAGCAGCATCCTCGGATGCTTGAAAATAACGATTTTTTATCACAGGGTAGGCAGAGTAGACGACAGTGCCGATAATTATTGTATAAATTAAAATTAATATTTTAGTTTTCATATTATTTGATATTGTTATATTTCTAGCATTCCTCCTCCCCCTTAAAGGGGAGGGTGGGGAGGGGTTAGAAATTTAATAAATAATTTAATTAGTAAACCCCCTCTGTCTTTCAGACATCTCCCCCTTGAGTACAAAGTGGAGAGGGGAGAGGTAATATTAATAAACTTTTTTAATATCAATGCCTGTGTAATAATATTTAATAATTCTGTCCCAATCCCAACTATGCACATCTGCTAGAGTTAGAGCTCCGTGGGCGCTGAGCCCCACCATATGGTTACCCTCAGCTTCCAATGTGGCAGTACTTTTGGTAGCATGTTTACCGTAAGGATCACCAACTGATTGGCACCACGGATAATCTGCTGAGCCCCAGCGTTCTTCAAAGCTTCGAGTTCGTCCATCAGTCCAAGAACTATAAGGAGTAATAGCGATTTGACCTTTGTACATTACAATTTTTCCTTGCGTATCTACGGCAGCATCAAGAATGCGAGTGTGTCCAGTTTCCCAGTCGTAACCATAGTAAAGTTGGTTGCCGGGAGTGGCATTAACTTTAAATCCATCGGCTGCATATTTGGTACTGAACTTTAATTTCCAATAGCCATAAGTCCTAAATGAAGTGGTCATTACTCGATTGTAATCAGTGTCGCCAGTACCAGTGATTTCTCCCATGCCCCAGACGTAATGTTCCAGAGGAAGAGTGTTGATGACCCAAGTAAGTTTGCTGGATGAGTTATAACGTAATTTTACTTTCCCGCGATATTGGTCAAAATCAGAATCGGGACGGTAAATATCAAAAACAATAGCGGAATTATCTCCAGCTGTATCCTCAAAAAATACTTCTCTGGCTGAAATTGCGATTGTATTTCCAGTAAGCGAGTCGTAAATTTTTAGATTGCCATCTGATTCATAGGTTACGCGAGTGACGGAGGTGGCCGCTACTTGTCCAACAATCGTGCCATCTCCATTTTTGATGGTGTAAGCCCGATTGGCTTGAAGTTTAAACGGAGAATCTTTTAAATTATCCCGAGTGTAATTCCAAAGTCCCACCGTGATTTCCGGTCCCAATGGTCCGCCACCCAGATTAGCTTCGCCCAAATTTCCACTGACGGTATTGGTGCTGGCCAAATAATTTTTATATCGGTTATAACCGTCCTTGTATTCAACGGAGCCGTATCTTTTATTTTCGCTTTTGTTATATTTGGAATACTTGCCATATTTGGCGTATTTTTTTAGGGGTTTATATTTATTTTTGTATTTTTTATATTTATTATAATCTTCATAATATTTTTGATTTTTAGTTTCTTTATAAAGTCGGTAAGCTTCTTTGGCGGCAATTCTATCGGTGGAACTCTTGAAGGCATATTTTTCTTTGGCTTCTTTATAATCTTTATAATCTTTATATTTCTTATACTTTTCGTATTTTTGGTATTTTTCGTATAAATCCAAATCTTTCTCAAGCTCTTCATTGCTACTGGTAGAAGCTTCTTGGGCATACACTAAAGCAGGAGCTAAATTCAAAAGGAGAGTGGCAATTAGCATTAAAGTAATTAATTTTTGTTTGTATATAAACATGATTTATTTTTTAACCTGTCAGTCGCGACTGACGAGTTTTATTAATTTAAATCCTTCGGAGGTGTCTTCAACTTCAAATCCTTTTTCTCTGAGTTTATCTCTGAGGTTGTCAGCTTCCTTAAAATCTTTGTTTCTTCGAGCGGTTTCCCGATCTTGGGCGAGCTGGATAATTTCTTCCGGAGCGCCTATTGATTTTTTTAATGTGAAAGTTTCAGCAACTATAAAATTTAAGCCAAGAACTTCATTCGTTCTTTTCCAAAAAGATAAAATATTTTTTAAATCAGTGAAGGTAACTTTATCTTCAGTTTCTAATTTATATGTTTGAGTTATTAAATCATAAAAAACGCTTAAGGCTAAGGGAGTGTTAAAATCGTCATCCATAGCTGCTTTAAATTGTTCGTTGTAATAATCAAAATCAATTGATGTGGAATCATCATCACTTGGATTAGCTTCTGATATTTTTGTTTGAATATGATTTATGAATTTGGATATTTTTTCTAGGTTTTTTTCTGCCTGAAGCAGTGGTGCTTCGCTGTAATCGAGGATACTGCGGTAATGAGAACTGACTATCCAAAGTCTTATGGCCGTGGCGCCATATTTTTTTATAGCTTCCTTTAGATTAGTAGCATTGCCTAGTGATTTACCCATCTTAGAGCCCCCGGTATTTACCATATTCCAAAGCGTCCAATAATTAGCCATTCTTTCGCCAATTAAAGCCTCACTTTGAGCAATTTCATTCTCATTGTGAGGAAAAGCATTTTCATTGCCTCCGCCATGAATATCAAAAGTGTTTTCTCCGAGCAAATCACAACTCATCACGCTACACTCGATGTGCCAGCCTGGGTACCCGATGCTCCAAGGACTGTTCCATTTTAAAATATGATTTTCATCCGCCTTTATCCATAATGCAAAATCAAGTGGATTTTTTTTATCACCATCAATTTCTATACGGGCACCGGCCAGAAGTTCATCCGTTTTCCGTCCAGATAGTTTGCCGTAATCAGAAAATTTATCCACAGAAAAATAAACTGAACCATTGGACTGGTAAGCAAAATCTTTTTCAATCAGCCTTTGGATAAAATCTATCATCTTATCAATATATTTGGTGGGGCGGGGATAGAAAGTGGCTGGTTTGATATTGAGCGCTTCGAAATCTTCCTCGCAAGATTGAATATATGAATTAGCAATTTCAATCGGATCAATTTTCTCTTTCTTGGCTTTTTTTTCTATCTTATCTTCTCCTTCTTCAGCGTCATTTACCAAGTGTCCAACATCGGTGTAATTCATGATGTAGCGGACTTCATAGCCGGAGTATTCCAAATATTTGCGAATTATATCCATAGAGACATACCCGCGACCGTGTCCCAAATGACAATGGTCATAAACTGTCGGACCACAAACATACATCCCAACCTTGCCAGGATTAATTGGAATAAATTCTTCTTTTTGATTGGTGAGTTTATTGTAAATTTTCAACATATTAGCATTTTAGCATATTAACATTTCTGTTTTATGACATGTGTGTTCCATGTTTTATGATTCATGTTCCATGATTTTTATATCCATTTATTCAATTTAAACAAAAATATTGTTAGCATAGAGAGGGCGAGCATTATTCCCATATGAATCCAAAACCCGTAGGGATGAGAACCAAAGGGAATGTCTGCGCTCATGGCAAGAATATTGGAATAAACTGTCATCGGAAGCATCACGGCAGAAAAAATTGTCAAAACTTTCATGGTCATATTTAATTTATTGGAGAGCAGGGAATTGTTGGTTTCTTCCAGCGATTCGATGGTTTCTTTGGCACTTTCCAAGGAGCTCCAGAGCCGGATATTAATCCCAACTAGATTTTGATAATAATCTTTTAGATTTTTGCCGACAAGGTGATGGGTGTCCATTTGAACCAATGATTCCAGAATTGATCTTTGCGGTTTTAGCGCTCGTCTGAAATTTAAAATATCTCTTTTGGCAATGGAAATTTCTTGCACCATTTCTTTTTCATCTCCATTGAAAACGTGATTTTCGATGATGTCAATATTTTTGTGGATATGATCCAAGCGAGGAAAGCAGGATTCTAAAAGAGTTTCTACTAGATAATAAAGCAAATGAGCCGGAGAAGCGTTCATGTAAATCCTTTTCTTTCCTTCACTGCTTTGTAATTTCTCAAAAAAACTAGTTAATTGGAAAATTTTGTGATCATGCCCTGTAATTAAATAATCTTTGGTAATAACAATATCCAGTTCGCCCGGATAAGTCGTCCTTTCTACAGTGTCATAGAGAGGAATGTGAAGAGTCAAAAAAATACAGCTAGGATAAACTGTAGCCTTGGGCCGGATAGTAGGCGTGACAAATTCTTCAATCGCCAGAGGATGAATATTGAAATTTTCTTGCAAATAGCGAGTGCTGCTGGAATCCGGATTTTCAAAATCTATCCAGTGTACATTGTTAAAGGAAATTTTTTTCATTTTTGTATCTATTTTATTATTGTCTTTGCGAGTAAATTACGCCTGCCCCGTTGCAGTTGCATATTCGGGGTACTCAAAATTTGCAAACCATTGTTTGTCTTCGCGAAGAAGTTTTGTACTCAAAACGACTGTGGCGATCCAGTAAATTTCCCTTTAATTTAAATTCCTAGATTGCCACGGGAGTACCCTCGCAAAGACGTCAAATAGAAATTGCGATTGGAGAGAACCGAATGGTTGTAAAATTTATAATTGTTATTTTTTTTAAAAACATATACTATTATTATATAACCTATTTAATCTATTGGCAATGAAAAAAATAGCCTTATTACTAATCAGATTTTACCAGAAAGTTCTTTCTCCGGACCAAGGTTTTTTGAGCTATTTTTTTTCAGAAAGATTTTGCCGTTTTCATCCGACTTGCTCGCAATATACCTATGAGGCGATTGATAAGTATGGAATTTTTAAAGGAATTTGGCTGGGATTAAAAAGGATAGTGCGATGCCATCCGTGGAGTGATGGAGGATATGA
>LBQR01000014.1 GCA_000990945.1 Candidatus Moranbacteria bacterium GW2011_GWF2_35_54
TAATCAGGTAAAAGTAAAAAGCATACTAACATAATCTATGATAAGACAATTGCACGAAAATTTGAAAAGTGGAAAAGTTACTTCTGTAGAATTAACGCAAAAATATTTTGATGAAATTGATGAGAAAGATAAAAATATTTTGGCTTATTTAACTTTGCACAAGGAAGAGGCGCTAGCTGAAGCTCAAAGAATAGATGACAAGATAAAAAAAGGAGAAGAAATAGATTTACTTAGCGGAATCCCGATGGCCCTAAAAGACAATATGTGCGTGCAGGGCGGCAGGACGACTGCGGCTTCAAAAATTTTGGACAATTATATTGCGCCGTATGATGCTACTGTAGTTAAAAAGCTCAAAAAACAAGGAGCTGTGATTTTGGGTAAAACTAATATGGATGAATTTGCCATGGGCAGTTCCACCGAAAATAGTGCTTATCAAAAAACCAAAAATCCTCATGATTTAAATAGGGTACCGGGAGGGACATCGGGTGGATCAGCAGCTGCGGTGGCAGGAGGTTTGGCTGTTTATGCACTCGGCTCTGACACGGGAGGCTCAGTGCGACAGCCAGCATCTTTTTGCGGAGTGGTGGGACTAAAACCGACTTATGGAAGAGTTTCTCGCCATGGACTTATTGCGATGGCATCAAGCTTTGATCAAATCGGACCCGTTACTCAGACAGTCGAAGATGCTGCTATTGTACTTTCTCGAATTGCTGGGCGAGACAAGAAAGACGCTACTTCAGCCAAAAGTGGTGGCAAACTTTATGAAGATTATTTGCAAGGAGATATCCGAGGTATG
This sequence comes from Candidatus Moranbacteria bacterium GW2011_GWF2_35_54, assembly GCA_000990945.1. Lineage (GTDB taxonomy): Bacteria > Patescibacteriota > Minisyncoccia > Moranbacterales > UBA9337 > UBA9337. The sequence goes on from LBQR01000014.1 coordinate 797, forward strand.
AAAATTGGAGTGCCTAAAGAATATTTTAGTGATGATTTAAGCTCAGAAATAAAAGAAATTTCTATAAAAGCTTTAGAAAAATTTAAAAAACTGGGAGCTGAATTGGTGGAGATTAATATTCCTCATAATGAATATGCTTTGCCTGTTTATTATATAACTGTGCCAAGTGAAATTAGTTCCAATATGGCTAGGTTTGATGGGATTAGATACGGATTAAGTGTCGATGACCAAGAGCAGTCAAAAATCGGAGGAGGTAACTTATTGGAAACATATTTAGATAGTCGAGAGATCGGTTTGGGTACTGAAGTTAAGCGTCGAATTATGCTAGGCACGTATGCTTTGTCTGCTGGATATTATGATGCTTACTATAAAAAAGCTCAGAAAGTGAGAAGGTTATTAAAACAGGATTTCGAAAAAGCTTTTGAAAGTGTAGATTTAATTTTTTCGCCTACTGCTCCGGAACCAGCTTTTAAAATAGGAGAAAAAACTACTGATTTATTGCAAATGTACCTTTCGGATATTTATACAGTAACCGCTAATTTGGTGGGCGTGCCGGCGATTTCTTTTCCAATTGGCACAGTTGAAAGAGAAGGGAAAAATTTGCCAATCGGCGGACAATTGATGGGGCGCTGGTTTGGGGAAGAAGAATTACTCAACGCCGCGCATACGTTTGAGATAAATTAATTTCAAATTTTGAATTTTGAATTTCGAATGAATTTCGAATGTTTGAATTAATAAAACGAAAAATACAGAGATGTGATTTATTACGTCTAACAAGCAGTATAGATTATTGAATATTGAGTATTTAACAAAATATCTCAATATTGAAAAATTAAAAATTAAGATTTGAATCGAAATTCAAAATTTTAAATTCAAAATTAAAAATTATCATGGACATAGATATAAACTCTATTATTGCGACAATTATACAAGTAGCTAACGCTTTTTTAAATTCGGGATTTTTTTGGTTTGTGAAATTTATCTTAGCCATTTATGTGGTGGTTTTATTTGCGGATATGGTGCTACTTTTGATGGTGAGAGGTTTGGGAGGTGATATCAGAAATACCTTAATGGGCGCTCCGATGCCACTAGCTTCCAAAAAGAAATTGCAAAAACGATGGATGGAAATAGAAAATCGATTGAAATTGGGCGATGCTCATCAGGGCAAGATAGCAATTTTGGAGGCTGATAAATTGGCGGATGAAACTTTATTTTTCATTGGATACAAAGGTGGTAATATGAAAGAAAGGTTGGATAGCGCTGATTCAAAACAAATCGAAGATCTGGAATCGCTGAAAGAAGCCCATGATATAAGAAATAAAATAATTTATGATAAAAATTTCCGTTTAGACAAAGAAGAAGTATTACGGATAATAAATATATACCGGGAATTTTTGGATAATCTGGAGATAATATAATAAAATAAATTTCAAATTTTAAATTTAAAATTTAAAATGAATATTTAATTTTTAATGAATAAATTTGTTAACTCATTAACCTAAATAATAAATCGCAAGTTTAAATAATATTAAAGTGTTCTGATTGCGGCCACTGTGAACCGTAAACTGATAACCAAGAACTAAAAATTATGACTGAAGAAGAAAAAATAATTTATGATTTGATTATCGTAGGAGCTGGTCCGGCGGGGCTTGGCGCGTCAATCTATTCATCTCGTTATAAGCTTAAGCATCTGGTGATAGGCGAGGAAATCGGAGGTCAAGTAGTAGAAGCTTCAGAGATAGAAAATTGGGCGGGAGAAAAAAGTATTTCCGGCAAGGATTTGATGAAAAAATTTGTGGACCAAACCGAAAGTCTAGGCGCCACCATTATTCAAGAAGATGTTAGACAGATTGAAAAAAAGGAAGGGAATTTCGAAGTAGTTACTGACGGGGGTAAAAAATATTTTACGAAAACTATAATTTTAGCCCTTGGCATGAAGCCAAGAAAAATGAATGTTAAAGGCGAGAAAGAATTTGTCGGCAAGGGGATTTCGTATTGTGCCACCTGTGATGCGATGTTTTTTCGGGACAAGGATGTAGTGGTAATTGGCGGAGGAGATAGTGCGGCGATGGCGGCTCAACACCTGACAGAATTTGCAAAAAAAGTTTATGTTTTGCATCGTTGTGAAGTAGCTTGGGAGCCTTCTCGCGAAGAATCAATGCGTGCTAATGGTAAAATAGAATTAATCTGCAGTGAAAATATTACTGAAATTAAGGGAGTGGCTAAAGTAAATGCAATCACTTATGAACAAGACGGGGTAATGAAAGAATTGGCAGTAGAGGGGGTGTTTATCGAAGTGGGGACTGTGCCGGGAGTAATAATTGCAAAAAATCTTGGAGTAGCGCTAGATGACAAAGATTATGTAATTGTGGATCAGACCCAATCCACTAATGTAGCGGGAGTTTGGGCAGCTGGAGATGTGACGACCGGTTCCAATAAATTCCGCCAAATCATCACTGCTGTCGCCGAAGGCGCAGTGGCTTCGGGAAGTATCTACCGAAAATTGAGACTTTAAAAAACATATTAGCATTTTGACATCTTAACATATACAAAAAGCGGACACTTTCGTGTCCGCTTTTTGGGGTACAGTTCAAGGTATATGCTTTTTAAATTATTTTTTATGGCAAAGAGTTATAGATAATAAAGTAATTGCTCGATGACTTTTGACTGATGACAGGTGACCAATTTAATGTTAAATTGTTTTTATGTTTTGATGCTGACATGCTAATATACTAAAATGACCGCCATTGATTTTATTTGGATAAATTGAGATAATATGGAGGTGGTATAAATAAAAAATGAAAAATTAATAATTAATAATCTGACAGCCAAAAATTAAAGCATAAGCGGTTCAACCGCTAAAGCTTTAGCGGTTGAACCGCTTATGCATCTGGAGGTTCGTTAATTACTAAAAATAAACCTATGGAAGAATCGATAAAATTGTCCAAAAGGATAGGAGGAAAAATTGAAATTAATTCAAAACAAAAACTAACTAAAGATAATTTAAAAGTCTTGTATACTCCCGGGGTAGCTAGTGTTTGCAATGCGATTGCTAGAGATAAGAAACTATCTTTCGAGTATACTATCCGTAAAAATACTGTGGCGGTTATTTCTGATGGGAGTGCGGTTTTGGGCTTGGGGAATATTGGACCCGAAGCGGCTTTGCCGGTGATGGAGGGTAAAGCTCTTCTATTTAAAGAACTGGGAGGAGTGGACGCTATTCCGATTGTAATAGCCACTCAAGATTCGGATACAATAATAGAAATCATCAAAAACATTTCCCCAACTTTTGGAGGCATAAATTTAGAAGATATTTCAGCGCCGAGATGTTTTAAAATTGAAGAGAAACTAAAGAAGGAATTGGATATCCCGGTTTTTCATGATGATCAACATGGGACAGCTATTGTGGTTTTGGCCGGACTAATTAACTCCCTGAAGGTAGTCAATAAAAAAATCAAAAAAATTAAAATTGTTATCAGTGGAGCAGGCGCAGCCGGAGTAGCAATTGCTAAATTATTAATTGCTTATGGCGCTAAAAATATCATAATGGTGGATAGTAAAGGTATTATTTTCAAAGAAAGAGAGGGAGGGCTCAATGATTCAAAAATGGAAATTGCCAAAATCACTAATCCTGAGAATCTAATGGGTACAATTCGAGACGCTTTATTTGAGGCAGATGTTTTCATTGGAGTTTCAGCTCCTAATTTAGTAAATAACGTAGATATTTCAAAAATGGCTAAAGATGCAATAGTTTTTGCAATGGCCAATCCCATTCCTGAAATCATGCCCAGCTTAGCCAAACAAGGCGGAGCAAAAATAATAGCTACAGGAAGGTCAGATTTTCCAAATCAGCTTAATAATGTTTTAGTTTTTCCGGGAATTTTTCGCGGAGCCTTAAATAAGCGGGTGCGAGATATTACTACTGCCCATAAATTGAAAGCGGCGGAAGTTTTGGCCAATATGGTAAAAAAACCAACTGCCAATAAAATTATCCCCAACGCCCTGGACAAATTTTAATACTACTACGAATTACAAATTTATTACGAATCTACAAATTGTAAGCGTCATTGCGAGGAGGTACTCCGACGTGGCAATCTCCTTGAAATATATTATCGGCAATAATTTCTGTATAATATTTTGAGATTGCCACGGAGTACCTCGCAATGACAAATATCGTTTTTAAATTCACATATTCTTATATTCCTAAAATCTTAAATTCACATATTCCCAAATTCGTAGGGTTTATTGAAAAATAAAATTATCTGTGCTAGGATATAATGTGTAATAAATTAAATAAAAAATATGCAAGAAAATTATGTAGCTTCTCATTTCCATACTATTCCGCAAGACAAAGCTCCTGAGATTTTAAACTTAATCGTAGAAATTCAAAAGGGAGATATGAATAAGTATGAATATAATAAAGAGTATGGTGTTTTAGAATTAGATAGAGTGCTTTATGGCCCAACCTTTTATCCGGTGAATTATTGCGATGTGCCCAATACTTGGAATATAGGCGATGAGGATCCATTAGACGCGGTAGTTTTTAGCTCAATGCCAATAATTCCTGGAGCTCTCGTAAAAGGTCGAGTAGTAGGAATTATGGAGATGGAAGACAATGGCGAAGTAGATCATAAAATAATTTGTGTTAATGATAAAGATCCTCGCTATGAACACGTGACTCATGTAGATGGACTTACTCCCTATGAAAGAAAAGATTTAAAAACTTTTATGGAAATCTATAAAATCCCGCAAACTGGCAGAGACAGCGTAAAAGTAGGAAGATTCTTGGGGCCAGAGGAGGCTTATAAAGTTATTGCTGAAGCTCAAGAGGAATACAAAAAGAAGTTTATCAAATAATTTTTTTTAAATAAAATTCAAACAAAAAACAGCTCTTAATTTAAAAGAGCTGTTTTTGTTTAGCAGTTTTGGATCTTGAATTTGAACTAGACATTTTGAACTAGAGATATTGATTTTTATATATTTAGATGGTATTTTTTAACTAACATAATTAGACAAAATTAGTTTAAATTTAATGAAAAATAAATCAATAATCATAATAATTCCTACAATTCTAGTTTTAGCGATAGCTGGAGCTGATTTTTGGATTGTGAAAAATAAAAACAATAAAGATGGTGCAACTACTAAAAATGAAGTTACCCAGGAAGAAGCTATCGTAGTGGAAGAAAAAATTGATACAAGTAGTTGGCAGACCTACAGGAATGAAGAGTATGGATTTGAGATTGCTCATCCATCGCAGATTTTTGATACGAAATTTAAATTATATGAAGAAGATGAGAATGTTATAAGATTTTATGATATTGATTGTGAACATAATGATATGGGCTTTCCAGCAGCTAACTGTGTGAATATTAATATTCACAGAAAAAAATTAAGCAATTTTACGGAAAATGACAAAAATATATATAAATATAATTTTAATGATAACTCTATAATTAATGGTAAAAAATTTATTATAGAATGGAACAATCAGATAGATGACAGACAACTTCTGTATGGGGCTAATGCAATATTTGATAATGAGGATTCATATTATTTCATTATGATTGGAGGTGTCTATTTTGATTTTACCCAAGAACTTGTTGAAAAATATAAAACATTTATTTCAACATTTAAAATATTAGAGTAGTTTATTTCTATTTGTAGCCACATTAGATATTCCTCAGTAAGATTTTTTATCGTTTGTTTTTCCATATTTTATTATATATATTATTCCCGATGTACTGACACATTAGCTTCGTGGCACACAAAGTCAAGGAAAGTTACCCACTCCAAAAATGCATAAAAATGCTCCCTAGAAACGAAGCTTCCCTTACCTTAAATTGGAGTTTAATCCCAAAACATTTGACTGTGTGTGCTTATAAATGTTAGTTTAAAATAAATAAAAATTATACTTAAAAAATGAATAAAAACATAGTTATATCAATATCAGTCTTAGTTCTCGTTATTTTAATTGGGGGTAGTTTTTGGCTTGTAAAAAATAAAGAAAAAGATAATAAGGAAGTTTTACAAGGAGAAACGATTGCTCAAAGTGGTGATAATAAAAATCAAAAAGAAGTTAATATGGAGGAAACGGACACTAGTGATTGGCAGACTTACAGAAATAAAGAATATGGATTTGCATTAAAATATCCGAAAAATTGGGAACTACGAGATGAGTATTATTACAAGGGGAAATCTTGGAATATCTGGTTAAGTGAAAAAAATAAATGGTATTCCTATGAAGGAGGCAAAGAAAATGCCATATTGATTTCAGTTAAATTCAAAGATAATTCTTTGTTTATCGGTGCTGATGATATTATAAAAAAATGGAAAGATTCATATGGTATTTCTGTAGAAAGTAAGGATATAAATGGTTTGACTGGTTATTACTATAGTGGATTTGGAGAAGGCTTTATTGTTCCAAATATTAAAAATAGAAATTTTGAATTTTCTATAACATCTTCAATTATGACAACAAACGAATTAGAAATGGAAATACGTCCGATATTAAAAAAAATAGTTCGAAGTATCTCCTTTCTAGAAGATACTATTGACTCCACTTCCTTAAAACTTTATGGGTCTCGTGTTGGTATTCAAAGGGAGGGTGATTTTACAAATATCTCAGATTGGCTGGTTGAAAAAAATGATGGGGTTAATTTTTCATTTTCCTATCCTAGAACTGCTAAAATTACAGATGAAGGAAATTGTTATCGAGTGGAGTATGGGTTGGGGTTTATAATTTTCTTTCTTCCTATAGAGGGCGACATGCGATGTGGAGCGAGGACAGGAGTTGGGATATTACCCGATAACGTTGATGTAACTGACAATCTTACAATAGATGGAGAAAAATATGAGGCACTGGGATTCCATGCTATCGTGGACACTAAGGGAGAGGAATTTTTTAAGCCTGAAACAAGATATTTTTATGATTTTTATCACATGTTCGACTTAAATAAGAACAAGGATTGCGGAAATGCGAGCGGATGCAGAAGGGTTGGATATGGCATTTATAAAGAAGTACATAATCCTTTAAGCAAAGAGGATGTTGATAACACGATGAATACTCTTCGTGCTATCGTAGAGTCAGTAAATAATAATGTGCAATAAGAGTGAGATTTTTATTGACTTTCATGTGATTAGATGGTATTTTTTAAACAATATAAGTAATATTTTTTAACCAAATCTAATGAAAAATAAGTCGATTATTACAATAATTTCTGCAATTCTATTTATAATTATAGCAGGGGGCGGTTTTTGGATTGTTACAAATAAAGAAAAAGGTAATAATGAAGTTTTACAAGAAGAAATAACTGTTCAAGATGATACTGACCAAAGCAAACGAGAATCTAAAATTGATACCAGCAATTGGAAAATTTATCAGAATGAAGACTATGGATTTGAGGTGAAATATCCAGGAGAGTGGGAGATTAGTTTGGTTGAGAATGGTCATATGAAAGTTAGGAATACAATATCAGAGTGTGCTCTTATACCAGAGGGGTGCTCAATCATTGTTTTGTATGATAAAGATAATCATTTTAATTCAGATTATGTTTCAGTTCATATTGATAAAGATTCTTCACGCGATGTTGATAAAATTGTTAATCAGAAAAGACAATGGTGGTCAGAAGGAGAACTTTATGGTTGCAACATATCAGCAAATAAAATTCTAAATGGAAATAATTTTTCATTTCGTAGCTTTTATGCAGCCACAGATTCGGAAGATAAGCAAATGAAAGTCGATAAAATCACATGTGAAAATAGTGATTTAAATCCATTTTTTAATGAAATAGTGAAAAATTTCACTGCTACAAATTAAAAAATAATGACTGCACAAAGAATGTTTAAATTTTAAATATTTTTTGTGCAATTATAGAGATTGCACATTATGTAGTTGTTTGAAAACTTAAAAAATGGAGGTTTGCTATGTCTCGTCAAGAAATGAGTTTTTTTATTATTGTGCTAGCAATGTTGTTATCAAGCAACTGTCTAGCAGAATGTCCAGGGGGAATGATGGCAAACGGTCTCTGCTGGCCCACAGAAGGAAACGAGTTACTTTTAGGATGGCATGGAAGCAATCCTAATTATCCAGGGAAATCTCATCTTGGTCAAGATATTAGGGTTGCGGAAGGAAAAAGGGTATTTGCAATTGCTGACGGTGTAGTTTTACATAATCGTATGGATGTTGATGGATACGGTGGCTTCGGTTTTAACGGTGGCGGTTTAATCATTAAACACCAACTATCTGATGGACAATATTTCACTGCTTTATATGCTCATTTAAAAAATATTTCCGTCGGAACAACTGTGGAAAAGGGACAAAAGATTGCAGAGATAGGCCCCTATGCAGGAGGAACTGTTCATCTTCATTTTGGAATAAGATTGCCGTATAATGACAATGATGCTCGTTGGGCAGGATATGGCTCTAGTGACAATGGTTTTACTAACTCGCTCACCTTTATCCAAAACAACGCTCCTTACGTTGATTTCTCTGATGACTTTCAGATGATTGAGGCAACTGTTCGCAAAGTTGGTGATGCAGCTTGGTATCCGCCAAATGTAGATTGTTTTGATGCTCAACAATGGTTTCGAGTTACTTCAACCACTTGTTACTTTGCAGACAGAACAATATGTTTTGAAATTATGGGTGCTTGTCCTGCATTCTAAGACTACCCATCTAATACAAGGAGGGATGAGAGCAATGAAGATAAAAATAATCTTAATGATATTTGCATTTTCTACTTTATTATTTGTTCCAGTTGCAATGGCTGAAATCTGTGGAGGCACAATTACCATTCAAATTGGTCCTTCATCATATGGAGGAACTTATAACGACCCCGAACCCACATCCTCTGATTCCGACCCTGACCTCCATATTAACAGTTTTGACCTGAGAGAAATAGGCGGAAGCTGGGTTAAAGAGATATACAAAACTCTCTATTGGGGACAAAGTTTTCAAGTCGAAGGAAGAATGGAGGTAGAAAATCGTAGTTCCCAAGAAGCCAAAAATGTAGATGCGGATTATCGGATTGAAAATAAGCGTGATTTTGATGAAAACGATACCAAGATTGATGAAGATAGCTCTTTTGATATCGACCCGGGAGAAAGAGAAGATAAAACCATGAGCCCGGTTACAATTACCGTTTCACCAAACGGTCAAACAGTCACAGTGTCTCGTGGTAGCACGGCTAAAGGCTTCCCGATAAACGGTTTTGCCAAAATATATTTCTTTGTCGATGTGGAAGAAGATGATGGTGACCAGGATATTTCTTCTGAATCTGACAAAGACGAATATGGTAAAGTTGAGCTGACAATCAGACCTCCTATCATAGCTAACTTTTCTGCCAGCGTGTTTTCTGGAACTAATCCCTTAACTGTCAGTTTTACTGACCACTCAACCAATAACCCCACCAGCTGGAATTGGAATTTCGGAGACGGGTATTCTTCCTCAGAGAAAAATCCCACGCACACTTATCTTTCTCTCGGTATTTTTACCGTCAGATTAACGGCCAATAATAGCTTGGGAACTGATTCTGTAACAAAAGTTGCCTACATTACAGTATCAACACCTCCGCTACCTCCTCCTGAGCCAGAAGCAACTACACCAATGATAATCAGCGTCACGTTGATTGAATGACTGCAAATGATTGAATTTATTTAACCCCATCTTTTCCTTAGGGAAAGATGGGCTTTTTTGTTTTTTTTATTTGCATTAAGATAAATTTGTATGATATAATGAATTAATTTAAAAGAAGAGCTAAAATAGGGCTTATAAAAATGGACATAAAAACAAAAATATTTTGGTGGACGATGGGAATTTTGATATTGGCTTCTTTCGGGGCGACCTTCTATCGTTATATGATCAAAAAAGATTATATCGTTCAAGCTCAAGTGGATTGTGATCCATATAGTGAGGTTTGTTTTGTGTGGGAGTGCGACCCCGAGAGTGATGTGGAGGGGGAGATGTGCACTGGTGATCCCGAGGAAGATGTCTGGTATTTCAAAGTTATAAATAAAAATGCAAGTCGCATACAAACTTGTGATGCTAGCGATGAAGATTGCAATGCGCTTGTGTGCGCCCAAAACGAACCCGATTGTGAGTTCGTTTTTTGTACTCCAGAAAATATGGAAGAAAATTATGCGTCATCATGTATCGACGATCCTGCTAAATATGCATTAGAGAATCCAATCGAAGAGGAGGAGAGCAAGTGTGATGAAGGAGACGAAGAATGTTTGGAATCTGACGAAGAGAATTTAACAGGGGAGGAATCAATCGAAGAAGAAGTTGTTATTGAAAGTACAGAAAGTGATCAAGAAATTGAGAGCATAGCAACAAATATTAAAGAAACTGAGGGCATTACAGATATTGATGAAGCTGAAAATACAGAAGACTCCGCGGAGAATGTTTCAGTCGAAGTTGCGAATAATGAATCTCTGTCACAAGAAGAAATAGCTCAAAGAAACGAGGACAGTGGCGGAGCTTTGCCGATAGTGGAATAGGGCGAAAACAGGTAACTCCTCACTGACCCTCTCCCATATCTTTTTTTACCCGTCTCTGCGAGTAATTTTTGTACTCAAAAATTGCGTGGCAGTCTAGAAAAATAAATCTCGACATTAAATATATCCCTGGATTGCCAAACCTGTTTTTGCCATAGGGGTCAGTGAGGAGTTACAAAAACAGGTATTGACAAAAAGGTTTTTTAGTGATATAATTTAAAATTAAGCTTGTGCCAGCTAATTTAATTATATAAAAAACCTATGGAGATTGTTAATGCCTTGGACGCTGAAAGTAAAAAGATAATAATAGCAGTCGTAATAGTATTAATTGGTGCTTTTATTTTTGAAAAACAAAGAAACATTATCCTTGGAGCAGGTTTTTATCGAGGGTTGAGTTGGGTCTTTGATAATCCAATCTGGATTACAGCTGAATTAATTTGGGGAGCTCGGGGCGCTTTGGGGATGGCTATAGCGGCAGTTTTAATAAATATATTTTTATTTATATATTTCAGAAATAAAGAGGCAAAATTTGTTGTTTGGAATTCCCTGAAAGGTTTCTCTGAAAAAGAATTAGAATATAAAGATAGATTCAGAGATTGGAGAAATAAAAAAACTCCTCTTAAATTTATCCTCGTCATCGGTAGTTATGTGCCAATGAAAATATTTTTCTTTCTTTTGAAGATTGTAAAAATTCAATTTTGGGGTAATTTTTTTGCACTTATTATCCTTTCTATTTTCGAAGATCCTTTTATTGCAACTACTTATGTCAAAGATGGCAATAAAAAAGATTTAGATTTTAAGATAATTAGTATTTTTTTGTTAAGTATTTTGATTAGTATCGGTTACTGGTCAATCAGAAATGGTTTGATTACCGAATTTATAATAAGACCAATAGTGTTTTAATAATCCTCCTTTTTTGTCTATATATATGATATAATATATTCAATTAAGAAGCGATTAAGTGATTTGTAAATATTAAATTATTTGATTATGCTCAACTCTAGTAAAGATGGAAATGATGATTTTAATGTAGAGGATATTTATACGCCACTAGAAGTAGCCAAAGAGGAGATATGGAGACGCTGGAATGATAAAAAACTTCGTAAGAAGGTAGAAGATTTTTTAGATAGCAGCATCCCAAAAGCTATGTTAAATAGCCCAAAGGCTATTTTAGCAAGGCACATTGCTAGCCCAAACAATGAATTTGTTAAATATTTAGAATTAGCAAAGAGAATATGTTTAGAGCCAATTTGTTTGGAATATTTAGACGATAAATTCAGATCTGAGAATCAAGATAAATATTATTTAGGAAAAATGTTTTTCTGTGATGGCAATGGAAAGAAAGAAGGAAAAAGACTTAATGTAAAAAAGGTGATTGATTTCGATTTTTCTGAGGGTAAACGATTAGCTGATATAAAGACTTTACAAGGAGACAGTTTTATAAAGTTTCATCATGATTTGTTTGGCGGTTTTTTTAATGAGTATAAAAATTCTATCACGGATGAATCTTTATGGATTAAGAAAAACGGAGGAAGCCCAAGAATATTTTATAAAAAATTTCTCTCTCTTTTTATATGTTACGGAGTTTTGTTCGAAAACTATCTAGAGAATAAAAATGAAAAAGAATTTACCAATAGTGTAGTCGTCCCAACTTTTAAAAAAATATATAATATTTTTGGAGTAAAGCCGTTGGTGGTAAAAATTTATCCCCCAAAGAAAGAAAATGATTTGTTTTGGAGGCATTACCCGAAATTTATTGAAAAAACATTGAAATAAAAATAATTTTTAAAATAAAATGGATTTTAATTTTGTTACAAAAATAGAGACTTGCTATTCTTTCATAGAACAAAACCAGGAATTTCTAAGATTCGTATATTATTCACATATACCAACTACTATAGTTACTTTAATCATAGGATTTTTTGTTTTTTTTAATAATAAAAAGTTGCTAGTTAATAGACTCCTTCTTGGAATAGCGATAGTTTTTTCTCTTTGGACTTCGTTTGATCTCATCATTTGGATTTTCTATGATAGTAGGTTGATAATGTTTTCATGGGCCCTACTTGGAATTTTAAATGTCTTGTTGTTTGTATTGAGTGCATATTTCTTTTATGTATTCATTGAGAAGAGAGATGTTTCTTTGAAGAATAAATTAATGTTTGGATTTTTAATTCTTCCAGTTTTATTATTAACACCCACGTTCTTTAACTTAAGTGATTTTGATATAACTAATTGTCAGGCGACTGAGGGGTTATATTTTACTAATTATTATTATGCCGTTGGTTTTTTTGTAGCTTTGTTTGTTTTTATTTTGGGTTTATTGAAATATAGAAAAGCGGGCAGTGTCTCCAAGAGACAAATAATGTCTCTTACTATTGGAGTGGAACTTTTTTTAGTTTCATTTTTTGTAACTGGTTTTTTGAATAGCTATTTTGTTAGCGTTGGTTTTATCGACGATGCTGTTAGTTTTAAATTAGAGCAATATGGTCTTTTTGGCATGACATTTTTTATGGGAATGTTAGCCTATATGATTGTACGGTTTAAGGCTTTTAATATTAAGCTTATTGGAGCGCAGGCATTGGTAATTTCATTGATTATTTTGATCGCTTCGCAGTTTGCTTTTATTCAAATTCCAATTAATAGAGTATTAAATTTAGTTGCTTTAGTTCTAATAACCGGCTTTGGCTATATTTTAATTCGAAGCGTCAAGCGGGAGGTGGCCCAGAGAGAAGCGCTGGCGGTAGCGAATGAAGAAATTAGCGAGAGGAAAGAACAATTGCAAAAAATCTCCGACCATCTATCAATTGCCAATGATAAGCTTAAAGAATTGGATACAGCCAAAACTGAATTCGTCTCAATCGTAGCGCATCAATTACAGGGTCCGCCCACGACCGTAAAAGGATATTCAATGTTACTGTCAGATGGATCTTATGGCGAGATGAGTGCCGAACAAAAAGATGTTTTACAAAAAATATTTAATGCTAACGAACAACAGATTGAATTCGTAAATGATTTGCTAAATGTTTCTCGTATGGAGTCGGGCAGAGTTAATTTTGTTTTTGAAAAGTGCAATATTGAAAACATCTGTAAAGAAGTAATTGATAATGTTTTTGTTAAAGCTAAAAACAAAGGTCTTTATTTGGAATACGGAAAGTCTATTGGCTCTATTCCTGAAGTTAATATTGATAAGTCTAAAATTAAAGAAGCGGTTGCTAATTTAGTGGATAATGCTGTCAAATATACCAAAAAAGGCGGAGTGTCGGTTTCTGTCAAAGAGTGCGACGGAATTGCAGAGAAATGTCTAATCGGAAATCATCTTCGAATAACTGTTTCTGATACCGGGATTGGCGTGCCGAAAAGCGAGATGGCTCATCTTTTTTCTAAATTTTCCCGAGGCAAAGATGTGAAAAGATTAAATGCTGGCGGAACAGGTCTGGGACTTTATGTGGCAAAGATGATTATTGAAGGGAATCATGGACATGTTTGGATAGAATCCGAAGGCGATGGCAAAGGTTCGAAATTTATCGTTGAGTTGCCAGTGGCATAAAAGCATATTAACATTTTAGCATATAAACATCTCAACACTTTAATTCTGCCAGCTGGCGGGTTAACACGGTAATATTTTTGACGATAGCTTTTTGTGTGCGCTTTTCATAGTCGAAACTCTTGTTTTGTGGGTGCTTTGTGTTAGAATAAATGCGTAGACTAAAATGAATTTAATTATCAAGTTTATGAGCAAGGAAGATATAATAGAGGAAATTAATAGAAACTTGCCTTTTTTAAAGGACAAATACCACGTTAAACAATTGGGTGTTTTTGGCTCGGTTGCTCGAGACGAGCAAACTGACGAAAGTGATGTTGATATTCTAGTTGAATTTAGTTCACCTATTGGTTTTTTTGATTTTATTAGATTAGAAAATTTTTTAGAGGAAAAGTTAAAAAAGAAAGTCGATTTGGTTTCTAAAAAAGGCCTAAAGAACACTATAAGAAAAGAAGTATTAAAAGAAACTATATATGTCTAAGCGAGGAGACGATTTATATTTTGAGGATATTATTAGCTCTATTGAAAAGATAGAGAATTATACCAATGGAATGAAGGAGTTAGATTTTTATAATGATCACAAGACAATTGATGCTGTTGTAAGAAATCTTTCTATTATCGGTGAAGCTGTCAATAGTCTTTCGGAAGATGCTAAATTAGTCAATTCTAACATTCCTTGGGGTGAAATTATTGGAATGAGAAATAAAATTGTACATGAATATTTCGGCGTAGATGAGGAAATACTCTGGAAAACTATTCAGGAAGATTTGCCTAAATTTAGAGAACTTATTAAGGGAATCAAATAGAATAATCTATCTGGGCATTAGTGTTTTCAGCGGAAGCATATCATGATATCTTTTTGGAGTCTTTTTTATTTTCAAAATTAAAGAATAATACATGATAAAAAATGATAGCATGTTAACATGCCAAAATGCCTCTCCTCTTGATAAAAATTAAAATCCAAGGCATAATGTATTTTAGTGAGATTGAAAATAATTAGACAATAAAACTGTGAATATGAGAACACATACATGTGGAGAATTAAATAAATCGAATGTGAGTGAGAGCGTAACTTTGGCTGGTTGGGTGCATAGACGCAGAGACCACGGCGGAATAATTTTTATTGACCTGCGGGACCGTTATGGACTAACTCAAATTAAATTTGACCCGGCTATTAATGAAGAGGCTTGGAAGGAAGCGGATCAACTTCGGAGTGAATGGGTAATAAAAGCTACCGGAAATGTTTTGGCGCGTCCGGATGATATGCTGAACTCAAAGTTGGAGACAGGGGAGATTGAAGTAGACATAGCAGACTTGGAAATTCTAAACAAATCCAAGACCCGAGGAGGCCAATGAAAATCTGAGATTGCAATATCGATTTATAGATTTGAGAAGGCCGGAGTTGCAAAAACTTTTAATATTGAAAGACAAATACATCCAATATATGCGAGATTATTTTCATAATCTTGGATTCACTGAAATTCAAACTCCAATTTTAGCCAACTCTTCCCCTGAGGGAGCGAGAGATTTTCTTATTCCATCCAGGTTGCATCCTGGCAAATTTTATGCTCTTCCTCAGGCACCACAACAATTCAAGCAACTTTTGATGGTAGGAGGAATAGATAAATATTTTCAAATTGCACCTTGCTTTAGAGATGAGGATCCTAGGATGGATAGGCATTATGGAGAATTTTATCAGCTTGATATGGAGATGAGCTTTGTAACCCAAGAAGATGTGCTGGCTGTTATAGAGCCGTTAATGTTTGAGCTTACAGAAAAATTTTCTAACAAGAGAATAGTTAACTTAGGGAAAGACGGAAAATTTATTCGTTTGCCCTGGAAAGAAGCAATGACCAGATATGGAAGCGATAAGCCTGATTTGAGATTTGATCTTGCGGTTTTTCAGTTTTTGCGGGAGTGGTAAAAAATGAAGGAGTGGTGCACGCGATGAAAGTTGACGGAGGTGCAAAATTAACCAGAAAAGAAATTGATGAACTAACTCAATTAGCTATAAGCAAAGAAGCCAAAGGTTTGGCTTATATAATTATCAAGGAAGGCGGAGAATTGCAGTCGCCTATTGTTAAATTTTTAGGGGATGATCTAGCAAATAAAATTGTTAAAGAGATGGAGGCCAAGGAGGGAGATATTATTTTCTTTGGAGCAGATACTTGGAAAACAGTGTGCGCCAGTTTGGGGGCGGTGAGAAATGAATGCGCATCAAAATTGGGACTTAAAGATAATACTAAAGCTGCCTGGTGCTGGGTTGTGGATTTCCCAATGTATTCTTATTCAGAAATTGAGCCGGACAGAATTGATTTTGAGCACAATCCTTTTTCGATGGTTCAGGGAGGGATGAAAGCATTGGAAGAAAAAAATCCATTGGAGATTTTGGCCTACAACTACGATTTGATAATTAATGGATTTGAAGCTTCCAGTGGGGCGATTCGAAATAGCAGTCCTGAAATAATGTACAAGGCTTTTGAAATTGCGGGTTACACGAAAGAAGACGTGGATGCTCGTTTTGGTGGAATGATTCGCGCTTTCAAATATGGAGCACCGCCACATGGAGGAAGTGCGCCTGGGATTGATCGAATATTGATGGTGCTTCAAGACGTTAATTCTATTCGTGATATTTATGCTTTTCCCAAAGATGGCAGAGGGCGAGATTTGATGATGGATAGCCCTAGCGAAGTGGATACTAAATTACTTAGAGAAGTGAATATAAAAACAATTAAACATCTAACATCTTAGTATTTTAAAACATTAGCATTTTAACAGAGATAGATTTACGATGTATGATTTAAGATTTAAGATTTGAAGGTTGAATAAAATTTTTCATAAATCATAAATCTTAAATCATACATCTCACCTTATAAACTTTATAACTTTTACCGTCTATTTGCCTTTTGGCTTAAAGATAGTATATAATTAAGTGTAAGGAGTTTAACTTTTTACAAAAATTATTTTATGGAACAAATCCAAAATAAAAAAATATTAATGATAGAAGATGAGGATGTTTTCATTGATATGTTTGGAGGCAAATTAGCTCAAGACGGATATGATATGACTTTTGCTAAAAATGGAGCTTGGGGAATTCGAGAAGCGCTAGAAAATAAGTTTGATTTGATTATGATAGATATGGTAATGCCGGCTATGGGCGGAGAGGAAATTATCAATAAACTGAAATTGGAGGAGTCAACTAAAGATACCCCGATTGTGGTTTTGTCTGCTTCGGTAGATGACGAGACAAAAGAAAAGATAGAACAAATGGGAATAACCGCTTTTTTCGTAAAAACTCATATAATCCCCAGTGAACTATCACAAAAGATTAAAGAAATATTATTTTAGAAATATTTTAAAAATACCATTTTCAAAAGTGGTGTTTTTTATTTTTTTAGTGTAATATTGAAGTATGATTTTCTTTTTAAAGGGAGTAGATGAAAATAAAACAAATAGTAAAAAATAAAATTAAATATTATCCCAAAGGTGTTTCTATTATTGAGGCGCTGGTTTTGATATTCATTTTTTCAGTAGTAACGATGTCTTTTTATTCTGTTTTTGCTGTGGGCACGAAATACATTTTAAATTCTAAAAATAAAATTATTGCTATTTCTCTAGCCAATGAGAGAATGGAGATGCTTAGAAATCTAGCCTATGACAATGTAGCAGTTGTAGGTGGAATACCCAATGGATTAATTGACCCGGATGAAAACGTAGCCGTGGGTGATAAAACTTTCCATGTAATTACGGATATAACTTATAAAGATGATCCGGATGACGGTGTCGCTTTGGGCTCGCCGCTAGATAATGTTCCTACTGATTATAAGACTGCGAAAATAATAGTTAAATGGGGAGAGGAAACTGAAGGTGAGCGAGCTACTCTTGTATCCAGATTTGTGCCACCTGGAGTGGAAACCAGTGTTGGCGGAGGAACGTTTTCAATTAATTCTATCGATTATGCCGGCAATCCAGTTTCCAATGTAAATATTAATATTTTCAATGACCAAGTTTCCCCAATAGTTAATTATTCCACGACCATGGATAGCAACGGCAATCTTTTGCTGCAAGGAGTGCCATCTGATTTGGTACAAAATTACAAAATTACTATGAGCAAGGCGGGCTACGAAACGGTAGTAACTTATTCTCCATTAACAGCGGGGTTTATTCCTGAAGACGCTCATAATAATATTATTGAAGGAGTGTTGAATGAAAAAACTATTATAATTGATTTGCTTTCTGACATAGCGATTAGTTCTAAAGATTCGTTGGGAGATGATTTGCCGAATGTTACTTTTGATATATATGGTGGCAGACGCTTAGACGACGGCACAGTTGATCCTAGTATCAGCTTGGGTACATTTAGTTATACAGATACAATTACTACCGACGGAGATGGAGAATTTTCTGATAACGATGTTAACGCTGGTAAATATACATTAGGCGGTTTCACTTTCGCCAGTGGCGACTATCAATTCAGAAAAGTTGATCTAGGTAGTGATTCGGATCCGGCTGTTTTTGATGTTGTTGCCGGGACGGCATTCAATACAAATGTTATCTTTATGGATAAAAATTTAGATTCCGCATATATATGCATAAAAGATTCTGTCAGTGCGGCAGTTGTTGCAGGAGCGGAAGTTAAACTTAGAAATACTACTTTGGGATATGAAACAACTATTCTGACTACTGATAAATACGGCTATGTTTATTTTCCGGAAGCGATTGCTACGCCACTTCAAAATGGGGAAACTTACGAGGTGCTTGTTTCAGCTACAAATTATCAAGACAAAACAGACAGTATTGTTATAAATAAATTTACCGATAGGACAGTAAATTTAGATAGTATTTAAATTTAAAAAAAGTGATTGATATTAATTTCAAAAAAAAATATAAAAGGAAAGTTATCTCAACTAGGTCTGGCATGACTTTTTCGGAAGTGATAGTTACAATTGGAATATTTTCTATTATTATGGTTGGAGTGAATCAACTCTTCATCAAATCCTGGCAGAATTATAATTTAGTTATGCACACCAATGAAGCCTCAATAGCGGCCAATCGAGGAATGAGTGATATCATAAATGTTTTAAGGAGAATAAGAGAGGCAGATAATGGAGGCCACCCAATATTGGGTGTCGGAGATTTTGATTTGAAGGTTTTTAGCGATATAGATAAAGATGGAATAACGGAGAAAGTTCATTATTATTTGAATGGAACAGATTTGATGGTAGGGAAAAGTAATCCCAGTGGTTTTCCATTAACCTATCCAGTTGGAGATGATGAAGTTTCAGTTTTGATTAAAAATGTGGTCAATAGTTCAGCACAACCATTGTTTTTTTATTACAATCGAGAGAATGAAATCATAAATGCGCCTGCTGGCAGTATAAATGAAATAAGGATGATAGAAGTAAATCTTTTTGTGGATAGAAGAGAAGGGGATTTAAGTATAAAATCCTACGCATCTCTCCGTAATTTGAGTGATTATGATACGCTAAATTAAATTTTTATGAAAAATTTTAAAAAAAGAAATGGTTCAATATTGGCCTATACTTTAATAATAATTACAATCGTTTCTATATTTTTAACAGCGTCCTTGAAAGTGGTTGTGAGCAATATGCAATTCGGAATCAATCGAGAGTCGAAAGAAGAATCTTTGCAAGTTGCTGAAGCGGGAGTATATTTTTATAGATGGTATTTGGCTCATAAAGTGGCGGGGTTGACTAAAAAACAGATAAGGCAATTTTGGGCTTCGGGCACAGCCTATGGCGTTGACAGTGTATATGAAGATGATTTTAATGGAATAGGGACTTACCAGATAAGAGTTATTGCGCCTATAGCAAACTCTACTATCGTTATGACTGAAGTAACAGGCTGGACTTACAAAAATCCAGGTTTAAAAAGAATTGTTAAGGTTCGATTTAGACAACCAGCTTGGAGTGAATATGTGGTACTTTGCGATTCAGATATCAGATTTGGAGCAGATACCAATGTAATTGGTTTGATTCATTCAAATAGAGGAGTGCGATTTGATGCGGTAGCCCATAATATAGTGAGTAGTTCAGTAGCAACATATAATGATCCTGATCATGGTGGCTCGGATGAGTTTGGGGTGCATACTCATAATGCTCCAACTGATCCACTTCCCCCAAATGCAGTTCCGGCTCGCACCGATGTATTTATGGCTGGAAGAGAATTTCCTGTGCCTGAAAAAGATTTTGATAGTATTTTAGCAGATATAGCTGACATGAAAAGCGAGGCAGGTTGTAGCAATGTAGGAAGTTATTGTTCGGGTAATTCAAATGGAGCAATCATTTCAACTCATGGAATTTATTTTAATAATGCTAATCATGGAAGGCATATAATTTTGCAAACAGACGGAACTATGCGAGTCTCAAGAGTTACCAGTATGTCCAATAACGAAGTCAATAATCAATCAGTCTATATTACTTATAATATTCCGAATGAGGGTGTGATTTTTGTGGAGGACGATGTTTGGGTTGAAGGAGCTATAAACAATAATCGTGTAACTGTAGTAGCGGCTGATTTAACTGGCGCCGCTTCCAATAAGAATATTTACTTGAAAAAAGATTTGACCTATACTAATTACGATGGAAGTGATATTATTGGATTAGTAGCGCAAAATGATGTGGAGGTTACGAAGGAGAGCGAAAGTGATTTGGATATTGACGGTGTGTTGCTTGCTACCACCGGAAGAGTAGGGAGAGAGCAATATAATAATGTTAAAGATTCCATAACAATCTATGGGGCAATTGTAACAAAGCAAAGATATGGCTTTGCTTATGTTCATAGTAATGGAACCTTTGCTGAGGGATATATTAATAGAGATATTATTTTTGATAATAACTTATTGTATTATCCGCCCCCTTATTTCCCCACAGGAACGGACTATGCCATAGATTCTTGGGAAGAATTGTAGATAATATGGACGACAAAAAAATAAAATTAAAACTAAAAATAACTTCAGCTAAATAATATAGGAATACTGCAATTTAGCGGGGTAAATAAAAATAAAAAATGGGATTTTTAATGAAAAAAATAATTGATTTTAAAGATGATGCTTTCGGATTAAGTATTGAGGATGATGTTTTGAGAATCATTAGAATCGAAGATAAAAAGATAAAGAGTTATTCCTCGGAAGCTATACCCAAGGGTGTTGTTTTGGATGGAGAAATTGCAAATAAAGATGAATTCTTTAGAGTTTTAGATAAATTAATAAAAAATGCTAAACCTAAAAAAATAAAAACAAAGAAAGTGAGAATAGCTCTTTCTGAATCCAAATCTTTCTTAAGGTTAATATCCATACCTGCTATGAGCGAGAAGGAAATCAATGAAGCTATAAAATGGGAAATAGAAGCCAATATTCCCCTTTCTTTGGATCAAGTTTATTATGATTGGCAGTTAGCGGGGGATATTTTTGGCAGTAACGACACGGGTGAAATTAAAGTTTTAGTTTTGGCGGCGGCTAAACGGGTAGTCGATCAGTACATAGAATTTTTAGAAGAATTTGGATTGGAAGTTATTGGTATTGAATCTGAGACGACAGCTATTGTCAGAAGTTTGTTGAATGAAAATAGTGTTTCGAAGACGGCGCTGATAATAAATATGGATAAAAATAAGACTAGTTTTATTTTTGCTATTGAAAACATTCCGTGTTTTGCATCCAGTGTTCCAATTTCAGAAAAAAATATAATCGGAGCAATTGCGAAAAAATTTAATATTTCAGATAAAAAAGCCCAGGAAATTGAAGAAAAAGACGGCATTGGATCATTTTTTGAGGATGATGCTTTATTTGAAGCGATTAAGCCGATTTTAAGTGGTTTGGTCGACGAAGTGAAAAAGACAATTGATTTTTATTTGGAGGGGCTAAAATATTCTTCTTCAATTGATAAGATTATTATTTGCGGAAGACTGTCTAAGGCCAAAGGTTTAATACCTTATTTATCAAGAAATCTGGGGATTGAGGTGGTGGAGGGAGACGTCAGAAATGGCATGACTTCCAGTATCAAAAGTGTCCCAATAATTAAGCAAGAAAATGTCATTAAATATGTGGTGGCAATCGGCCTGGCGCTAGGCAATAAATAAAAAATACTTTTTTACATACATTGTTTCATATGAAAATAAAATTAAGTCTTTTGCCTAAAAGCAAAGAGAAAAGAATAAAAAATAATAAAATATTGAAGTTTGTAATTCTGCAAGAGATTATGATAATTGTTATCACGCTTCTTTTTTTTGGTGCGATAAAAGGAGTCGATGCTGTAGCAAAATATCAGTTGAGTAGCATTAATCAGCAACTTGCTTCGAAAGAATTAAATGAAAACTATATAGAGATAAAGAAATATGAGGAAAACTTGAAAGAAGCCGGTGCAAAAGTCGGTTTTATAAAGAATATCCAAAATTTTGATATAAATTGGGTGTTTGTATTAAATAAATTGTCATTGCTATTGCCCACGGAAGTAGTATTGAATTCTATGAGTGGAAATGGATTAAATCTGACATTGAAAGGAATTGCCCAGGATAGAGATATTTTAATAAAAATGAAAGAAGACATCCAGAGCGATAATTGTTTTGAGGGTGTTAATATTCCTTTAAACAATATAGTGTTAAAAGAAAATATAGAATTTGAGTTAAAATTTGTAGTTAATATAAAATGTTTAAATGGTCATGAAAAAAAATAATAGTTTTTTCCAAAAAAATAAAACATATTTAATTATCGGAATTCTCCTGATTATTTGGATTTGTTTTTTTATTTTTATAATTTCTCCTTCTGTGGGGTTGTTAAAAGATGATTTCGACTCCGTTCAGATGAAGTTGATTGACGGTAAGAATAATGATGACAAATTAAGCAAGCTGGATAATCTAAAAAATAATTTCGAAAAGGTAGCTAGCGAAAAAGACAATTTAAATGTTATTTTTTCCAAGGATAATATCGTTGGATTGGTCGAAGAACTGGAGTTGATAGCGCAGAAAACCGGAAATGATATAACAATATCGGTAGATGAAGGAAATAAAAAAATACTGGAACCGAATAAAGGCAAGCCCAATAGCCAGGAAAACGAAATATTGAAGTTGTCGCCAGTAAAAGATTATTTTGCAATAAAAATTATTTTAGCTGGAGATTATAACGGACTGGCCAAATTTATAGATAAATTAGATAACATTAAATATTATAATAGTGTGGTTTCTTTTAAAATTGAATCCAAGAAAATTATTTTGGAAAAAGAAACAGATAATAAAAAAAGTAACCCTAACGGCGGAATTAGCGTTTTGGGCGATGGTAATGGAGCTGATTTAAGCGAAGAAGAAAAGGAAAAATTGGTACTTAATTCCGAATTGGATGTAATATTTTATTCATTAGAAAAAAACGATGGGAAAAAATAATTTATTTTTAAAATTTAATAAGGAAAATTTTAATTTTTTTAAAATGAAAAATTCTATTATTGAATTTTTCTTGAATCATTCAGAATTATTATTTATGCTATTTTTTGCCGTAATGGCAGTGTTTAGCAGCATGCTTATTTATAAGTATATTTATTCTTCAGTTTGGAGTGATAAGAAAAAAGAAGTTTATCTGCAGGATTTAAAAAAGGGAGAAATTGAATTTAATGTAAAAGATTTTAATGCGGTAGTAGAAAAAGTAAAAGAAAGAAACACTCTTTATGTTAAAGATAGCGCCGAAGAAGTGCGTGATATTTTTGGCATAGAAAAATAGAAGATAAAATATTTTATGTAACTGTGTTATTAAAGTAACTTTAATAAGAAGTTCTGCATTGCCGGGAGACATGAAATATTTTATTAACAAAAAAACACCACAACGATGGTGTTTTTTTGATAAATTTTTAGGGGTGCTCTTGCCAGGACTCGAACCTGAAACGCTTGGTCTCCCGCACAATGTGCGCCCACTAGGACTCGAACCTAGAACCTTCTGGTCCGAAGCCAGACACTCTATCCATTGAGCTATGGGCGCACGTTATGCGGGATAAACTCCGCCAAGTGTGATATTCTATCCCGTGCTAAAGTAATCTTTAGTTTACGGGACCATTTCACCACAAGAGCCATTCTTTGAAACAATGAAATCATCTTAAAATCTACACAGGGGCGATCACAGGGAATCGGACCCTGATACTCGGTACCACAAACCGATGTTCTACCACTGAACTATGATCGCCACTCTATAGACTTTTAATTTTCACTAATACTTAAAAATGATAGCACAGAGAAATGGAGAAATCAAGGGGTGGTAAATCATTTTAGCACTTTAACATATTAACATCTCTCTTAAGCTAACGTTCCGGATGTCTCATTCGGTTAAATGCTAATATGCTAACATATTAAGGATGAATTAAGCTTGACTTTTATTTTGAAAAAGCTATAATTTTATAGTATTCTATATTTGTCCTAAATCAATATAAAATATAGGAAATAAATAAACCCAGTCTTGGGCAATGTTTTATTTTTGCGCCCAGTTTGAGTCAGTCTCAGTTGGAGAATTATAGAGTTAGTTGCTAAGGAGAAGAAAAAAGTAAAATTAAAAACTATATGCGCCGTTAGCTCAGTTGGTAGAGCAACAGCCTTTTAAGCTGATGGTCGAGGGTTCGAATCCCCCACGGCGCACATATTGAAAATTACAAAACGCATCAATCTACGCAGGTTGATGTTTTTATTTGAGAGACTCAGTCGGGAGAGCTGGAGGTTATATCAAATCAATTTAAATACTGCGATGGTGTCATTCCGAGTGAAGCGAATCCGACACCAAGGAGGATGAACGAAATCGAGGAATCTAAACCCAGATCTTTGCGCCACCGCTAAAGCTATAGCGACACGCGGTCGACTTCATTTCTCCGCCAGCTGGCGGATCAATTCCGCTCAAGATGACAAATACTATAGTATAGATTTAGTTTATTTGGCATTGCATTGAACTTTTTTTAAGATTGTAATATAATTAATTTGAATAATAAAAGTAATATTTTAAAACTTTTGCAATATGAAAAAGTATGGTCAGCTTTGTGGGCTTCTATTTGGAGTTATTATTTTTTCTGGCTGTTCTTTGACAGGGGGCAGTTCGTCAAAGGAAGTTGGCGGGGTTTTAAAATCGGCAGATAATGGAGTGAGCTGGGAATTGAAAAATAATGTTAATGATAAACAGAATATATCGAAGGTGGATGTCTTGGATTTGGCTATCGATTCTGTGGATACTGATAGGATTTATTTGGGAACCAAAGATAAGGGAATAGTTGTTTCAAAAAATGGAGCAGAAAATTGGGAAAAATTAAAATTTCCAGCCAATAAGGTTTACGGCTTGGCTATAAATTATTTTAAACCGAGCAATATTTTTGCTACAGGAGTAAGTGGAGAACGGGGGAAAATTTATAGAACGGATAATTACGGAGAAGATTGGGAAGAGATTTATACCGAGCCGGCTGATGGCACAGTAATCGTTTCTCTTGCTATGCACAAGAATGACCCAATGGTTTTATACGCCGGCACTTCCAAAGGTGTCATTTTGAGAACTATTGATGGCGGCGAAACGTGGCGAAGTCTTTATACGGCTAGTGGAGCTATTACGAAAATACTATTCGGAGGAGGCGCAGATAATCACATTTATTCTCTAGTTTATGAAAGCCAGGTATTATCCTCAGATATTAATGGTGATAATTTTAAAGTTATCGGGGGCAAATTAGCGGATGAAAAAAATAAAATGGGAAAGGTTTACTCCTTGGCAGTTAGTGGAAATAGCAATGGAGAGCTTTACATAGGAACTGATAATGGGATTTTTCAAAGCAGTAATGCAGGAGAGAATTTAACCGAAATTGGGGTACTGGCCACTTCCAAAGGATTTCCTATCAGATCCATAGCGGTGAATCCAAAAAATTCACAAGAAATAGTGTATAGTGCAGCTCAGGCGATATATAAATCCGTAGATGGCGGAAAAAATTGGTCAACTTATCAATTAAACACCGGCAAGTTGATATCAGAGATTGTCTTTGATCAAAATGATGTGAATGTTATTTATTCAGGGTTAAGAAGTTTTAAGTAAAATATATGTATAAAAAAATAATAGAAGAGAAAAAAGTTGATTTGGATGGTGCGTTGGAGCATTTTAAATTTGAGATGTCCAAGATAAGAACGGGACGGGCTAACCCATCTATAGTGGAGGATTTATCGGTGGATTATTATGGAACAAAAACTCCATTGAAACAGATTGCCAATATTAATGTTCCTGAACCAAGAACTTTGCTTATTCAACCCTGGAGCAGAGACAGTTTGGCGAATATCGAGGCGGCCATAAAAATTTCTGATTTAAATTTAACTCCCAACAATGATGGGGAGGTTATTCGAATAAATATTCCGGCTCTCAATGAGGAGAGGCGTTTGGAGTTGGTGAAGATACTTAACAAAAAAGCGGAAGAAGCTAAAATATCCGTAAGGAATATCCGTGAGGATGTTTGGAGAGAAATTCAGGAATTAGAAAAAGAGGGGAAAATCGCAGAAGATGATAAATTCAGAGGTAAAGAACGGTTGCAAGAGGCGGTTAATGATTACAATAAAAAAGTAGATGATATGCGAGAAAAAAAGGAACAAGAAATATTGACAGTTTAAAAAACCTGGTCCTAGTTTGGTATGTTGTTATAAAAAAAATATTTATCAAATATGATTAAATTAGTTAGCACTGTTGGTTTTTTTATCGTTAACGAGGAGAATAAGATTCTTCTTATTAAACAGTGCGATGAAGAGAAAAAAGATGCCTCTACGGATGGAAAATTAATATCGCTCAAGGAGGAGAGCGAAAATATTTTAGAAGAAAAATGGATGGTGCCCTCTGGAAATTTGGAAGAAAATGATAATCCAAGAGCCGTAATAAAAAAAGAAGTTAAGAAATGCTTGAATTGTGAAGTAACGGATTGTAATTATTTCAACCTTTATTTTTATGATATTTCAGATAATTTTATAAAAAAAATAGCCTATTTTTATGGAACGATAGAAGGGGAAATTAAAACAAAAAATGAACAGATGTC
>LBQR01000015.1 GCA_000990945.1 Candidatus Moranbacteria bacterium GW2011_GWF2_35_54
TCCGTCGATCTTATCAACTGCGCGCACGCCCGCATCTTGGAAAACCCATCCGTATTGCGGATCTATTTCCGGTGTGACAACATAGCGGCCATCTATCATTTTTCGAACAAATGGGGAATGTAATTTTGGAAAATCAATAATGTTTGACATATGCTTTTCTCTTATTAATATTTCACTCATTAGTTATCATGCACAAAAAATCATGCCTTGCGACCTTTTTTATTCCAGGTGATTTTTAGATTGTCCTTGCCATATCTATCCTCCTGTATTCCGAAATATTCAGCCACTCGCTCCAAAAGTTGTGTCATGGTTTTCTTTTCGTCATCAAATTCCTCCTCAATTACTTCCTTTCTGATTATAAATTTATCATCTTCTATTTCTTCCCTGTGCGACATTATGAAGCCATTTTCAATTTTTTCTATTTTTAGTTCCCACATATATTTTTTATTTTATTTTTTAAAATAAATTACTTGTCATTTCCACTGACACTATTTATACATATTATGTCAATTGATTTGTCAACATCCTCCACCAATCCCAATCCCCACCCCTCACAAAACATTTAAACCGGTGGGGGGAGTGGGAGCAATCAAGTTGCTTTCTCCACCCAAAACAACTAAATAACCATTTGTATTCACTGCAACAATTAATACAAAAATCCAAACAGCCACAAAGGTATTTTATTATTTTGGGCTATTTCCAGGCCGTCCAATACCAAATAAGCATTGCTGATTTTAGAAATTTGTTTAAAATCTTTGGACCGGCCACCCACTTCTAGAATTATTTTATTGTCTTTTAACTTTAATAAAAAATCCCCCTTGCCCTCGCTAGCATAAATCTTTTGCTTGCAATTTTGCAGTTGATTTAAAATAAATAATTCTCGTAAAACTCCATGATTTTCATCCAAGCCTAATTCTTTGTTGAGATATATTGCCAGATTGGTATTGTCCAAAAAAACCTTGGCTGATTTACGAATTAATTTATAGCCCGTCTTATCTTTTAGTAAATATCGCACCAAAGAAATGCGGTATAAAATATCCATATACACCTCCGCGGTTTCAAAAGCCAACCCGAGATTAGAGGCTAATTTATTAACATTAATTTCACCTGGCGGAATACTGGCCAAAAAAGCTAAGATTTTTTTAAAGTAGGGCAGATTTTCTGTTTTGATATTGTTCAGATTGGCGATGTCCTCGTAGATTGTTTTATCCAAAACATTTTTCATTTTTAATTCATAAGCCTCCCTTGATCCTTCTAGAAAGTAAGGATAATATCCGAAAGATATATATTCTTTAAATAGCTTCAATACTTCAATCTGGGCAGAAATCTGGACGGAATATTTTTTGTATTTATCCAATAACTCCTCCAGCGAAAATGGTTTTAAAATTATGCCATTTTTAAATTCAATAAATTCTCGGAAAGACAAACCATTGAGTTGGTATAAAGTTGCCCTTCTTGATAAATCATAAGCTCCCGCCAATACATCCAACGATGAACTGCCGGAAAAAACAACTTTTATTTCGGACAATAAATCATAAATATTTTTCAATTCCTGATTCCAGTTTTTATATTTATGAATTTCATCAATACAAAAAATACGAAAACCATAATCGCGATAAAGCGTCTCGATTGTTGCCTTAAGGGTATTTTGGGAAAAATAAATATCATCCGCAGTTAGATAAATAGTCTTTTCTGGACTATTTTTTTCTTTTAGAAATTGAAGCATTATCGTGGTCTTGCCCACGCCTCGTTGACCAATTATTCCGATCATTTTTTGAGAAAAGTCTATTTTTTCGTACAAATATCTTTTCTTCACTGTTTTCAGGCTTTTTAACAGATGTTGGCTGTTTTTTATCAAATTTTCCATATATTTTTTAATTTAATTAGAGTACACTCGAATTATATCATATATATATTTAGAGTCAAGTCTAATTTAATAAGCCTCCCATTTGAGCATTTGAAGCCTACGTATAAAATTATTCTAAAGAGTAATTTTTAATGATTTTTTGTTAAAATGTTAGAATGTTAATCCGCCAGCTGGCGGAGCTGACATGACCTACTCACACCAACTCGTCCCATCCATCGAAAGTCCCAAAGAATATCGGAGGATCAAAAGTGCATCGGTCGAATTGGAAGTCCCACTGCAATCCACATCCCCAGTTGTCGCTCCCACTTGCCAAGCGGTGCCTGTCATCGAAAGGCCGAGGGAATTTCGCAGAGTTAAAAGAGCGTCGGTGGTGTTGGTGACGGAAGAATTGTCAACGTCGGATTCTAAAGCTAAAGTGATTTCCTTATCGAAATAGTTCTCCGCAAACTTCTAAGCTCTATTGCTGGAAGCTTTTTAGGACAAAATTATTTCTCTTCAAACCCAATCACTTTTAATCCTTTGTCTTTAGAATCAGTTTTCATTAGCTTAGCGAGTACTCTGAATATTATTTTGAAATTATCCTTGTTTTCAATATTATCTTTTTCTATTTTTTCAATCTTTTTTGCTAATTCTTGATTGCTTGCTAAAAGCCTTCGCATTTTAGTGAAGGTCCGCATAATTTGAATGTTTACTTGAACTGCACGCTTGCTTTTTAAAACAGATGACAGCATAGCAACCCCTTGCTCGGTAAATACAAACGGCTCATATCTCCGACCGCCCCTTTTTGAGGTCACAATTTGTGACCTCAAAGAATCTTTGTCTGAAGTTATAATTTGAGATTTCCAAATTTCCGTTTCTGTTTTATTTAATTTGAACATGAAATCATCAGGAAACCGATCAATATTACGTTTTACAGATTGATTAAGCACTTTTGTTTCAACCTCATAAAGCACGGCTAAAACCCAATCGAACATTACTTTTTCACCACGAATAAGATATATCTTTCCAATTATTCGTTCATCTGGGATGACAGTTATTAATTTTTGTTTTGACATATGTTTTTTAATAATTAAGGGTTACCTGCTATTTTATATTTTAATTATTACATGAGAAAAGATTTTCTCCAATCAGATATTTTTGTCTTAATGCTCTAATGCTAAAATGTTAATATGCTCGAGTGATTTATTCGCACCAACTCGTCTCCCCCATCGAAAGTCCCAAAGAATATCGGAGGATTAACAAAGCATCGGTTGAATTGGAAGTCCCGCTGCAATCCACGTCGCCAGTCGTTGCCGAAGCTTGCCAGGCGGACCCATCCATCGAAAGTCCGAGAGAGTTACGTAACGTTAAAAGTGCGTCAGTGGTGTTAGTGACAGAAGAATATCTGCAAGGATTAGCCTCGAAATATTCTATTCCAATAAATACCCTTTCATTTCTTCTTTTTTATCTTTAAAATAATCACCTGTTTTATTCATAAAATCTTCATATTCTTTCTCATCTTTAAATTGACCTAGAATAATTTCTTTGTTACATAATTTTCCATTTCTTTTTCCAATATAATCCAGATAGCTTGAATACTTCCAATTTTCATTGCTATACCCGTGAATAAAATTATTCTTGTTTACATAAGCTGAAAGATGCAACAGGTATTCATTGGTATTGATATGAATGGATTTGAATCTTCCTTGAAATAATGCACCGGAACGTTCATATTTTTTGTTAAAATGCCAAGTGTATCCGCCACTGAGTCTTTTCATAAATTCAGAAATCCCGCCATCTTGTATTTGTTTTAAAATTATATGGAAATGATTGGGATTAAGACAGTATGCGATAATCTCAACCAACGGATGAGTAAGCGGTTCAACCGCTAAAGCTTTAGCGGTTGAACCGCTTACGCTCTTTTTATAGTTATCTCTTATATTTTTTAGATGCAAGCTCCCGATAGGCTCAATGACATTAAATTCTCTCATTGATGTTATGAATCTAATATAATCTTCATCACTGGTAAAAACTTCTCGCTTGTCTACTCCGCGGTTATAGATATGATAATATTCTTGGTTAGCAAAGATTGTTTTACGCATATTATTTGGTTTTAGCGGTCCAACCGCTTTAAAGCGGTTGGACCGCTAAAATCTTTGATTGTTATTCACACCAACTCGTCCCATCCATCGAAAGTCCCAAGGAATATCTTAAAATTAATAAAGCATCCGTAGAATTAGAACTTCCACTACAATCCACGTCGCCTGTTGTCGCCCCCATTTGCCATGCCGTACCATCCATCGAAAGACCGAGAGAGTTTCGCAAAGTTAAAAGTGCGTCGGTGGTGTTGGTGGCGGAAGAATTATCGACGTCGGACTTTAAAGTATTATCTCCTGCAATCGAATAATCAATTCTTTTAATATAATCCAAAACTACATCATCGTTTTCATAATCCCATTGAGCTGCGCCATTCAAATAATCTCTGCCTTGCCCTGCCAAAGTTCCATCGAGTGCTGGATTTATTTGCTCGTGGTTAAGAGGATTCTGGCTGATATCCTTTACAGCAAAATATATTTTTCCTTGCAATTCAAGCATGTCTTCATCTGAACTGGTCCCCAGTTTAAATTTAGCCCATAGCCCCAAGTATGCCCAGTCTTGCGCACGCCTAAATTTCCCATCGTTTCTAGCTGCTTGAAAAGTGCCATCCTGTATATGGGCCGGCGTAGCATTGTTCCAGTTTTCATTTGTAATTGGAGAAAAAGAATAACGTATTTCATAACTTGACTTCGCATCGCCATCCCCGCGATATTTGTCATTAAAAGAGACTTGGAAATATTTTGTACTAGGCGAATAAGCTATCGCTAAATTATTAATTGTCTCATCATTTTGATTAGCATAATCGTCACTCAAAAACTCTATATTATCAAACCAGGTGTAATGCATCGGCGTGGCAAAGCCTTCATAGCCGCCCGAAATGGTAAAGTAAAATCTATATATATTACTAATATAGCTAACGTCATGTGCTGGCATATTAACGGAATCAACACCACTAACATTATCATTTGTCGGATGACGGTCAACATCAAGGTGCACCCAACCATCACCACCATTTATACAATATTGATGATAATAGTGACCGCTAAAATCAGTGGTAAATGGACCAATGTGTATAGTCGGATGGGCATATCCATTATCAACCCAGTTAACTTCTGGAGGAATTTTTACATACATCGACAAACGGTTATGCCCTTGAGCATTCCATAATGCAACGGCATTGGAACTACTTGTATCATTCCCAAAATAAATATACGGATCACCGATATTAATAGTACCCAATGGATTTTGAGAAGATTCGAGATAATAAATATAGTCTTGTTTTTTATTTACTATCAATCCGCCATCCAAACAAGGATTACAAATAGTATTCCTCCCGCCCGTAACCGCGTAGCGCAGAGAACTGCCGCTGATTGATTCTTGATCATCAATTTCTAGAAAGCCATAATTTTCGAATCCCATGTGTGATGTATTATACCCTGGAGAAATCCGCCAAAATCTTAATGGACCACCTGCATGAGAAATATCTTTACTTATAAATCTATCCATTGTAGTAGTAGAATCATAATCCCATGTCGCAGAACCGGATGGCAATTGATCTAACCCAGTATTTACAGAGAAATCATTAAAATCCGCGAATATATTCGCATATGTAAAACTGGGTAGTAATAAAAATACTATTAGGAACAATAAAATTTTAAATATTTCATTTTTCATTTAAATGTGTTTAGGGATTTAAAAAATAAATATTCTGGGTTATTCAAATTTAATATCCCCTTCCATTTTTACTTTTGTCCCTTCCATTTTTAATTTTTGGGATGCAAGACTTTCACAAGCGCCGATTGACCAAGAATTGGGTGAGGCCGGACGAGATTGTCCACGGATATCATCGGTAAAAGATAGATTGCTATCGGTAGATAAATTTATTCCTGCCCCCTTAGCGGCAGTATCATCAGAGCTAAGACAGAAATTTTTATTAACAGCATCCAAGAAAGAAACGGTTGCTTGTTTGTCATGCGTTCCTCCCGTCGTATCTCCTACTAGATCGGAAATATTATAGTCAGAAGAAGCATTAAATGTTCCATTAAAACCGTCGGTACAATTTTGAACAATATTATTTTTAGAAACAAAAGTTCCTAAAGTTCTAAGATAACCGCTATTGCAATTATAGACTGTGTTGTTATAAGCATATAGTGTTATGTTACTCCCAATCCATATTCCCACTCCCCTAGTAGCTGCACCAGAATTATTATTGGAATTATATAGTATATTATTCCAAGCGCTATTTACTCCAGTCGAATCAAAATATAAAAGCGCAGTATTGTATGTTCCAGAGTCAGAAGACGTCCCTTTTATTATACAATTTGAAACAGTAGCTCCTCCATTAGCTGTTGTGCTCCAAATACCCATAGCATAATTAGCAACTACTCTTGTATTGTATAATTGCAAACCATCGTATATAACATAATCTGTATTATTTTTTATGACTTGATTACTGTCTACGTTAATCTTATATTTCCCATCATCCCACTTACCGCTATGCCTTTGGGAAATTCCTACTTCATTGCTATTTACTGGAGTGTAAATTTTAATAAAATTATTTATTCCTGCGCCCCAACCAGTAACAGTCACCGTGGTCGTATCCGCCGTTACTCCATTAGCATAACAAGCGATGTTCCAAACTTCGTTGTTGGCGACGAGGTCGCGATTGCCACCATTAAAGTTAGCAAAGCCCATTCCACTAAGCGTGGAATTAATCGTGCCGGCTTCGGCGTTAGTCAAAGATGTGTGGGCGCGGTAAATTTGATAAGTGTCATTGGTAGCTATATTAATTGGAGTTGCGCCAGTCTGCGTTCGCAGGTCGTAGCTGGTAGCGCTGTTTCTTTTATGAATAAATAAAAGTGTGTCGGCACTATCGATTGTATCGGCTGTTCCAGCCGTATCAATAATCACCACATCACCTACTCCAACTTGGCTCGGCGTAGCTTCAGCGAAGACGGCTATTCCTCCTGATAGTGTTACATTTTTAGTGTGACCAGTGTCGTTATCTAGTGTATCAGTTTTACTTGGGCCCACACTTCTAAATATTTGAGTAGCAGTTTCGTCGGCCCCCGCGTCCCACGCGCCAGTTCGAGTTTGCCCGTCGATGTCAGTATTGAAAGCAAAATTCGCATCAGCTGAAAGATCTGCTCCCGCGTCTCTAGCGAATTTATCATCCGGCACTAAATGAAAATCCTCGGCTCCCGCCGTGGTAGAAATAAATTTCACTTGAGCGTTTATTTTTGAATTTGAACCGGGAGCAGTTGCGTCGGAGGAAATGTTATTAGAAAAAACACCACTCGAATCAATAAGATAATCATATGTACAAGCCTGAATATTATTATTTATCATAACCAGATCATACCCAGCAGCAGCAATTTCCCTTATTCCTCTTGTATTATTAACGATAGTATTGTTATAGAAGTACAGGTTGCCTTTAGTTCCTGATTTGTCAATTCCAGATGAGTTTACACTTATTTTACCCATATCATAAATAATATTATTCCATACATACAACTTTTCATTTGGTCCCGGTGTTTCAGCTGTATTTAAGTATATTCCTATTGATCCTGATGTTCCATCACAACCCTTGATGATATTATTAGAAATATGAGTAATTGGGTCCGTGGCATCAGTTATGTTAATGCCTCTCTGAGCATCACTTCCATTGGTCAAATAAATTTGCAAACCATCTATGCGTACATTTTCTTCATAAACTTTCAAGGCCGAGGCATTCATGACTGAAATCTGAAGTCTATATTTTCCATCATCCCACTTTCCCTGATGTCTCGCACTACTTGTCGTATACAATTTGATGTAATTATCCGCCCCACTATTCCAGCCATCAATTGATACATTTGTCGTATCCGCCGCTGTCCACGCGCCATCAATTTTCGCGACCGCCGAGGCGGGGTTGCCGTTATCACTGATAACTAAAGTTCCGCCAGCACTGGCTGTTAAAGTTTCTCCGGAAACAAAAACTCCATTCACGCTATGAAGTAATATTTGAGTAGCTGTAGCATAAACCACCGTAGCTGTCGCGCCACTAGTTCCGCCTGAAATTGAATTATTTGCTAGAACATTTCCAGTTAATCCTCCATGGCTAAAGACTCTAGTAGTATCAGCCACCAAATCGCTATCCACTCCGTCTTCCCAAGAGCTCAATGTGCTAAAATTTCCTCCGCTTTGCATCACCGTCGCGACAAATTCCACCGTCCCTTCATCAGCGCCAATGTCCCAACCAGCTCCGACAGGATTTCGGAGTTGCCCATCGATATCATTACTAAATGGAAAATTCGCATCGGCTGTTAAGTTTGCTCCAGCATTGCGAGCAGCGGTGTCGGATTGGGCGAGGTGGAAGTCTTTATTGGCAGCGTTGGCAAAAGAAACAGTAGTAGAATTTTTAGAATTAGCCCCAGGAGCATCGCTGGCTAAATCAGAAATGTTGTAATCCGAAGAAGCATCAAAAGTGCCAGAAAAACCATCAATCGAATTCTGAATTATATTGTTTTTTGCTATAACAATCCCCGAGGTATACTGCTGTATACCGTCATCAGTCATGTCGTAAATTGTGTTGTTATAAAGATAAGCTGTGCCACCAATATTCACATACATCCCAATATTTCCACCGTAAACAATATTATTCCATACTAGTGCCTTGGTAATATCAGAATCAAACAACGATAACCTTGTTCCCAAATTATCTGTTCCTCTAATAATGTTATTTGATATTCGTATATCTGTTCCAGATTCACTAATACCTATATTCCTAACCCCGTAATTACCTCCTACTTTTATTTGAATACCATCTATTCTGATATAATTATCTTTATTATCAATTGCGTTGTTATTAGAAATAGCTATCCGATATTTTCCATCATCCCACTTCCCGTTATGTCTTTGTGAAGCACCCACCTCAGTTAAATTTGTTGGGGTGTAAACTTTAATAAAATTTTGTTGAGCCGTAACCCAGCCATCAATTGTCGCTATCGTCGTATCTGCGGTCGTCCCATTGGCATAGCAAGCAATATTCCACTCTTCATTATTAGTAACCAAATTCCTATTCCCTCCATTAAATGTAATTGGGATTGAAGTATTTTTCGTCCCAGCTTCAGCTAGAGATAGCGAAGTGTGGGCGCGATAGATTTGATAGGTATCATTAACAGAGATGTTAGCTGGAGTAGCACCGGTATGTGTTCTAAGTGTATAAACTGTTGAACTTGTTCGAGCGTGGATGAATAATAATGTATCCGAGGCATCAATAGATTGGTCTGTCCCGCCAGTGTCAACTAAAACTGCATCACCCACTCCGATACTATCTGCCAACGCCACGCTAAAAGTGGCCACTCCAGAAGTTAACGTAATTGTATTGGCATGAGAGCTATCAGTCGCCAGAGAACTTGTCGCACCCGGCCCGACACTTCTGAATATTTGCGTAGCGGCTTCATCCGCACCGATGTCCCAGGCGCTTACTGAGGTACGAGTAGCCCCGTCGATATCGGTCGAAAATGGCAGATTCGCATCCGCGCTTAAATCCACTCCAGCATTTCTTGCGGCAGTGTCAGAAAGTGAAAGATGAAAGTCTCCATTTGCGGCATCGACAAATTGCACAGTTTGATTTATTTTATCATTTGCCCCACCAGTATCAGTCGTATCGTCA
Source organism: Candidatus Moranbacteria bacterium GW2011_GWF2_35_54 (assembly GCA_000990945.1). GTDB lineage: Bacteria > Patescibacteriota > Minisyncoccia > Moranbacterales > UBA9337 > UBA9337. The sequence continues at coordinate 9,600 of LBQR01000015.1, forward strand.
GATATATTATAATCTGATTCACTCAAAAATGCGCTACCATTAAAAGCACTATCTCCAGTATTTTGGGCGATATTGTTTTTAGCTAAAACCGGCGCACTTGCAGTAATGGCGTTGTCATCAATATTGTAGAAAGTGTTATTATAAACATAAAAAGTTTTATTAGGATCAGACCCTGATTCAATACCTCTTCCAATCACATTGCTACCTGAAAAATCATAAAAAAGGTTATTCCAAACCCTTACTTTTGAACCAGGGGCAGCATTGGCTCCGATTTTTGAAATTCCATAATGGATATGCCCAGTGCTATAAGCACCAAAACCTCTAAAGATATTATTGGAAATATGAATTTCTTGTACTCCGCCCGAAGTGCTGATATAAAAATGTGCGGTGTTCCCTGAATTATAGCTCGTATACATTTGTATTCCATCCACTCTAATATCATCTTCCACAGTGTTAATCGGATAACCGCTAGTTGAAATAGATAAATAATATTTCCCATCATCCCATTTTCCGCTATGCCTTTGTGATACTCCGACTTCATTAGTATATACCGGAGTATATGCTTTAATAAAATTTTGTGCTCCTGTACTCCAGCCATTAATAGTTACTGCTGTCGTATCCGCGGTCGTGCCATTGGCATAACAAGCAATATTCCACTCTTCATTATTAGCGACCAGGTCGCGGTTGCCACCATTGAAAGTGATGGGGATAGAAGTGTTTTTCGTCCCGGCTTCGGCATTGTAGAGAGAAGTATAAGCACGGTAAATTTGATAAGTATCATTAATAGGAATGTCTCCGGGTACTGAGCCATTATTAGCTTGTAGTTTGTAGCTTGTAGCGGAATTTCGACCGCTAATAAATAGTAGCGTGTCACTCGCATCAATCGCTTGATCAGTTCCTCCAGTATCGATAAGTACTGCATCCCCTACTCCGATGTTATCAGCCAAAGCGATAGAAAAAGTCGCCACACCAGAAGTCAGCGTCACAGTGCGAGCGTGCGCCGTATCACTTTCCAAAACCGTCGTAGCGGATGGTCCGACACTTCGATAAATTTGCGTGGCGGTTTCATCGGCTCCGATGTCCCAAGTATTAATGGCAGTGTTACGAGTATTGCCATCAATATCAGTGTTAAATGCCAGCGCACTGTCACTCTCGAGCGACGTGCCAAAGTTTTTGGCAACTGTATCAGATTGAGTAAGATGAAAGTCTTTACTAAATTATTTCTGTAAGATGGAGACGGTGCATCATTGGCAAGGTCAGAAATGTTGTAATCAGAACCTGCACCAAATGAGGCTGGGGAGCTAAATCCATCTGCACAATCTTGAGCAATATTATTTTTTACTGTCATTCTGAGCTGCCAGCCTGAAAAATAACCAGCAATGCCAGCGCCGATCACTGTATTATTATACAAATACCCATAAGCTTCCGCTTGATTATAACCATAATCAAGGTTAGTTCCGTATATAATATTATTCCAAAAATAACTAGGTGTTCTATCTCCTGCACCATTATATAATCCTCTGTTTGCATTAGTATAATTATCAACAACATTAATAATATTGTTACTAATTTTATTTCCCGCCCAAGTGCTTACTGCGGAAATAGTTCCATAATTTTGAGTAGTAATTCTTTTTACTTGCAATCCATCAATCCAAACATTTTTAATTAAAATTCTTAAATAATCAGTGTTACCAGTAAGCTCTAACTTATATTTATTCTCATCCCATCTTCCCTGATGCCTAGCTGAGGGCGTTGTATAAACTTTGATATAATTATCTGCCCCTGTATTCCAACCATCAATCGTTACCGCCGTCGTATCAGCAGCCGTCCAAGCTCCGTCAATTTTAGCAACAGCCGAAGCAGGATTACCATTATCACTAATTACCACACTATTTCCAGCCGTCACTTGGACGGTTTCGCCACTAGCAAATGTGCCGGAAATGTTTTCCAGTAAAATTTGATTAGCGCTGGCATGCACTACTGTGGCCGTGGCATTACTAGTCAGTCCCGTGACTGAGGCGTTATCGGCCACTGTACCAGTTATTCCACCATGGCTAAAAATTCTAGTAGTACTTGCTACTAAATCAGTTTGCACTCCAGTTTCCCAAGAAGATAACGTGGAATAATCTCCCCCAGTTTGCATCACCGTCGGGCTAAATTCTACCGTCCCTTCATCGGCGCCAATGTCCCAACCCGCGCCGACAGGATTTCGCAGTTGCCCGTCTATGTCAGTAGTAATGGGAAGATTAGTATCGGTTGTAAGATTAGCTCCCGCGCCTCTCGCCATCGTACCTGTCTGCGCCAAATGAAAATCTTTATTGGTAGCATCAAAAAAAGAAACAGTTTTATTTCGCAATTCTACATTTGGAGAAGTTGCGTCTTGGGAAAGGTTGTTTGCCGATGATGCATCAAAGGTGCCAGCGTAATCAATAGTGTTCCCATTGGCAATATTATTTTTTGCATATTTAGTATTATAAAAAGTATTGTAATTCCCATAGGCTGTATTGTTATATAAATAAACGTTACTACTTCCGGAACCATTGATCGCATAGAAGGCAGAATTTACACCGAGAGCAAATCCATAGAAAATATTGTTGGAAATTTTAACCACAGCATCAATGTCATTCACAAAAATTCCCTCCGCAGAGCTCGCCCCTCCCGAATAACTTCCTTGAATAATATTACTTGTTATTTGGATATTGGATCCTGGGTTTATAAGTGCAATAATGATGCCCCTACTACCTCCAGCACTTGACCTTGTTGGATTGATTTGCAAGCCCTCAATTTTTATATTATCTGTAAAAAGTGATAGAGAAGTTACCATCCCTCCTAGTGTATATTTTGTACTATCCCACTTCCCCTGATGCCTTTGCGAGGTGTTTGCTTCGGTGGATGTGTTGATGGGTGTATAAATTTTGATGTAATTATTTGTTCCTGTTGAATATCCTGATATGGTTACCTCTGCCGAATCCACAGTGGAATCATAATAACAAGGTATGTTGAGTTGATAATTTCCTGTGACCAAATTTGAAGTATTAAGATATAATGCACCTATTGCTCCAGTCATAGCGGTATTAAGAGAACTGAAGACATGAGTAATTGAAGTTACGGATGTTAAAGCCAAATCAGTTGGTAGTGCCCCGATATTGGTCACGACACTCCAAACCGTGGTCGAAGTTTTGGAAGAGATATAATAGGAATTGCCTCCTGCGGTCAATTTGTCACCCACGCCCATATTGGTCGCGGTCTGCGCGACTGTAAAAGTTGCGACGCCCGAAGTAATGGAAACATCTCCACCGCTAGAATGATCAGTAGTGTTTTGTCCGACGGAATAATACACCTGCGTTGCTGCTTGAGCATGGGCTGCAAATGAAAAAAAACCAATAGCAAAAAAGGCTACCACAAAGCAACTCCACAGATTTTTATAAATGTTAAATTTAGATAATACCATGCACAAATTATAGCATTTTTTTATCAAAAAATACATGTTAAAGCCCCACATATCTTCATCACATTACACCTAAGCCTGTTGGCGAAGATGGTGGGGCTGTGTCCCCGCTTGAAGCCTCCGTAATTACAATATTGAAAGCATATTGGTCGATGCCATAACTGGAATAATAAGTTCTGAATTGGGCAGTTGAAATATCATTTCTCACTGTTGCATCGCCATATATATTATTGCTCAACGTAACATTCCGAGCAGCATAATCACCAGGAGCATATGCGTAAGCTTGATCGGTCAACGGATAATAAGATATCGCCTTGGGATAGCTAAGTTGATAAGTATTGTTGTCCATTGTAAAACTTCTATCCAAACTTGTTGTCACGCCAAGACCAAGTTGCAACCAATTACTATTTGTGGTTAGCACATTTCGTGTGAATGAAAGAGCTTGTGAAAATGATTGGATGACGCCAATGACAGAAGCAATGGAGCTACTGCCAGAAACAGCTAGCGCATTGAAAATATTGTCGTGGACTGAATTATTTTGCGGTGCGGTGCTATCTGGTCCATAATATCTGAAAGCAATCGCACCACATTGATCTGCATTTGCTGTGACGGTATTACTATACACTTCAGTGTTAATACTGCCTTCAATTTGAATCCCATACGCCCATCCGCCACAGCCACTATATTCTTGGTTGTTAGGTAAATAATGAACTCCAATAATATTGTTATTCACTGTCCCGCCGTCGCTTCCCTCCAGATGCACGCCGCGACATGAGTTAAATCCATTTCCACAGTTTATAGTATTGCCATAAACATTGGCGCCATAGCCTCCATAAACTGCAATGGCAAAATCATTTGTATATTTCGACTGCAGCGTGATGTTGTTATTATAAATATTTGGCCTTGTCGCTGCAGACAGCGGTCTATTTACAAAAATACCCGTCTGAATTCCGGAATCTATCACATTATTATAAATTGCACCCGCCGTGCCAACTGCGCTGCCGTTTGCCACATGGATCAAGGCACCATCATAATGATCTCTAACTTCGATCGTATCAACCGCACTACTGATATGCAAATCATGAATGCTACCTGAATTTATAAACGATGCTGACACGGCTTTCGTGCTATTGCCAGAAACTGTGATGTTAAGATTGGCAACCTCAGCTGACAAAACGTCTTGTGGCAAAACTCCTGCCACATTTATCGCATGGGAGAAATCGCCGTGTGCCTGACCCTGGATAATTGTGCCATTTTTGATTGTGACTCTCTTCGCCCAGCCACCATTCATCGTGACAACTCCACTTTGTATTCCATATGAGGCTGTTTGTTGAATTCTCACATCATCAAGATAGAAAGCTCCATAAGGAGTTGTGCCAGAGTTTGTCACCGTGCGGGCGCCTGTAACTTTCAATCTAATTTTCACATTCGTGGCATTTGTCGGGGTATACACAGTGTGCACATATTGCAAACCTCGAGTGGTGTATTGCGATTGCACACTTCGGGAGTCAGCTGCAGACAAAACAGAGTCATCAACCGCATTTAATATTTCAATGGACATATGAATGTCGGAATTAGCAGCATTGGTCACGTCATATGGTTGCCACATCATGACTGAAGCTGAATATGCCATGTTGGCACTAAGTGCATATGATCCGCTGGTGGTGATCACTTGATCAGAAGTCATTGGGGCGGGGATTTTCAAAGCATAGTTTCCATCATAAACAGTGCGATCCAAATATGCCCCAGCTGATCTTACTGTCATGGAAGCGCCTGACAAATCCCAGCTCGACATGTCAGAAGATTCAAAAGAACCGTTTACAACTGAAATTGGTGGAGTATTGTCATAGGTCACCGTGTGCCCGCCAAGATCAAGCGTGACGTCATTAGCTCCGATTGCAAAACAAGTTGCATTGCTTGTGACATCATTTTGCAAAACATATGTGCCAGCACTGCTAATTGTTTGGCACGCTGAAATATCTGTCGCCCTCGCAAACCCCGGCGCCAACAAAAAACCGGCGGTTATTATGGTAATTAAAATTGATATTATTTTATTCATACCCTGATTCATAATTACGAATTTTCTTTCTACTGGAGTTCTTCTCCGATTTTTTATTTCTCAATAACCGCCCAATACCCACCTCGATCCGACCCAATTCTTTTAATTATAGCCCTTTCCTTGAGTTTTTTTAGATTGTTTTCAATATTTTTTCTAGCAATACCAACTCGCTGAGACATCTTGGCTATTGATATATTTCCATCTTTTTCAATCAAAACAATGATTTTTCTTTGGTTATTTGTTAATCTTTCTCCCACCTTTTCTCCCACCTTTTCTCCCACCTTTTCCAAATGTTCTACGCTCATTTTTTGAAGATCGGGACGCTCAAAAGTGATGCCGAACAGTACGTCACTTGTTTCGATTCTAGGATGTGGCAAAAGATATTCATCCATGAGCTCATTTATTCTCAGCAGGCCAGATCCGATTTTTTCAACCAGATCCATTCCTTGCATTAGTCCAAATAAAAGCTTATTTCTGGGAAAACTTCCCTTATATAGATCAGATACTTTAATATTTCCTGGCAAGTTTCCTGGATTAATAATTTCAACTCTGTCTAAAAAAATATTAATTTGAATATTAGCATTAGAAAAATAGTCGCGATGAGCAATCGCATTTAGCAAGGCTTCGCGCAAAGCTTTTTCTGGCAATTCCAAAATTTCCTCCCTAGGACCAGCAGTCATTATATACTCCGTGTTTAATTTTGATTTCAAATAACCGAAAGCTTCCTGATAATTGGCAAGCAAATCTGAGTCGAACTCCTTGCTGTCAATAACTTTTGCTTTTGATTTGCCCATGAATAAAGCGCATGTTATGGTTGCGCTTCTCATGAATCTGGAAGCTTTTTTGCAAAAAAGTAGCACTCCGGCATTTTTTATGACGTCATCTTCCAATAGTTCCAAATTTTTCAAGACTTCTTTTTGGTTTAATTTTGTTTTTAATTTAGCTCTTTCCAAAAAACTTTTGAAAGCTTCCAAGCTGAGATCTTTTTCGAGATCAAACTTTTGATTAGGCGCCTCATCAAAATGAATTATTCCTTCATTTATGAAAAAATCTCTAATTTCATTTCTGGAAAGTTGCTGGCTGTTGGCACCTTGGCGAAGATAAAATTTTCCACTGGTGGAATAGGGTTTGCTTTTACCTTCTGGCACATTGATAATTATTACGCCATCAACTTCTCTCATTTCAACCGAAAAAATTGGATCAAATTTTCTGACCAGGTCTTGAATTTCCGATTTCATTTTGTTACT
>LBQR01000016.1 GCA_000990945.1 Candidatus Moranbacteria bacterium GW2011_GWF2_35_54
GCATGGTTGGTGTCTTGATATTCATCTACCATAATGTATCTGAATAGTTCTTGATAATAATTTAAAATAGCGGGAAATTTTTCAAAAATTGTAACAGTCAAAAAGATTAAATCATCAAAATCCAAGGCGTTATTTTCTTTTAATTCTTTTTGATAGCGCTTGTAAACTTTGGAGACGATTTCTTCGTAATAACCATTGGCACCAAGTTCAAACATCTCAGCATTCCTTAGTTCATTTTTGGCTTTAGAAATAATACTTAAAATGCCACGGGGATTAAATTGGTCTTTGTTTATTTCTAAATTTTTAAAGATTCTTTTGATTAGAGTGAGCTGATCTTGGTCATCAAAGATATTGAAAGTTTTTTTGTAACCCAAGTTGTCAATTTCTTTACGGAGAATCTTAGCGCAAATATTGTGAAAAGTTCCAATGTGCGGAAAACCATTTGATTTTTGAGAGCTTTCTCTCAGTAATTTCATGATGCGATCCTTCATTTCCATGGAAGCCTTATTGGTAAAAGTTACTGCAAGAATATTGTGCGGGGCAATGTTTTTTTCTTGAATTAAATAAACTACACGGTGAGTGAGAGTTTTTGTTTTACCGCTGCCGGCTCCGGCGATAACTAAAACCGGACCTTCAGTAGTAGTGACGGCGATTTTTTGAGAAGGGTTGAGTTGATCTAATAAATTTAGCATAAATATATAATGTTTTAGTAAATAAAAATAGCAAACCCCCTCTCAATCTCCCCCTTGAATACAAGAGGGAGAGGTAAGAGATAACTAATTTGAAGATTTTTTTCGATGAAACTTTTTGTGAATATCTCTGAGTTGCTGATTGGTAACGTGAGTATAAATTTGAGTAGTGGTGATGGAAGAATGTCCAAGCATTGCTTGAACGCTACGGATGTCAGCGCCATTAGCGAGTAGGTCAGTAGCAAAACTATGGCGGAAAGTATGAGGGTGGACATCTTTAATAATTCCAGCCATTTTGGCATAGAATTTTACTATTCTTTGGATAGAGCGAGCCGTTAAGCGCAAATCATCTTCTTTTTTAAAGCCGATTTTATTGGTGCGGATAAAAAGAGCCGGATCAATGTCAACTCTTTTGTATAAATATTTTTCCAGAGCGGTTTTGGCCGAATCAGAGATGAAGACCACTCTCATCTTAGAGCCTTTTCCAATAATACTAAATTCTTGAGTTTTAAGGTTGATTTGTTCGATATTTAAAGATGAAAGCTCGGAGACGCGCAGTCCAGCTGAAAAGAGTAGTTCCAAAATAGCTCTATCTCTTAAAGATTGCAGAGTTGACTTGTTGGCTTCATTTAAAATTCTTTCTATCTCGTCAAAGTTTAAAAAAATCATTTCTTGCTGGGGATTTTTGCCAACTTCTATTTTTTCCGCCGAAAGAGTGACAATATCTTGCTTGGCGAGATATTTCAAAAAGTTGCGTAGAGCAATAATATGATAGTTTTGAGTTATTTTCTTAAGCTTCCCCCCTTTATTATCCTCTAATCGATTAAGATAAAGGCGATATTTTTTAATTAAATCAAGATTAATATCTTTGGCTTGAGTTATTTTTGAAAAATTTAAAAACCTCTCTAGATAATGATTATAGTTCTCAATAGTCTTTTGTGATCTATTTAAATCTATCTCCAGATGTTCTAAAAAGTCATTGCTAAGTGATGCTAAATGGTTGTGCGTCATGAATACATATTAACATATTAACATTAAAACATGAAAGCATATTAGCATTAAAACAATAAAACATTAAAACAAAATAACATGCCAATATAACAATAATCTCTTAGCGTGTCATTTCGACCGGATATATTTTTGTACTCAAAAATATAGGAGCGGAGAAATCTCAGACATTGGACATCCAGAACGTTTAATTCATGTATAAAAATTAGAAAGTTGAGATTTCTCCGCGCATAAATTTATGAGTACATAAATTTACTTGGTCGAAATGACACGTCCGACCAAAAGTTTGACAAGCTTGATAACTCACAAATCTTGTTAATAAGCTGTGGATAAGCGCTTTGACTTTGAGGCCTAAGCATTGAACAAAGGAATTATAAAAATTAGAGCTTAAATTTAATGAAAAATTGCTTTTTTAGGGCAAAATTCTAGTAATTTAAGCTAAAGAAAGGGTTTTTGCTGTATTTGCAAAAAACAATTTAAAGGATTTTTCAAAAGAATCCTGATGAAAAGTAAAAATTTTCAAACAGAGCTCTACAGCTTACAAAAAAAAGTTGCTCTTTTTGTAAAGATGCATCGAACTATTAGATTATTAAACCTTTTTAGGAAATACTCTGCTTTGGCGGTGGTTGTTTCTAGCGCTATGCTGGTTACGGCAACTAATAATGTGGCCTCTGGTGGCCAAGCAGGCAATTTCTTGAGCGGACAGTGGCGAAATGGGAATAGAAATGAAGTAAGAGGTGGAAAATACTAAGAAATCCCAACTTAGTCCAATTTCTGTAGCAAGCAGAGCGGTTGATCCAGAATTTAAAGAAGATGATCTGAATCAAATTACTGCCGTGGGCGGAAAGATTGTGAGTGCTCCATCAAGCCCGGTTCTGAAAGATCCGGAAGAAGATGGAGGTGTGGAGGTGTATTTGGTTAAAGATGGAGATACGGTTAGCACTATTGCGCAAAAATTCAGCATAACCACCAACACAATCCTTTGGGCTAATGATATTGAAAATGTGGATGAGATACAACCAGGAGACAAAATATTTATTTTACCTGTGGCGGGATTAACTTATGTTGTAAAAAAAGGAGAAAATTTGGACGATATCGCCAAAGAATATAAAGCTGAAAAAGAAAAAATAATTTCTTTTAACGATAACATTCCAGCTAATGGAGAAATAAAGGAGGGACAAGAAATTGTTATTCCCGGAGGACAAAAAGAAATCCCTGTTCCAGTCGTAGAAAGTCCTACGGTAATTGACAGGCGAGTTTATGCTACCCCAGAGGGTGGTGATCCTAAAATTTCAGGAACTAAAAAATTAGATGGCAAAGGAGGGGCAGGACATAGGTTCCCTTATGGGTATTGTACTTGGTATGTAGCGCAAAAAAGATATGTCCCGTGGGGAGGAAATGCCGGAACATGGCTGTATAATGCCAAGGCCAGGGGTTACAAAACAGGAAAAGCTCCCGCAGTGGGCGCTATTATGGTTAGCTCGGAGTCCTGGTGGGGACATGTAGCTATTGTAGAATCAGTGGGCAAAGGCACTATTACTATTTCAGAAATGAACTACAAAGGTTGGGCTAAAACTAGCAAAAGAGTAATCGCGACTAACAGCCGAGTGATAAAAGGGTTTATTTATTAAATTTCAAATAAGCTTACAGTAATTAATTTTTTTGTGAATTTTTAAAGTTCTGTTATAATTGGTATGTGAGAAAAACATTCTTTTTGGAAGAGTTATATTTTAAAATATAAGAAATATGATGGTTAGAAAACATACAAATAAAGATATCCAAAAAATAGCCGATAAAATCGCTAGGGAGCTCAAACCCGAAAAAATTATTCTTTTTGGATCTTATGCTTGGGGCAAGCCCACCAAGGACAGTGATATTGATTTGTTTATTATAAAAAAAAGCAATAAAAGAAAAATTGATCGAGCTAGGGATGTGCAAAGAATATTATTTAATGAAGATATTCCTGCAGTAGATATTTTAGTTTATACTCCCCTTGAGACAAAAAAACGATTGGCTCTGGAGGATTTTTTTATAGAAGATATTATTCATAAAGGCAATATTATTTATGAGCGATAAATTTTTACCAAAAGAACTTGTTACGGAAGAGTGGTTTAAAAAGGCTTACGATGATGAATTGAATGCTAAATCTATTTTAAAACACAAAGACGGAACTCCTGGCGGAGCGTGTTTTTTGGCGCAACAAATGGCAGAAAAATTATTTAAAGCAGTGCTTGTTTTTAAAGAAGGAAGATTCCCAAAAATTCACAACGTGGTTAAGCTATTAAAATTAATAATCAAAACAGATATTGATTTTAAAGAATTAGAAGAAGAAGCTGTGATATTAAATGACTTCTATATTACCAGCAGATACCCAGACGATATGCAGGAATTTTCTTGGCAAGATGCCGAAGAAGCTTTCGACGCTGCAGAGAAAATTAAAAAGTTTGTTTTTAAAAAATTAAAAAAATAAAAGGTGGCATTTTCTGACAGTCGTCATTTGATGATACCTTTTTAAAATTAAACTGAAGCAGAAAAAAATAAAATAAAAGTGTCAGTTTTGTCCACGTGCGACTGAAGTGACACTTTTGACGACTGGGATGGTAGTAGGGGTACTGCAGTTTTTCGGAAGTAAAAAATAAAAGAATTGATATTGTAAACAGTTTTCTTTAAGAAGTTGTTTTTTGGCTTGTGGGTGTTTGCGAATAAAGGAATAAAAAAAGCTGTTTACATTCATTCAGCCAGTCTACGCGAAGAGGTCCTGGAAAAAATCTTGCATACTCGTGAGTTTTTGAAATTACAAGGTTTTGATCTAATGGTCTATGATGGATGGAGATCACTTGAGTTACAAGAAAATCTCTTCTGGTATTACATGAGATTGTTCACAGTGAAAAATTTTGATCTCCAGGAGCACTTTAATGATGCATCATCCACGAAAGACATAAGAGAGTGTTATAACCATCTTTCTCCTGAAGTAAAAAAGCTAACCTTTGAAGCCAATCGCACCTATGTTAGCTGGCCAACGAGCGACCCGTCTTACCCAAGCCCACACTCGACGGGCGGCGCTGTAGATGTTTGGCTCTATAAGGATGGCGAGGCCGAGAATTTGGGAGTACCCTTTGATTGGATGAAAGAAGAAGCTGGAGCTTTTTATCATCTAAAAATTAAAAGGAAGCGATTTTCTGGAAACGATGCGAAAATATGCCGGAATAGAACGACGCTTCTACTTTCGATGATAAACAAAAGTTTTACTTGCTATGGTCCCGAACTATGGCATTTCAATTTTGGCAATCAAATGGATGCTCTCGTTAAAGGAAAATCTGCTTGCTATTCATACATAGAACCTTAATGGGTAAATATTTACCTTGGTTGAGCGGCTATCATTTCCAGATAACCGCTTTAATTTTGATCAATTTATATATAATTATTATTGCAATAATTAGATAATTAGATTACTATTTATATAAACTATTAACGTAAATTTATGAAAAAAACTGCTAAAAACAAAAAACAAATTGCATTGATTTTCGGCGGACAGTCCGGTGAGCACGAGGTGTCTTTGCGTTCGGCCAGTCAAGTGATGAAAGCATTAGACAATAATAAATACGAAATCATTCCTATTGCCATTACTAAAAATGGGTATTGGCTAGTTGGTGAAATTGGTCAAAAATATTTGGAAGATAATTTGAAAAAAGCCAATAGTCAAGGAGGAGTTAAAAATAGTGTTTCTTTTAAAAATGGCAGTAAACTTCCAGAAAAATTTCCAGCTATTGATATAGTTTTACCCATCGTGCATGGAACATTCGGGGAAGATGGCAAATTGCAGGGCGCTCTTGAAATGCTGGGGTTTCCTTACGTTTTCTCAGGAACGCTTGCTAGCGCTTTAGCTATGAACAAGCGCAAAACCAAAATCATTGCTAAGGATGCGGGATTGGAAATTGCTAAAGACATTGTGATTTTTAGAAACAAAAAATATAATATAGAAAATATCATCGCTAACTTAGGATTTCCAATTGTCATAAAACCAGTTGAACTTGGTTCATCCGTGGGTACAAGTTTGGCTACTTCCAAAAAAGAATTAGTTTCTGGGATTAAAAAAGCTTTAGAATATGGAGATGAAGTTCTTCTGGAACAATTCGTGAAAGGGCGTGAACTGACCGTTTCAATAATGGGCGATAAATCCCCAAAAACACTTCCTGTTATCGAAATTATTCCAAAAATTTCTGGCTGGTTTGACTATAAAGCTAAATATGAAACAGGTGGTTCTAAAGAAGTTTGTCCAGCTAAAATTCCAGAGAATGTGCGTCGCAAAGTCCAACACTATGCAGTTGAAATATTTAAAGCAGTCGGATGTTTAGATCTATCCAGGGCGGATTTTATCTGGAGCGCGTCAGATAATAAATTATATTTTCTTGAAATCAACACTATCCCCGGCATGACAGCTACGAGCCTTGCGCCTCAGGCCGCCAAAGCAGCTGGGATGAATTTCTCTAATTTTTTAGACAAATTAATTGAAACAGCGATTAGGCGAAATGCAAAAAATAGCCATTAAAAAATAATGTAAGAAATATTAGCCTTGCTACTGAACCAGGAATTGATTGGCTGGTAAATTTTTATAAAAATAATTATTTCGTGGAAATTAAAGATAGTATTTATATGGAGTTTGAAAACTAAAGGGCGCCAGATAGTTAAATCTGACGCCACAACATTCAAAAAGCTACATCAATAGTATCGCAAGAAAAAAAGTTTAACTTTATGTACTGTTTAAATTTAAAAGTGTCAGTTTTGTTCACGTGCGACTGAAGTGACACTTTACTTTTGACGAAGGGGATGGTAGTAGGGGTACTGCAGTTTTTCGGAAGTAAAAAATAAAATAATAGAATTACAAAACAGTTTTCTTTTCCAAGAAGGCTGTTTTTTATTTAGGGTGTTGTGAATAAAAAGCGCAAAATAAAAAGCGCAAATAAAAAGCGCAAAAAGCTTGACAAAATTGTTATTTTATGCAATGCTAAGAGTAGAATAAAAACGGAAAAGAGCGGAGTGTTAGTTCTTTCCAAACAAGGTCAAAAACAACATGAAGGAGACCGCTATGATGAAAGCAAGTAATGGAAAGGCTATGTTTGTTGTCGGAGCGTTATCGCTAGTGTTTTCTGTAGCTTTTAATTTGGCATCTTTGTACACGGTGCTTGCTTTTCAAGGGACAGCGGAAACTGCATTTCAAGTACTTTGTGGTATTGGATTGCTTATGTCCATTACATCTGTGGTGTTTCTTGCTCAAGGATTGAGCCGGTCTTTTGACAAAGGGGAAAAGACGGTGTCTGGAATTGCTATCATGGTTTTTGGCGCGGTAATTCTAGTTGCTGGAATATGGATTACCACGGTCGCGTTGTTTAACCTTTGGGGACTCAATAATGTTCGAGGATTCGCGGCCACGATCAGCGTAGCTCTTGTATTGTTTGTTATATCTCTAGGGATAGGATATTGGGGATATTGCAGGGCAATATTTATTGAAAAAAGGAAGAGTCACAAGGCTATGGGCAGAACATTCGTACCCCAGACTCACTAGCATCGGCGTTTTTTGAGGCTAACGAATATCTAGATATTCGTTAGCCTCTCTTATTTTAAATTAGAAAAACGTTAATTTTAATTGGCAGTTATTTTTGTGTTTAAATAATAATGTTATTAGTTATCAAGAAAATAATCTCTGACAATTTATCAATAAGTTTTTAATTCTTTTTATTACAAAAAATATTCTAGCTAAAAAAAGTTTTGTATATTTTAAAATTTCTGTTATAATGATACTTAGAAAAAATATTTCTTTTTGATGTAGTTATTTTTTCTTTTAGTTGAGGTTATAATAACATAAATACAAAAATTATTTTTTTGATTCAACTTTGCTAAAACTTTAATATAGGTTTTAGATAAAGGTAAGCCTTTAGGACTTACACTCGGATCAATAACATTTGTTGATGAAAAAAAATGAGAATAATTTCGTTAAATCTCCTAACTCAGTAATAGGGAGATTGATTAATGGAATAAAAAGCTCACTGAAAAAACCATCCAAAAAAGCCTTCATTAGAATGGGTTTGTTTTTGGTTTTTGGAATGATGGTTTGGAATTTAAATTTAGGATTTAAAATAGATCATAACGTTATTGTTTTGAATTTAAATGTAAATAATATTGAGGCAGCGGATGGTGATTTTACGACTGAATTTGTGAAAGCTTTTAAAGGTAGATATAAGGGTTCAACCACTGAAAAAATTGTAAATTTTACGGGCGATACAATAGGAGGTGCTGTGCTATGGGCTTTTAATCGTTTATTATATTCTGTTTTGTGGGTAATTTCTCAGCTATTAATGATTTCTGGAGGGATGTTGGATTTTGCATTATCCGTTGAATCTCTCCGAGAATTGATTAGAACTGGTCAGGTTTATAAGCTTTGGGCGGTAGTTAGAGATATGTTGAATATGTTTTTTATGTTGCTTTTGTTATTTTCAGCTTTTGCAACAATTTTTCAAGTAGAAAAATATCACATAAGAAAAATAATTATAATGCTGATAGTAATGGCTCTCTTGGTTAATTTTAGCTACCCAATAGCGTTATTTATAATTGATTTTTCTAATTCAGCGATGGAATTTTTATTAGACGCTGCCTTTGGGTCCGATGAAGCCATAAGCGAATCAGCCCAAATGAGTAAATTTATTAAATTTGGAGAAACCGTAAAACAAACTTATGATGAAGCGAGCTTTTTTTCAATGGATACAACAGGTAGCTTGATCTTTAGTATAATACTTGTGTTTTTATATTTTGTAACACTAGCTGCTTTAGCAATTAATCTTTTAATACGAGCTTTTGCTTTTATTGTATTAGTAATTCTTTCTCCAATTGGATTTGCTTGTGCGTTTTTTCCCGGTACTCAAAAATTATCAAATGATTGGTGGGACAGTATGTTAAAGTATGCTTTTATGGGACCCATGTTAGCATTTTTTCTAATGATGGTAAGTGTTTTGTTTGCAGGAGGTGAATTAGGCAATGAAACACAGTATGAAGCGGCAACGATTCCATTACATATAGTTGGAATTATTTTTCTTTGGATGGGTCTTAAGTTTTCTAATGATATGGGAGGCGCTGCCTCTGGGGCGGCGATGAATTTTGCTAAGAAGACAGGAAATAATATCAAGTCTTATGGACAGAAAGCGGCTTGGTCGGGAGCTGTAGCGACAGGTGTTCCTGGAGCGGCTAAAGCAAGATGGGCTCAATTTACTGATGGTAATAAATCTAAAGCTGAGGCACGCGCTGCTAAAATAGGAAATGTAATAGGAGTTAAAGGAGCAAAGGAAAAAGACATAAAGAGACGAGCTGAGGAATATAAGAAAAATTTGGCTCAGCCAGATGAGCTCAAAGATTTGGCAAAAAAAGGAGATGCAGCTGCTGCTTATCGTTTAGCTGAAGATAAAGACATGGATCAAAAGACGTATGACGAATTTATGGACAAGAATAAAGACGATTCTCTCAGAAAGGCAATTAATTCAAAGACAAAACAAGCAAGAATGGACTTAGTTGCAGTTAATACAGCAGAAACAACACTTAAAGATGCTAAAAAATTACAGGAATTTAAGGATAAAAATCAAAATGCTGCAAATATGAATCCTGGAGAAATTAAGAAACTTATTATTGAACAGGAAATGGGCAAACTCGGAGCAGAAGATTATGCTAATCAAGATTGGAAGGCAGTATCTGAACAAGTAGATGCTTTGACTAAAAAAGGAAAAACAGCCGACGCAACAATAATAAAAGATGCAGTATTGAAGTCCTTTAATGATTTGACTCTGGCAGCAAAAAATGAAACGCAAAAGAGACTTAATGGTCAAAAAGCTGGGGTATTAAGGACAAGCTTTAATGTAGTAATTGTATAATTATAGTTCAGTGTATTTTTAAAGATAAAGAATGATGAATGTTAAATTTTCACAATTTAAAGAATCTGAAAAAATAGAGTTGTGCACGACTCCTCATTGTGTTTTTGTTACTCTTAACCCTGACGATGAAACATTTGAGCAAATAGTGGAGCGACAAGATAAATTTATAAAGTTGCCCGAAGCTGTTAAGGATAAGTTATTATCGCATGAAACCTCGGAAAAGATAAAAGCTATCGGGAGAAACTATAATTTGGAATTATTGCAAATGGCTCCCATCGCTCGGGTAATCCGCAGTTATTATTTCGCAGAAGTGAAGCTGGAAGACTTTGCCAATGTAATTGAAAAAGAGTCAAAGATTAAAAAAGAAGAAGCGGAAAGCATTGCTAAATATATAATTGATAGAATTATAAATAAAGATGTTAAGCCTCAAGTTACAGTTAAGAAAGAAAAGATAACAATTGCTCGGGCAATGGAAAAATATCCCGAAATCAAAAGACAACACCTAACTGGTGCTTTTTTGGAAACAGGAGGCAAAGCATTTAGCCCAACAATTGAAAATTGGATTGGTGATTACTTCAGTGTTGTAGGGGCGGGAAACAGAGATGTAATGAAACGAAGCAGCTACCTCTATCATAGTAAGAATGTTAAAGGATTAAATGCCACGGAACGGCAAAAATTATCCAAGATATTGAAATCTCTGGATGAAGAATTTTTATTGGAGGTGGATATCGATAAAAAAGAAATTGTATTTGATCTAATGCCTGCGGAAAACAAAAATAAATTTCTCATTAAAGAAATAACAAATAATAAGCCACAAGCCAATCAAACAAATTATCAGAATGAAGAGGCGACTAAAAAAGAAGAGGAAATAACTAAGCTGGAAGATAAGGGCTCAGCGCCAGTAGTAAGTAATCGGCGATTTTTGGATGGTTTTTCCAATAAGACAGACAAAAAAGAGGAAGAAGATAAAATAATTGCCAAACAAGTCCAGGAAAAAATCGCAGAGTTAAAGAATATTGACCTTCCAAAAAAAGTTGAAAACGCTAGCGAGAAAAAAGGGAGATTTGATTTTCTAATTGGAAATAAAAAAAGAGAAGAATTTGACAAAAAAGAATCAACGCAAGTCTCCAATGGGGGTATAAAATTTTTTCAAGACGTAACTCCGAAAGAAAGTGAAAGTTTGAGAATAGAAAGAGATGATTCGCTAAACGGAATTTCCAAAGCAGAAAAATCAGAAGATAAGAAAGGCATTATACGGCATGTGCGGGGCAACAATTGGGATTTGGGAAGCGCGCATTTTTTGAAAGAAGATAATGATATAGTTAAAGAGGCTAACAAAGAGATGGATAAAGTTGCGCCAGCTGAAATTAGTGATGATAGCGTAAAGTTTACCTCACCACAGCAATTGCCAGTAGAGAAAGAGAAGAATATTCCTGACAATGGAATAAAGACAAAAAATGATAAATGGAATAATTTTTTTGGGAAGATAAAACCGTTGGAATGAAAATATTAGATACGCCTCCTCCCCTTAGACCGCGTGTCGCCATAGCTTTAGCGGTGGAGCAAGGAGAGGCGCTCGGAGGGAGGAGGGGTTTGAATAAATTTAGAAACCCCCTCTGTCCTATCGGACATCTCCCCCTTGAGTACAAGAGGGAGAGGCTCTGGCAGTAAGTAAAATTTAAAATTAAAACGTAATGCATTATAATGTTCCACAATTTATAGATATTGAAGACAGGATAGTTGGGCCGCTGACAGCCAAACAATTATTGTGGCTGTTTGCTATGGCGGCGACCTTGTTTGTAGTCTGGTTTGTGCTGGAAAATAAGCTGTCTTTCTTCATCACTGCCATACCTATTGGCGTAATATTTTTGGCATTTGCCTTTTATCGCCCCTACGGATATCCTCTAAGTAAATTTGTGGGTTCGATGTTTTTCTTCTTTGTTAAACCAAAGGTATATGTCTGGAATAGAAATGCAAAACCTTCAAATGAAAAGGAAACCTACAAAAGAGAGGTGGCAGGCAAAGCGATAGAAAGGAAGATTTTAAGGCAAAAAGAGATTTATGATATATCAAAGATATTAGACAGCGAGCCGGATATTTTAAAAGAAATAAATAAAAAAGATTAAAATTATGGAATTGATGCATTCAAAAAATAAAAAACAGAAAGACGCGGGAACGAGTACGCAAAAATACGTTAACGTAGAAGAAGTAAAGAATGATTTGGTGGTTTTAAAAAATAAGTCGTTACGGGCGATTTTTTTGGTTTCTTCGATAAATTTTGATTTAAAATCAGCAGACGAGCAGGAAGCGATAATCGGAGGCTATCAAAATTTTATTAATTCTTTGGATTTTCCTATCCAAATTATGATTAGTTCGAGAAGGCTTAACATAGAACCCTATCTGGAATTATTGGAAAAGAAAAGGAAAACTCAAACCAATGAGCTGTTAAGATTGCAAATTTCTGAATATTCGAATTTCATCAAAGATTTAACAGAAGTATCTCAAATAATGACAAAGCAATTTTATTTGGTAGTGCCTTTTTTCCCTGTTGAAAATTTAGAAAATGGTTTTCTAGATAGAATAATGAATTTTTTTAATCCAAAGCAGCAGGTCGAAGAAACAATAGAAATTTTTGAAACATACAAGAATCAGTTATGGCAAAGAGTAGACCAGATTTCCGCGGGTTTGACTTCTTTGGGAGTTCGGGCAACTGTCTTAAACACAGAGGAATTAATTGAATTGTTGTATTCTTCTTATAATCCATCAGTTTATTCAAATTCTACGATAAAGGATTTAGACGCAATGGATTTTGAATAAAAAATAACCAATAGAATTTGAAATTTGAAATTTGAAATTTGAAATCAAGCTAAAATTTTAAATGTTTAAAACGGATAAAAATTATAATAACAATAGAAAAAGAAAAGAAAGAAAAAAGCACAAAATTAAAATTTATTCATTTAAATTTAATTTCAAACTTTAAATTTAGCCTTTAAAATTAAAATATAAATTTATGTTTTTAAATCAGAAAAATCAAAAATATCAAAGAGATCCGATTCTAATGAAAGAGGATGAATACAGAAAGGGTGTAGCGGTGGTAAAAGATTTAATATCTCCCTCGGCTCTTAGAGTTTCTCCGAGTCATATTGAAGTTGGTGATACTTTTTCTAAAACAATTTTTATCATGGCTTTCCCTAGATTTTTAAGCGTGAATTGGTTTTCCTCGATAATTAATATAGATTATCCGGTAAATATTTCAATTTTTATCCACCCGATAAATAGTAGCAAAGTTTTGAAGGGTTTGCTGAAAACTACTACTCAAATTCAATCTAGAATAAACATCGAAGCCCAAGATGGAAAAGTTAGAAATCCGATGTTGGAATCTGCTTTAGAAAATACGGAAGAATTGCGAACAAAACTTCAAGAAGGAACAGAGAGATTTTTCAGAGTAGGAATCTATATAACTATATTTGGAGAAAGTACTAAGGATTTAAATAAAATTTCCAATAGTATCGAGGCGATGCTGGAAGCGCAAATGGTTTATGCAAAACCAGCCAGTTTTAGAATGGAAGATGGATTAGCCTCAACCGTGCCACTTGGAGAAGATAGATTGGATGTGGCTAATAATTTAAATACATCCCCCCTTTCGACTATCTTTCCATTTGCTTCAGCTGAATTATCTTCTAACTCTGGAGTTTTGTACGGTATTAATCGCCACAATAACAGTCTTATTTTATTTGATAGATTTGAAATGGAAAATGCTAATATGGTAGTTTTTGCCAAGTCTGGAGCGGGGAAAAGTTATGCAATTAAGTTAGAAATAATAAGATCAATGATGCTGGGAGTAGATGTCATAATAATTGATCCGGAAAATGAATATAAACATTTAGCTGAGACCGTGGGAGGGAGTTTTATAAAAATATCTCTCAATTCCAAATACCATCTTAATCCTTTCGATTTACCGCGAGCATTGGAAGATGAAGATTCAGCTGACATTTTAAGAAACGCCATCGCTAATTTAGTGGGACTTTTGAGATTGATATTGGGAAATCTTACTCCGGAAGAAAATTCTATCTTAGACAATGCTATTAGAGAAACTTACGCTATTAGAGATATAAACGAAGAGACGAATTTCTCTTTATTGGAGCCAAATAGTTTTCCTACCATGTCTGATCTTTATGAAGTTTTGAGAAATATGGATGGAGCTAGATCATTGGCGCTTAAATTGGAGAGATATACGGAGGGTATATTTTCCGGATTTTTGAATAAGCATACCAATATAAAGACAGACAA
>LBQR01000017.1 GCA_000990945.1 Candidatus Moranbacteria bacterium GW2011_GWF2_35_54
CTGCCGGTAGGCAGGTTTCCCCTATATAAATAGATAAAAAACTTATTTTTCCTTATTATTAAAAAAGCAAATTTAAAAAAAGAAAAAAGAAAGAATTTTATTATGTAAAACCGAGCGAGCGCAGGTTTTAGATAACGTTTCCGAATATCTGAAGTTGCGCCCGTGTTTAATGGCTAAAACTTCAAGTATCCTCTTATCTTAATTATATCACTAAATTTTGTTTAATAACAGCGCAATTTGGGTGGAACAGGAAAGAAAATCTCAAATATTTTCCTTAATTTAAGCCCTTTTTAAAATTATTTGAAAATTACGCTGGACAAAAGTAGAAATAAATGCTATACTATTCGGTTAATGGTGAATGAGTCTATTTTTCTAACAAAGAAGGGTAGATTCTCGCTATTGGCGGAGTCTGCTCTTTACAAAATCGAAAAGGAGAAAATCACATGGAAAGTCTGTTTGGTACAGCAACAATGGTTTTGGCGATCATCATGGTGGTCATCGCTCTACCAAGCCAAATACGTAAAAACCACAAAGAACAACGGTGTGGGCTGAGTTTTTTGATGGTATTATTGCCACTCAGCGTGTATGTATCACGAACCTGCTACGCAGTACTAATTAAGTCGTGGTACATAGTAGTGCCGGATGTTCTTGGGGTGATTTTCTCCGCCGTTTTATTGACACAGTTCCTGATGTACAGGAAAAAGTCATGAACACGAGAAGCAGATCCCAGTTAAGGTCATCGAGAAATCGGTGGCCTTCTTTTTTTCAAAAAATTTCAAAAAAGGGCTATTAAAAATGTCAAAGAATATTTGTGTTTTTCTTTTCTGTGTAACCAGATATTTGGTGTTAGACGATGTTTTGCCGACGCAGTAAATTACAAACTATTTTTATCGTAAAAACTTTTTTACAAGCACTAGACAAATTCAATCTCGCACTACAAAGGCAAAATTATGTAAAACCGAGCGAGCGCAGGTTTTAGATAACGTATCGGCATCATCTGAAGTTTCGACACCTCCTTATAAAAATATAAAAGTGTGGCGAAATTTGGGTCGAGGGAAATTGACCTTCCTTTAAAATATAAATGTGTCAATTTTCCGAGCCAGATATGCCGTGTTGTGCGATGTGTCTGACAATTTTTACGTTTTTAAACCCACCATCTTTTTATATTCCTCCGAACTCATAATCTTCCTCATGTCAGTTATTTTTTCAGTAAATTCAATGCCATTCAAATGATCATACTCATGCTGAATTACACGACTAAGCATGCCACTAGCATCGAGTCTAAATTTGTTGCCATTTTCATCATTAGCCTCAATTGTTATTTTTTCAGGACGGCGGACGGGAGCGAAAAGCTTAGCGTAGGCAACACTTCCACAGCCTTCATAAATCACGACTTGCTTTTTAGACGACCAGACAATCTCAGGGTTTATATATACACGAAGTTTGTCAGTAGGCAGATTGCGATATTTAGTTTTGCGAACTTCGGTTACAAATATTTTAAGCTTTTCGCCTATCTGAGAAGCTGCCATACCAATTAGGTCGTGATGCCGCACCGAATCAGCCAAGTTAGTTATTACTCGTTGCGTTTCTTCCGCACCAATCTTGGCAACAAATTTAGACGGACGGCTTAGTATCGGATTACCTATTTGTATTATTTCCTTTATAATCATGGCTTTGAATTTACTGAAAAAAATTGTCAGGCATTTCACATAACGTTTCGGCATATCCGAAGTTTTTCTGTAGCGTAGCGAAAGAAAAATTTGGGAGAGAAAATTTTGCTTTCCTTAATTTATTATAAAGTGCAAAATTTTTGAACCGGATATGCCTTGTTAGGCGATGAAACTAAAAATTTCCTTTCCTAATTATAAAGAATTTTCGGCAATTTTGCTATTGAGTCACAACCAGCTCATCAGTATTTTTGATATACTTCTTGCTTGTTATATAGAACACTATAGCCATGGCGACAACCCTTACAATGCCCAATATTGAAACAACGTCAAAATTATCCATTATTGCAGAACGCATATTAAGACCTCCCGCAATTATAACAAGATAAATCGTGGCTAAGTTTATTATTTTTTGACTATCTTTTATCAAATATGTCTTATTGATATACTTAGCAGAATACATAACACCTAACCAGACGATTATTGGCGCAGAAATAAGATTTACAGCATTGGACAGCAATATTTCATCCTTGCCCAATATTAAAAATACTGGGATTCCGACAATCAAACCAATAACAAACGGAATTGCGAACCCCGCTGTTAAATAATGCGTTGCTGCGATATACCAATTTGCGGACTGCTTTTTTTCTTTCATAATTATTTTTTGTTAAATTTATTAAATTACTTAATTATTTCTTGTACAAATATATGTCAATAAGATACCCTAAAATAAAAATTAGTATAGTCGTAGCAGGTATGAGTATGATGATGCCAGTAACAGTCCCTATTTTCGGACCGTTAATTCCGATAGTTTTTCTTCCCTTGATCTCGGCAAGATAGCGAGAAGCCTTTATCCTTCTTTCTGTACTTGACAAATGGTAAATTAGGGAAATAATTGGGAATAAAACTACAGATCCAAAGAATGCAGGCTCCTCTTTTAAAAAACTCCAGAAAGATAATAGATAATACATATTGCTTATTGTTAATACGTTTTGCTAACGAGTAAACTTGCCAAAAATTCTTTTTCAAAATAGAGAGGAAATTTTTAGTTTTTTCGCCTAATGCGATGAATAGACGAAGTCTTACGAAAGGTGAGGGGAAAAATTAAAAAACAGAAAGTTTTTTATAATTTTTTTCCGAACCTTGAGTAAGATTTGGATTGTTAGCCGTCTATTCTGGAGTTATCTGAAGCCACTAATCGCGCCGCGTCCGCCTCTGGAGGAAGCCCAAGTCTACTTCATCGCATTATGTAAAACCGAGCGAGCGCAGGTTTTAGATAACGTTTCGGCATCATCCGAAGTTCGAAGCATTTGGGTGTAGCGTAGCGAAACCGGATATGCCGTGTTAGACGATGTTTTATTTTTTATGCGGCGCAAAATTAAGTTTGTACGTTATTCCTTCTTTCCACTCAGGATTATTAATTTCTTCAAACCCAATTTTCTCGTACAACTTTTGCGCCGGAATATTTTCAAATTCAGTCTGTGTCATCGCACCTTTTAAATAATACCAGTAGGTAATCCACCAGTTTTACTGGTGAGACTAGAAAAGGTTTGACCGTTCCTTAGAGAACAGAAAAAGACATGATAAAATGTAAGAGGTGGCTTGATCATCACCTTAACAAAAAAATCATGTCTCATCTAATACAAAGTTTATCTCATTCGAAATGGGATTGCAAATACCACATAGTATTTATACCCAAGAGAAGAAAGAAAGTTCTCTTTCTGAATCGAAGAAAAGAAATGGGAGAATTTTTCCACGAGCTGGCCAAGCAAAAAGAATGTCAAATTCTGGAAGGCTCAACTATGAGCGACCATGTACACCTTTGCATCTCCATCCCACCCAAACACTCAGTTGCCGGAGTAGTAGGATTCATGAAAGGCAAGAGTGCCATTGCAGCTGCCAGAATGTTCTCAGGTAAACAAAGAAATTTCACTGGAGAAAACTTCTGGGCACGAGGTTACTGGGTATCAACGGTAGGTTATGAATTAGAAAAGGTAAAGAAATATATTCAAGAACAAGAGGAAGAAGAAAGTAGAAACTAACAAATAGCAGAATAATTAACAATTAACTCAAGGTGATAAAGAAGGTCAACTCCGTTTGACGGAGCCCTACTTATCAAGCCACCGTCTCTGACGGTGGTATCTGACTTTTTCTTTTTTCCGAACTCAATAATGTTATTGGCCAAGACCAAGCCAATTCCTTTTCCTTGGTAAGTTGGCTCAACAAATAATTCTACGATTGTAATATAATCCTTTTCGAGATTTTCAGCCGCTGCAACATAGCCAACAATTTCACCATTTTCAGAATCCTTTGCAAAAAGTTGAAGGCAATATTTTGAATCAAACAAAGCGGCCAATTTTTCAATATAAGAATCGGAAAAAGAAAAATTTAAATCCCCGAAACTCGCACTTTTGCCCCTAAGAAGCAACAACTTGATCTTATCGAGAATTTGAAAATATTCAATCATAAAAAATAAAATTTCGTATAATGCGATGAATAGACGAAGTCTTACGAAAGGTGAGGGGAAAAATTAAAAAACAGAAAGTTTTTTATAATTTTTTTCCGAACCTTGAGTAAGATTTGGATACCACAATTGTTAGCCGTCTATTCTGGAGTTATCTGAAGCCACTAATCGCGAGCCCAAGTCTACTTCATCGCATTATGTAAAACCGAGCGAGCGCAGGTTTTAGATAACGTATCGGCACATGCGAAGTTGCGCCGTGGATTATTGGTTAAATTTGTAAATATCGCTTATCTTAATTATATCACTAAACTTGCCATATCGTCAGCGCAATTTGGGTGAGGAAATTTCTCACACCTTAATGGAAAAGTCTAAAAAACGAGAAATTTCTGAACCGCATGTGCCGTGTTATCTGATGTTTTATTTGCCCTTAAAATACCTTAATTTAAGCCCTTTTTTGAAATTTTTTAAAAATTACGCTTGACATAACATTAGATTTCTGCTATACTCATATGATTGCTAATTTAGCGTCATCAGTACATTCCAAAAACCCCAAAGGAGGCAATAATGAAAAAGTATCTAGCTTTTTTCGGAGCAATCGTTCTCGGTTCGGTTGTTACATTTGCAATCGACCAACTCGTCGGTATCAGTTTCAAGGAGATTAATCCGTTCGCGCAAATCACCCACAAAGTTACTTACATGGTGTGGGGAATGGGCATTGCAGGACTGGTCAACTGGCTCAGAGATTGATAGCCTAAACCAAATCGCCTCACAACCCAACCCCTTATGGAACGAGTTTCTGTCGGGGGTTTTTATTTTTAAAAAATTTCAAAAAAGGGCTATTAAAAAATAAAATTTAAGGGCAAATAAAATTTCAGATAACGTATCGGCATCATCTGAAGTTTTTGTTTCTTTTCCTTATTATATTACAAAAGAAAAGAAGAAACAAAAATTTGGGTCGAGGGAAATTGACTTTCCTTTAAAATATAAATGTGTCAATTTTCCGAGCCAGATATGCCGTGTTAGCTGATGTATTTTTTTGTCTTCTATTTTATTGGTACAAACTTTAGTTATTCTAAAAGAAAATTTGTACCACAAGGGCATTTCCGTTGGTCATTTTTGTTTTGGATTTTGGGAAGAGGGGTCAGGGGTGAATGCCCAAAATTCAAAAATCCTTATTTTCCTAGTGAATCATGCAATTGTTTGTAAGCGGCTGCCATCCATGGGTGTACAACAGCAAGATTTTCTCTTTGTTGCCATAAATAATCCAAATAACAAAAACACGCCTCGTCTAAGGAAATTTCCAAAGCCTTCAAAACATCTGATTGATATGGTGCACTATGCACTTGATCCCACATTATTTTGTCAGAAATGAAAACAACTTTATCTAAAATCGATGCATTTTCCTTGAGAGTAGTATGGCAACCCATGGCACTCAAAATATTTGGGTCAGTAATTCCAAAAATCTTTTCCGCCATGACCTCTGAAATTTTTTGATGAAGAATGGCTGGACACGTTTTTTCTTCTGGCAAAACTTCAATGCCTAGTTCAGTCGCAACTCTCACTCTATCTTCATTCGGAAATACAGCACTGATATCATGAAGCAAGCCAGCGCAAAATGCATCTTCTGCTTTTTCCAAAAAACGAGGTGCCAATTCTCTTGCTTCCTGCGCAACATCATGGACATGTTTCACAGTATCCGCACAACCATGCATTTCTAAAAATTTTGCGACATCGGCTGATAATTCACCTGATTTCTCAAAATTCTTTGTAATATCTTCAAATAATGTTTGCATGGTTTTTTCAAATAAATATTTTTCCATATTCCCCTCTTTAAAATATAAAAATCAAATTTTCTGTCCTTATTCAAATCACAAATCTTAAAAATACCACCAAAGACAAAAAAATATTTCAGCTAACGTTAAGAATATCTGAAGTTCATTGCAGCGTAGCGGAAATGAATTTGGGTCGAGAAAATTTCTTTTTCCTTAATGTAAAAATAAGAAGTAAGAAATTTTTGAGCCAGATATTCTTTGTTATATGATGTTTCAAATCCCACCCTCCTTATTAAAATAAATTATTTTTCAAAAAATCTTCTCTGAGCTTATTGTGAAATGCAACATCTTCTTGTCCATCAGTTTTCGCATCCCAAAATCCACCGATAATTCTCGTTGCCAATATTGGTCTTATCGATAAATCAAATTTATTTTTTTCTTCCTCTGATAGTTGATTTCTGAATTTGCCGAGATATATTTTCGCCAAATCAGGATTCTGCGCACTTGTATACAATCTATGATAAAAATAACAAACGTCGTAATACCTCGGTGATTGAATACTGGCATGCTCGCCGTCAATGAGGATGAATTTTTCACCCTCTTGAATCATGTGCCAAGGAACAAAATCGCCATGATTAACACCTGGCTCAAATGTGCTCCTAAGATTTTTAACTTCATCAAAAATTTCTTGCAACTGATGCTCCTTAACTTCTTCATACCAACTCTGAACTCTCTGGAAAAATTCATCCCACTTATCTTGCGAGCTTATTGAATCCTGATCTCGGCGAAAATTCAAGTCTTGTCTTTGCAAAGAAAGAAAAAATAAATTTGATTTAATTATTTTATCGATCCATTCTTCCAAATTTCCTACGCTCGGTGGATTTTTGGATGCGAGCATGGCGCCATCATGATGAGTAGAAAGATAATAAAATTTTCCCTCATATTCGCCTGTTTCATAAATATGCGGGACATCAAAATAATCAACGCCCGTTTTTTCTATCAAACTTCCAATTTGATTATTCCACAGAGTTTCATTTTGCGTTCTCTCTCCAATGTCAGGCGTAGATGCCATTTTTAAGAAGAAAATTTTATTATCTTTTTTCAACTTTCCGTGAACATGGCGCCAGATTTGTTGCAATTCAATAACTTCATATCCTTTTTTTGAAAAATAAGTTCCTATTTCTTCTTTTTCCAACATCTCAGACCTTCTATAATTCTTACCTTCCATGTTGGTGAAGGAATCTATATTTAATTTGTCTTTTTTCATAGTGGTGGGATTTGAAATTTCATATAACTCTTTTATATGCGAAACTTGTTTCGCATAGTTGACTAAATATTGTATTAAATGCGATGGTTTGTTAATATATAAATACAATATTTTCTAATAGTTTTATTTTAACAAATGTTTTATGAATCTACAAGAGCTATTTGATAAAATCGAAAATGAAATGAAAGACAATTAAAGCTTATTTGGGGTGTCTGGGAGATTATTTCGTGCATATTAAGACTATTAAAAAAGAGCCAGATATTCAAATTATAAAGAAGTATTTATTGGAGAAACAAGCTAAAGGCCTATCATCGCAGACTATTAATTTATATCTCCAATCAATAAAATATTTTTATAGAGAAATTTACAAATCTAATACGAATATTGATATTAAATTTGCAAAAACTGCCAGCAAACTTCCTGTGGTTTTATCTCGCGCTGAGATTGATAAAATTATTTCCAAAATTGATAATCAAAAGCATAAAATGATAGTCGCGTTGGCTTATGGATGTGGGTTGCGAGTGAGCGAGGTGGTTAATTTAAAAATCAAAGATGTGTGTATAGATGAATTAGTGCTTCACATCAAGGGCGCTAAAGGCAACAAAGACCGCATAACTATTTTTCCTGAAAAGCTAAAAGAAAGCATAGGAAGTATGGTAGTTGATAAAAAGGGGACCGAATATTTGTTTGGAAGTCAAATGGGTGGTAAATTGACTGAAAGGACAGCCCAAAAAGTTTTTGAAAACGCTCTGCGAAAATCAGGAATAAAGAAAGAGGCAACTTTCCACTGCCTTCGTCATAGTTTCGCTACGCATTTATTAGAAAACGGAGTGGATGTAAGATATGTGCAAGAATTATTAGGTCATGCCAATATCCGAACGACGCAGATTTATACCAAGGTTACTAATCCAGCCCTACGAAAAATTAAAAGTCCGTTGGATGTCTAAAATGTTAGTTGAGATTTCTGTGCCACCGCTAAAGCTAAGGCGACACGCGGTCCACTTCTAAATTTCTGAGTACAGAAATTTATTTGGTCGAAATGACAATTGAGAGCTCGATTTAATTAACGCATATGAAAAAGAAGTATAAAAAAATATTAGTAGGAATGTCTGGCGGAGTGGATTCCAGTGTGGCGGCTTTACTGTTGCAAAAAGAAGGATATGAAGTGAGCGGAGTTTTTATTGATTTTATTGGTGGCGAAAAAAGTGAGCGAGATTTTCAAAAGGCAAAAAAAATTGCTGATAAGTTAAAAATTTCAATTGATAAAATTGATGCACGCGAAATTTTCCAAAAAGAAATTATTGATAAATTTGTAGCTGATTATAAAAAAGGAATTACTCCTAACCCGTGTGTTTTTTGTAATCCTGAGATGAAGTTTAAGATTTTGATTGATGAAGCAGATAGAAGAGGTGTTAGCTATATTTCTACAGGTCATTATGCAAGAGTCATGGAACATGAATCATTGAGCATGGAACAGGGAAAGCAAGATACAAGATACAAGATACAAGATACAAACAAATTTCAAAGTTTAAATTTAGAATTAAAAACAAATGATCATTCTCCACACCTCCTCTTTAATTCTCCCTCTGCGCCACCGCTAAAGCTAAGGGCGACACGCGGTCAGAGAGGGGGAGAGGATGATTGTTTCGGTTTGTCGAAGGCGAGGGATGATAGCAAAGATCAGAGTTATTTTCTTTATCGTTTGACGCAAGACCAACTAAGTAGAATTATTTTTCCTTTGGGAGATTATCTAAAAAGTGAGGTGCGAAAAATTGCCGAGGAAAATAATTTTGGCATAAAACAATGATTTCAATAAATTTATTAGCAAACAACTTGCTAATAAACCAGGAAAAATTGTGGATAACTTAGGGAAGGTTTTAGGTAAGCACAAGGGTTTGCATTTCTACACGATTGGACAGAGAAAAGGAATCAATTTGGGAGGAGATGGGCCATATTTTGTAGTTAAAAAAGATTTGGCTAATAATAATTTAGTGGTAGCTAATAATTTCACAGAAAGCCTATGGCGAGATGAATTTGAAATTAAAGATGTGAGTTGGATTAATTTGGAGTTAAGCCCGTCACTCGCGAGTGACAGGTTGGAGGCAAAGGTTAAAATTCGTTATCGGACGGAAGAAATCTATGCTATAATAAGTGAAGTGAAAGTGAAAGAGGGAGCGGATAAAATTTATAAAGTAAAATTAGATCAACCTCAAAAAGCCATCACCTCCGGGCAATCAGCAGTCTTTTATTCAAAGGAAGGTGAGGTTTTGGGTGGAGGAATAATTGTTTAAGTTATATAATTATGAGCTATAATACACAATCAACTGATGGAATGAGCGTAGATGAAATAAGAATGAAACGAGCTTCTTTGACTCGAGAATTAATCATGCTCAAGGAAGAGCATCAGAAAAAAAGAGCCATAATTGAAAAGTTGGATTTGGATAATAGATATCTGGCCAAAGATAAGAATGAATTACTGGAAGAATTGGAAGGTAAAAAAGGAAAAATGAGAGCGCTGGAAAATGAAATATTGCAATTGGAGAGCACTTTAGTGGAAAAAGTCAAAACAAAGAAAATAGCCCTGCTGGAGATGAATCAAATGCAGGATAAATCAGGGGATATAGAAGCCCGGATGAAAAGCAATGAGCATGGGAAAGAAAAATGGCAGGACGAAATGCGGGATATGGATAGGGAGATTAAAAAACTGGAAATTCAGATAAGGGAAATGTGAGGGAGAAATTTTAAATTTAGAATTTTAAATTTCAACCCGTCAGTCGCGACTGACAGGTTAAAATTAATAAAAATATGGGAATTAAAGCTAAAATAGAAACGTTTGCCTCTAGCAAGGGAATAACTCTTCGGGATTATCAAAAATCTAATTTGCGAAACATCGAAAGAGATTTCGAAAGTAAAAAAATAGAAGTAGACGCTGTAATTGCAATGGTAAGTAGAGAAATTGGAAAAGAGGGAAGATTTTTGAGCTCTGGTGAATTGAGAGAATTGAAGAGTAAGATTAAGTAGAAATTATTCGAGAATTTAGGAATCTAGGAATTTGGGAATTTATGATTGTTAAAATGTTAAATTATTACAAGATATTGAGATCCCCGATAAGTAAATTTCTATAGTTCATTCTTCGCTAAGAAATTTTACTTTCGAGGATGACAAATCCGATGGTCTTGTCATCCTCGCGGATGCGGGGATCTCTAATAAATAAAAAATTAATATATTTATATTTTAATAGAAAAATTTTTATGCAAGCTAAAGAAATCAGACAAAAATATTTAGAATTTTTTAAATCAAAAGGGCATGCTATTATTCCCTCGGCTTCAGTGGTGCCGGAAAATGATCCAACTGTTCTTTTTACGACCGCCGGGATGCATCCATTGGTACCTTATCTGATGGGCGAAATTCATCCTCAAGGAAAAAGATTGGCTGATAGTCAAAAATGTATTCGTACTGGGGATATTGATGATGTGGGAGACAATCGCCATCTGACTTTTTTTGAAATGCTTGGGAATTGGTCGCTGGGAGATTATTTTAAAAAAGAAGCCATTGCTTGGAGCTTTGAATTTTTAACTGATGAAAAATGGCTCGGGCTTGATCCAAAAAAAATTTATGTGACGGTTTTCGCCGGTGATGAAAATTCTCCAGTAGATAATGAATCAATTGAAACTTGGAAAGAACAATATAAAAAAGTAGGAATTGAAGCGGGGGTATGCGGTGAAAATGAAAAAGCCCAGAGTGATTCTCGTATTTTTCTTCTGGGGGCTAAAGATAATTGGTGGGGACCAGCTGGAGAAACCGGACCTTGCGGACCATGCAGTGAAATGTTTTATGATGTGCGACCAGAGGAAGGGGAATTGACCGGAAAAACTCATGAAGAGTGGGTGGACGAATTTCGGATTATGGAAATTTGGAATGATGTGTTTATGGAGTTTAATAAAGTTGCTCCGGGGAAATTCGAAAAAATGGAACAGCAAAATGTGGATACTGGAATGGGATTGGAACGAACGATTACAGTTTTAACCGGTAAGGAAAATGTTTTTGACACGGATTTATTTTTGCCGATTATTTCAAAAATTGAAGAACTATCTGGAAAGAAATATCTTTTTACAAAAGGTGATTTGGGATTTGAGGAAATGCCAGAATGTTGGATTACAGACATGAAATCCATGAGGATTATCGCTGACCACATTAAAGCTAGTGTTTTTATTATTGCTGATGGAATTGAACCGTCTAATACGGAGAGAG
Organism: Candidatus Moranbacteria bacterium GW2011_GWF2_35_54; assembly: GCA_000990945.1. Classification (GTDB taxonomy): domain Bacteria; phylum Patescibacteriota; class Minisyncoccia; order Moranbacterales; family UBA9337; genus UBA9337. The sequence continues at coordinate 11,422 of LBQR01000017.1, forward strand.
GGTATGTGCTTCGTCGTTTGATTCGTCGCGCCATTCGCCAAGGCCATCTTTTGGGAATTAATAATAATTTTACAGTTGAGATTGCAAAAGTTGTTCAAGGAATGTACGGAGAAGTATTTCCAGAAGTATTGAATGAAAAAGTTTTAGCAGAGTTGCAAAAAGAAGAAGAGAAATTTAGAAAGACTTTGGATGTTGGAATAAAAGAATATGAAAGAGTTGAGCATTATATACAATCAATAAAAAATGACGTTGAAAAATTAAGGAAAGTATTGTTATTTATTAGAGATAACAACTTTAAACAAAACCTTTCTTTGATTGAACTTAAAGAAAATTTTGTTAAGCGTTATCTAGATTACACTCCGTTTGAAAAAATATTTAAATACTATAATGAGAATCTTAAAAAATATTTAAGTCCATTGAAACCTTTAAATGAAAAAGAATTTGATAAAATCAAGGAAAGTTTAGGTGAGAGTGAATTTATATTTGATGAAATGGATAATGCTTTAAAAAATATCAAATTAAATGGAGTTTTTGTATTTTATTTATATCAAACATCTGGCTTACCATTTGAAATTATTAAAGAAATCGCAGATGAAAAAGGATTGGGAATTGATGAAGATAAATTTAATGAAGAATTAAAAAAACACCAAGACTTATCTCGCACTGCTTCGGCTGGAATGTTTAAGGGTGGACTTTCCGATAATAAAGAAGAAACAACTGCTTTGCATACCACGGCGCATTTGATGCTGGCGGGACTTCGCAAAGTTTTAGGCGAGCATGTGCATCAAAAAGGATCAAATATTAATGGCGAGAGATTGCGTTTTGATTTTTCGCATCCCCAAAAAATGACTGACGAAGAAAAAAAACAAGTAGAAGAATTTACGAATGGTGCCATTAATGCAAAAGTGCCAGTAGAAATGAATGAGATGAGCTTGGATGAAGCTCGTGCTCAAGGAGCAGAAGGCGCATTTGAAAATAAATATGGCGAGGTGGTAAAAGTTTATAAAATAAATGGATACTCCAATGAAATTTGTGGCGGCCCGCATGTATCAAACACGGGGGATATTAAAGGAAAATTTAGGATTGCCAAAGAGGAATCAAGTTCCTCTGGTGTACGTCGCATCAAGGCCATATTAGAATAATACGAATGACGCGAATTTTATGCGAATGATGCAAATATGCAAATAAAATAAAATTGTTAAATTGTTACATTGTTTTAATGCTAATATGCTAACGTGTTAAAAAGTCATTATTTTTATGGAATTAGGAATTACAAAAGAAAAAGCGAAAGATTTATTGGATGAATATGTAAAAGATCCAATTATTAAATTGCATATGATTGAATCGGAAGCGATTATGCGAGCTTTGGCAGAAAAATTTTATAAGGAAGAAGAGCCCGCCGTCACTGAGGCTATGGCGGACGAGTGGGGCATAATTGGACTTTTGCATGATATTGATTGGGAGATGGTAAAAGATAATCCAGCAGAACATTGCGTACGGGCGCAGGAAATTTTGAGAAACAACGGCGCCAGTGAGTTTTTAATTGAAACTATCGTATCGCATGTGTATGGGATGGAAATAATTCCAGCTTTTAAAGATAAAGTAAGAAATTCAAAAATTCAACATTGCTTAGTGGCAGCGGAAACCCTGACCGGATTAATCGTCGCTTCGGCTTTGATGCAACCTGATAAAAAATTAGCTAGCGTTAGTTTGGAATCTCTGAAAAAGAAATTTAAAAGTAAAAATTTTGCGGCCAGATGCAATCGTGATTTAATTCTCGAATGCGAAAAAGCCGATGTGCCGTTGGACGAGTTTCTGGCCTTGGGGCTTAAAGCACTTCAAAATATTTCTGGAAAATTAGGTTTATAATTTTTTTTAAATAAAAATATGAGCAGGGGCGGATTAAATTTTTTCTTAGCACTTTACATTATTTTTTTCTTGCTACTAGTTACTCCTTTTGGAGCGTTGTTCTTTTTGATTTTTGGCAAAGCATCTTTCTTTATTGCTTTGGGTACACTAGCTCTAGCCATTGGAGTTATTTACACCCAAAGACAGGAGATTATCAAAGAGAGTATGATTTTTGATTTAGTGGTTTTGCTTCCAGTTTTAGCTACGGTAATTGTAGGAAGGCTGTTTTGGGTAAAATTAAATAACAAAGAAATTGGCAGTAGTATTTCAAATGAAGAAGTCTCTTTGTATCTGGGAATTTTGGGATTAATTACTCTTATAATATTATGGCTAGATAATCGCAGGAAAAAATAAATTAGATTTTATATATTGTTGTATTGCTAAATTGTTATATTGTTAAATTGTTGTATTGTTCTTTGCTCCATGTTATATGATACATGTTTTATGCTACTTGCCCCATGCTAATATGATTCATGTTCTATGATTTCACTGATTTCCCTTGCAAGAATAAAATAAATATGATAATTTTATAATATTGCTGTAAATACTTTTTTGAGTAGATAAGGATAGTTCGTCGTATAAACAAATAGATAGTCAATAATAAATCGAAAGGAGGCGATTGAGACTATCAAAAGAGGCAGAAACTTTTTCACAAGTTGTTCACTCAACGATGGAGGTTTCAATGAAGCAAAAAACGTTTTCCATTCTTGCACTGTTGGCAACAGCTCTCGCTATGATTGTGGGTAACGCAGCCGCGAGTGATAGTACCCGGGATAGCAGTAATGTTCAGGCTTTGATTAACGGTCAAATTCAAACGGTGATGACGGCGACAGATACAACAGGAGGTACCCCGCCCATTACGATGGTCAGCGGCCAAACCAGCCTGCAGTCTCAGCCGAACACGGACATTCTCGGCACCCAAGGCCTTACGGCAAACGTCACCAGGCAGACTCAAATTCAACTCGCAATCAATGCTGCCGGTAATACCCAGTCCTCAGTCTTGACCGCTAATACCGCACAAGATGCTTCCCCCGTCGATCCATCGGGAAGTGGTGCACAACTCGTAACCGGAAAAAACTTCGCTGAGGCCGTCAATCCCAATGGAGGAGGAGGTAACTCTTTCCACGCCGGAAAGAATTTTATTGCTTCCACCCCCATTGAGGCCGCGGCATGTTTGATGACCACCTCTATCGCCACGTGATGAGCCGATGAGCTGAGGCGCTAATTAGAGGTAATGGACCCGGAGTGTAGAATTTTACACTTCCGGGTTCTCTTTATTTTTATAAAGTATATATTTTTTTTAATATAAAATTTAGTATTATCGTCATTGCGAAAAATTATGTACTCATAATTTTGTGGCAATCCCCAATGATGCTTCTCTAAATATAACGAGATTGCCACGTCGGAGTACCGACTCGCAATGACGGGTTGTATTATTCTTATGGTAGTAAGATAGAATGTTAAAATGCTAATATGTTAATATGTTATCGTGATTTCCATTTGACAAAACAAAAACTTTTCTATATTATTATCTTGCGCTACTAAGTAGCAGTTTTTTTAATAGTGAAATTAATTTTTTATTGTAGTGTACCTATCGTAAGGTTGACAGTTATACTATAAATCAGACGTAATGCCAACAATAAACCAACTTAAAAAGAAACCAAGAAAAACAGTTAAAAAGAAGACTAAATCTCCTGCGATGTCTTATGTTTTTAACACGCTTCAAAATAAGCCTGTTGATTCACAAGGACCTTTCAAGCGAGGAGTTTGCCTAAGCGTAAAAACAACTACACCTAAGAAGCCTAACTCCGCTTTGCGAAAAATTGCTCGTGTAAGATTGACAAACGGAATGGAAGTAACAGCCTATATCCCTGGAATTGGACACAACTTGCAAGAGCATTCCATCGTGATGATTCGCGGAGGAAGAGTAAAAGATCTTCCGGGTGTGCGTTATCATATTGTGCGAGGAGTATTGGATACTGCCGGAGTGGACGGACGAAATAGAGGTCGTAGCAAATACGGCGCCAAGAGACCAAAGAAAGCCGAATAATAATAATTTAAATCACAAAACAACCCTAATCTTTCACGAATAATCACAAATTTATATTTTAGAGAAAATTAGTGATAAATTCGAGTAAGATTAGTGAATTATATAATTATGCCAAGAAGAAAACGAACATTTCCTAGTCACTGGAAAGCTGATTCCAAATACGGCAATATGCTGCTTGGAAGATTTATCGGTTGCATTATGAATGATGGTAAAAGAAGCGTAGCTGAAAAAGTAGTTTACGATGCTTTTGATATTATTCATGAAAAAACTCAAAAAGGAGGCTTGAATGTTTTTGAACAAGCTGTTAAAAATGTTTCTCCACTTTTAGTAGTCAAATCAAAAAGAGTAGGAGGAACTAATTATCAAGTGCCGGTGCAAGTTTCTGGAAACAAAAGACAAGCCCTTGCGATGACTTGGATAAAAGATGTTTGCCAAAAGAAGAAAGGAAAGAGTATGCCATCCAAATTGGCTGATGAATTACTAGAAGCTTCTGAAAAAGCTGGAGCTGCGATGAAGAAAAAAGAAGATGTACACAAAATGGCTGAATCTAATCGAGCCTTTGCCCACTTCGCGTAATCACTACGAGATTTTCTTTACTAATTACGAATTTGTACGAATATACAAATATGTAATTATTTTGTAATTAGTATTAATTTTTCAATGGTTGAATTTTTGAAATTATATATTTGGATAGTTTATAAGTAAAAAAATAAAAGTTTAATATTTAGAATTCGTATATTTGTATAATATTCGTAATTCGTAAAGAAAATACATGTCTACGGATATTAAAAAACTAAGAAATATTGGAATTATCGCTCATATTGATGGAGGTAAGACCACCACCACTGAGCGTATTTTGTATTACACCGGAATCACTCATAAAATCGGTGAAGTGCATGAAGGAGAAGCCACAATGGACTGGATGGAACAAGAAAGAGAAAGAGGTATCACTATTACCAGTGCAGCTACAACTTGTACTTGGAAAGAACACCAGATTAATATTATCGATACTCCCGGACATGTAGACTTTACCGTAGAAGTAGAGAGATCACTTCGCGTACTTGACGGTGCCGTGGTTATCTTTGATGGTAAAGAAGGCGTAGAGCCACAATCGGAAACAGTTTGGCGTCAAGCGGATAAGTACGGTGTGCCAAGAATGTGTTTTATAAATAAAATTGATAAAGAGGGTGCTGATTTTGATAAAGCTCTAAAATCGATTCATGACAGACTTAGCCCCAAGGCAGTCGCGATTCAAATTCCCATCGGAGAAAGAGGGGGATTTAGTGGAGTGATTGATTTGATAAAAATGAAAGCTTATGAATTTGAAGGAGCGATGGGAGAAACTGTCGTAGAAAAAGAAATTCCTGCTGAATTATTGGAAAAAGCCCAAGCCAAAAGAGATATTTTGGTAGAAAAAATTTCTGAAACCGATGATGAATTAACTATGAAATTTTTGGAAGGTGAGGAAATTTCTCAAGAGGAATTAAAAGTTGCTCTAAGAAAAGCAGTGATTGATGTAAAATTAATTCCTGTATTAACCGGAACGGCTCTTCGCAATAAAGGTGTGCAATTAGTTTTGGATGCCGTTTTGGATTATTTGCCAGCTCCAACTGATCTTCCCCCAGTTAAGGCTGAGGATGAAAAAACCGGAGCAGAATTGGATATCCATCCTACTGAAGAAGAACCTTTTGCAGCTTTAGCTTTTAAAGTAGCAACGGATCCTTTTGTGGGACAAGTAACATTTTTTAGAATTTATTCCGGTTCACTTAAATCCGGTTCTTATGTCTATAACTCTACTAAGGGAGAAAAAGAAAGAATTAGCCGAATCCTGCGAATGCACGCTAATCACCGCGAAGAAATTGATTTCTTGGGAGTGGGGGAAATTGGTGCTTTGGTAGGACTTAAAAATACTACCACTGGAGATACTCTTTGTGATATGGATAGACATATCATTTTAGAAAAGATGACTTTCCCAGAGCCAGTGATTGATATTGCTATTGAACCCAAGACTAAAGCTGACCAAGAAAAAATGGCCATTGCTCTTCGTAAACTTTCTGAAGAAGATCCTACTTTTAGAGTGCGAACTGATGAGGAAAGCGGACAGACTATTATCTCTGGAATGGGTGAACTTCATTTGGATGTTTTGGTGGACAGAATGAAAAGAGAATTTAAAGTTGAGGCCAATATTGGTAAACCGCAAGTGGCTTATCGAGAAACTATCAAGGGTAACGCTGAGGCGGAAGGTAAATATATTAAACAATCTGGAGGTCGCGGACAATACGGACATTGTTGGATTCGCTTGGAGCCATTAGTCAAAGAGGAAAAAACTGAAGAAGAAAAAGAAGCTGAAAGAAAATCCGGCAAGAAAAAAGAAGACGCCATATTTGAGTTTGCCAATGAAATTAAAGGAGGAACAATTCCACAAGAGTTTATCCCTCATGTTGAAAAGGGTATCAAGGAAGCTATGGGTAATGGTATCTTGGCGGGATTTCCAATGGTGGATGTAAAAGCCACTCTATATGATGGAAGCTACCATGATGTGGATTCCTCCGAAGCCGCTTTCAAAGTTGCCGGATCAATGGCGTTTAAAGCAGCTGCTAAATTAGCAAAACCAATTATACTTGAGCCTATAATGAAAGTGGTTATCTCTGCCCCTGAACAATATATGGGAGATGTAGTGGGCGATATCAATTCTCGTCGAGGTATTATTAAAGAAATTAATGACAAGGGTGAAGGCACCGCAATCATCAAGGAAATTGAAACAGAAGTACCGCTTTCTGCAATGTTTGGCTACACTACTCAACTTAGAAGCATGACCCAAGGAAGAGCTTCATCTGTAATGGAATTTGCGAAATACGCTGAAGTACCATCCAATATCGCTCAAGAGATAATAAGTGGAGACAAAAAATAAAGAATAAAATCTTTTATATAAAAAAATCTCGGCAGTAATGTCGAGATTTTTTGTTTGACAACTGCTCCTATTTTAGATAGTTTTAAATCATGACTTCTAGGGATAGTTATTTTTTTATTTTCATTTTTTAAGGGAGGAGAAAATGAACAAGATAGAATGTTTGAAATATAACGAATTTATTTCAATTGGTTGCATCTCTTTTAATAAAATTCTTGAAATAATTGAAAAAGAGGAAGATGTCTGCTGGATAATTGTCCAAATTACCCCGGCCAATAAAAGAAGAGGGGATGGTTTTTATTTTGACCTCTACTTTCTTAAATCTGATTTGGAACTTGAAGAATTAAAGTCAATCATAGAAGATCCAATAATATTGGAAGACATCGTGTATATCAATTGTCACGAAGATTTGTTTGGTCAAGATTTAATAAGTCCCTTAATGAATAAAAGTGTGATATTGCGGCAGTAATTAAAATATTTTCATCGGAGATTTATTGCTTTTTTAGTCAGCCTGCAAAGCTTATTAGTGGAGTGGAATTGACGGTAAAAATATTCAGGAAGGAGAATAAACAATGCCAGCTTACGTAGAGAGAAGAGGAGGAAATGACTATGGCTTCGATGTCACAGTAGATGGTGCGAACGAATGGTTTGCTAGTGATAAAGAAGCCTATACCGTCGCTGAAAAAATATCCTCAATGGAAAGACATGGAGGAAGAGTCACAAAAGATGGTCATTATGGTTGGAAAATCGATGGTAATCGATGGATTGGTAGTCTCAAAGGCTTATAAATTATTAAGGTTGAAATTCGGATATTTTTAGGGGCTTCTCATGCTTATGAGGTGCCTCTTTTTAAATGGTTGTTGTGAAAAAAATTACTGAGTTATATTTATCAAAGTTTATCAAAGCTAAGCTTTAAAAACCGCCTCAAAGCTTAGTTTTTAAAAAAGATTTTACATTGTAATTGAAGGGTTTGTGGTTCTTATTTGTAATTTCGTATAGTTCGTACTTTGTAGAGAGCAACCCAACTATTGACAAAAAAAATAAGAGTGCTATTATTATTGAGTATCACAAAGAAAAAAAGAAATGTGTTTTTGTGTTGCATTATTTTTTACAAGAAATTTATT
>LBQR01000018.1 GCA_000990945.1 Candidatus Moranbacteria bacterium GW2011_GWF2_35_54
TTATGCTTAAAATTACAATTCTGGCCGTGGGAAAATTAAAAAAAGAATATTACAAGAAAGCTTTCGATGAATATTTAAAAATGATTGCACCCTATGCCAGTGTAAAAATTGAAGAATTGGCGCCAGAGCCATTTTATGATAATTCTGACAAGGAAAAAATAAAGGAAAAGGAAAGCTTAAAAATAATTAAATACTTGGATAAATTTCCGCAAACTAAAGTTATTGTTCTTGATGAGGGCGGCAAAGAATTTCAATCAAAAATGTTTTCTCAATTTCTATTTAAAAATGAAACAGAGCACATAATTTTTGTTATTGGCGGAACTTTAGGGTTCGGCAGGGAAATTTTTAATTATAAAAATGCAATTAGAATAAGTTTGTCGCAAATGACTTTTCCTCATGAAATGGTAAGGGTAATTTTAGTTGAGCAAATTTATCGCACAATTGCCATAAATAAAAATAAAAGTTATCATTATTAATAAGAAATAGCAATCAACCAATAACTGGTAGCGAATAATGGCTCAGCAAGTGCTTGAATAAAAGTTAATAAATATAGGACTTACGCATTTGAATATTATTAGTCTTCAAAGTTTCTAAAAAATATCATTTTTTCTCGCCTTTCGCAGTAGCACGGCAGTTCGAAAAAATAATATTTTTCAGAAACTATACTTGAAACAACTCAAACGCGTAAGTCCTAAAATAAATTATAAAAAATATGAAGTATTTAATTAATTGGATAGTGATGACTTTAGCAGTTTTTATTAGCGCCCAACTTATTCCCGGCGTGAGTGTGGATAGTTTTTTTGTAGCTTTTATAGCTGCTTTAGTTTTAGGAATAATAAATGTTATTTTAAAACCGATTTTATTAATTTTAACTTTGCCGATTAATATTTTTACCTTGGGACTTTTTACTTTGGTTATCAATGCTTTTCTGGTCCTTCTGGCGAGCAATCTTGTAGATGGTTTCAGAGTGGCAGGATTTTGGTGGGCGCTTCTGTTTAGTTTGGTAATGTCGGTGGTACATTCCGCGTTGCACCAAGTTGGAAAAAAGTAATTATTTTTCATTTTAAAAAAATATGTCGAAAATGTTATTTAAAGAGCGAGAGGTTAACTCAAGAAAGAAAATAAAAGAAATTCTTCAAAGACCGGAGATTGAAAAAATATTAGATAGCTCAAGAGAAAGGAAAGAAGTTTCAACACAGTTTAAGAAATATAGCAGGGGAGGGATAACAAAAGATGAAGCGCGTAAAATTTTGGGAAAATTTCATTACAATAAGAAAGATTCGTTAAATGGAAAAGAAACAGCTGGTTTGGCTAGAGCTTTAGGAATAAGAGGCGTTCACAAATATAAAAGACCAGAGGCGTCTTTCGGCAGAGAAGCTCAGAAAGACGAAGGAAGAAGAGCGGATTTTGCTAATAATTCAAATAAGAATGCTATTCCATCTAGAATTAAACTTAAAGGTTTTAGCAAGATGAATCCGTTGCATTAGAGAACATCATATAGATGAAGCGAATTAAATTGGAATTTGGGAATAAAGATTATTATAAAGTAATAATTTAGTCATCAGTCAAAAGTCATTAGCCATCGGGGTAAAATATATTTAATGACTGATTACGGATGACTGATGACCTCTAGGGCTTTAATGCTAATCCGCCAGCTGGCGGAGTTTAAATGTTAATATGCAAAATGATTTTTATTTGACTTTTTGTTTAAAATGGTGTATAATGAATTTGTAAGGTTAAATAAAGACTTTACAGAAATAGGGTGAATTCTCATGGGTGAGGATTCATTTTTTATTTTAAATCAAGGTCGATTGATTTATAAGAATCTTTAAATAAAAACTCAAGATTCCACCTTATTTTAAATAATTCAAAAATAAAAACAAAAATAAATATATGGAAAAATTAAAAGCAGCTTTGAATAAAGATCTTTTTGAATCAGACCATAACGAAGAGGGGAGATTTTCAATTCTGTTGTCGCTAGTTCCTCTGTTGGTACTGACATTTTTCATGAATTTTGGAATTATATAATATAAATCAATAAAATTATATTATAAAAAAGATAAATAAAAATCAACTTTATGAAGTTGATTTTTATTTATCTTTTTTTGTGCTATAATTAGTAACGTCTTGGATAATTTTTTTAAATTCAAAATATTTGATGAAAGGAATAATTAATGATTTTAATATAAGAAAGCAAGCGGATAATTTGGGAGTCAGTATCTGGCAAACTCCAGGAGTTATGCTTATGATTTTGGGCTTTACTATTATTTTTATTATGACAGCTGTTTTTTTTGTTTCTCGAAAATTTATATCACCAGAATTTTTGATAATAGCTGAATCTATAGTGGTTATTTTTATTTTAACTATTGGCAATATAATAATTCAGAGCATGGAGAAACTGGCAAGAGTCAACAAGATGAAATCGGAGTTCGTGTCGATAGTTTCTCATCAGTTAAAAACTCCATTAACTGGAATAAGCTGGGATATTGAATTTTTGGTATCCAAACACAGTGAGGGTTTGAGTGAAAAACAAAAAGAAATCGTAAAAAATATAGAGTCTTCTAACGCGCTGATGTCGAGAATGGTTAATGATTTGCTCGATGTAGCTAGGATGGACCAGAATAATTTTTTTACCAGAAAAGATGAAATTGATATAATAACGTTAGTAAAAAAGGTGGTAGATAAAAATAATGCGTTGACCTTGAAAAATAAAATAAAAATTGATTTATTGGTAGATGACAATATGCCAAAAATTGTAGGAGATGAGAAGAGGCTAGAAGTGGTTTTGGATAATTTTATATCAAATGCTATTAAATATAACAAAGAAAATGGGAAAGTTGTTGTTAAGGTTCAGCGAGACAATAAAAAGGCGCTGATTTCAGTAAAAGATAACGGGATGGGCATCCCACAAGATGAACAGGCTCGAGTTTTCGATAAATTTTATCGAAGTAAAGAAGCGGCTATCAAAGAAACAGGAGGCACAGGGCTAGGACTTTATATTGCTAAAAATATCATCGAAAGAAGCGGTGGAAAGACAGGATTTCATTCCGTTGAAGGAGAAGGTAGTGAATTTCATTTTTCCTTGCCAATAATTTAAGATACATAATAATTTAATTTAATCCTATGGAAGATAAAAAAGTGTTGATAATAGAGGATGATTTGGGTTTAAGAAACGTTTTGGCAGAATTTCTGCGATTAGAAGGGTTTTTGGTCAGTGTAGCTTCTGACGGAGAAGAAGGGTTAGCGCTGATTAATAATTCTAAGCCGGATATTGTTTTGTTGGATATAATATTGCCTAAAAAAAATGGATTTGAAGTTTTAAAAGAAGTGCGAGATAATAAAGAAAAAATAAATATTCCCTTTATACTGCTAACCAATTTGGGCAGCTTGGATGATATAGAAAAAGCTCTAGAACTGGGAGCGACCACTTATTTGGTGAAAGGTGATTATCAGATAAAAGAAATAGTAGAAAAAATAAAAGAAGTTTTGTCTAAATAGTATAAGGCGAATAACTCTAATTTTCGAATAAGAATCGAATATGCGAATTTTTCTTATTTTATTTAAAAATTTATTCGAGTCATTCGGTTTATTATTTCGTAAATTCGAGTTGCGTATATATAATTTTTTCAAAAACAAAAACAAACGATAATGAGAATAGACAATAAACAATTAAAGAGTTTTTTATTAGATAGCGGAATTTTGGATGAAAAAGAAATTGAGGATGTTTTTGAATTGGCGGAGAATGAAAAAAAGTTAATGGGTGATTTGCTTTTGGAAAAGAAGCTTATTTCCAAAGAAGAATTGGGCAAACTGTATGCTTATATATTAGGAAATCCATTTGTAGATATCAGCAAAGAGACAATCGCGCCAGAGATTTTGAAGATTATACCGGAGCCAATTGCTAAAAAATATAAAATAGTCGCCTTTGACAAATCTGATAGCAATTTGAAAGTAGCGATGTTGAATCCGGATGATTTGCAAACCATAGAATTTATAAAAAAGAAAACAGGTCTTTTAATCACGCCTTGTCTTACTACAGAAGAGGGCATAGCGAATGCTTTAAAACAATACGAAAAAAGTTTAAAGGCAGAGTTTGGCGATATGATTGGGGCAGGGACTGAAGATGGCAATATAACTAAAGGAGCTATTGCAGAAAAAATAGACAAATCTTCTGACAAAAAATTATCCAAAGAAGCGGAAGATCTTCCGGTTATACGAGTGGTAGATACTTTAATAAAACATGCTATTTTGGAATCTGCAAGTGATATCCATATAGAACCAGACGAAAAGGAAGTCAGAGTGAGATATCGTATTGATGGTATTTTGCATGACGCTATGACCTTGCCGAGAAAAATAATGTCAGGAATCATTGCGCGTATAAAAGTTTTGGCTAATTTAAAATTAGATGAACATCGCCTCCCTCAAGATGGACGGTTTAAAATAGTTAATGATGAATATAAAATTTCTTTTCGAGTAAATATTCTGCCAATATTTGATGGAGAAAAAGTAGTGATGCGTTTATTGGATGAGTCTGCTAAAGGATTAACTTTGGAAAAGATGGGGCTTCAGGGAGAGGCGCTGGAGATTGTCCACAGAGAGGTAACTAAGCCCAACGGAATGATTTTGGTAACTGGACCGACAGGAAGCGGTAAGACTACTACACTTTATACCATTATGGATATTTTAAATACCCCAACAGTTAATATAAGCACGGTAGAAGATCCTGTTGAATATAGAATGCCACGAGTCAATCAAACGCAGATTAATTCTAAGATAGGCTTAACTTTTGCTGCTAGCTTAAGAGCACTTCTTCGACAAGATCCGGATATTATAATGGTGGGAGAAATCAGGGATGAAGAAACAATGGAGATTGCTATGCATGCGGCTATGACTGGACATTTGGTGCTTTCAACATTGCATACCAATAGCGCAGCGGGGACATTACCCAGACTGTTGGATATGGGAGCGGAGCCTTTTTTGGTGGCCTCTACGACCAATGTGGTAATTGCGCAAAGGTTAGTGCGAAAGTTGTGCGGTGATTGCAGACAAGAGTATACTTTAGATAAAAAAGAAATTGAAGTATTGGGAAAGAATTTTGATATCGATAAAATGTTAGTGTTACTGGAAAAAACTAGCCAAACGAAAGATATGGTGGATGTCAGAAAAGGATGGAGTTCAATAAAATTTTATAAACCCAGTGGTTGCGAGAGATGTGGAGGCGAGGGATATAAAGGACGATTGGGAATTTATGAGGTGTTGGAAAACGGTCCTGAAATAGAAAAGTTAATAACCCAAGCATCTTCAGCTGAAACCATTGAAAAAAGAGCAGCAGAGTTGGGAATGCTAACAATGATAGAGGATGGGTTCATAAAAGCAGTGCAAGGCATAACTTCAATTGAAGAAATATTAAGAGTTACTAAAGAATAAATATAAAGAATGGATAGCGCGTTTAATTTTAAAAAGAATAATTGCACCAAATCTAGCCGAGATAAGCTGGAGAGTTTTTTATATTCAAAAGGTTGCAAGACTAATAAATTTTTCACGAATGAGTCCGGGTTTTATTTTGATTGTAATAGCCAAGATGATTTCAATAAATTCAAAATTGAAACTGGAAATAAATTTCTAGATAGTGTAAATGACAGAGTATTGAGAGAATATAGAAATAATATCAAAAATAAAAAATCAGACTATTTGTATGAATCATATTGTCTAATTATCCAAAGATTAAAAAATTATCAATTAGACATAAAAGATGGAAGCTTCCGCTTTTTTGGCAATATTTCGGTTTTGCGTTTGTGGAATGCCTCTATTTTGGGTGCTATTATCATAGGGATGATTTCAATGTCTTTTGTTTATCGTTATCTGGGAGCTGGAGTATCAGCTACGGAAGAAATTCCAAGCAATAAAGAGGTGGCGGGTCTTTATATCGAAGAAGAAAATAGTAATGATTGGACAAAAGAAAGAGAGGCAGCTTACCTTATGGAAATGTCTAAATATTTGCAGGAAGAAGCTGATAAAGATTTTGATGCGCGCGCCATGGAATTGGTCAAAGGTTATCCTATAGAAAAAATGATGCCTTATGTTTTAAAGAAAGATAGGCAGGTGGCATCTTTTTATATTGCTATAGCAAAAAAAGAAAGTAATTGGGGGAAAAGAGTCCCAGTTTTAGAGGGGAAAGATTGTTTTAATTATTTGGGCTATAGAGGACAAAGAGAAAAAATGGGCTCTGGCGGACACACTTGTTTTGATAGTCCAAAGGATGCAGTAGACACAATATCTAGAAGATTAACAGATTTAATAGAAAAATACGACCGAGACACTCCGGCGGAAATGGTGGTTTGGAAATGTGGCTCCAGCTGTGCTGCTACGGGCGGTCAAGCTGCTGCCAATAAATGGATCAGTGATGTGGATATGTATTTAGGAAAATTAGCTGATTCTGATTGATAAGTTATTTTTTAGAAATAAAAGCATTATTTTTTATATAAAATCTTAATTTCTTATCTTTCCATTTTCCTGCGTAGTCCACGCCTATTCGAGTAGTTTTGATAATTTTACTTTTTGGAATTTTTGTGCCAATATCCCCTATAAACAGAGGGGATTTTTTATTTAAGGCGGAAATATGGTTGAGATTCTTATCAATCCCAAAGGCTTGGCAGAGTTTTCCTGGACCACTGGTAAGATTTTCAAGCTTTTTTGTTTTTCTGTTTATTTCCATGAGAGAAATTCCCTCCAAAGGCTCAACGGCTCTGATTAAAACGGCGGCGGGATAATTTTTTTCTTCAGTCACAATATTGAGACAATTATAAAAACCGTAAATCAGATAAATATACCAGTGTCCAGCCTCCCCAAACATAACTTCATTTCGAGGTGTTTTTCCCCGCGAAGCATGACTAGCTAAATCTTTTGGCCCGACATAAGCTTCTGTCTCGACAATTATCCCAGAAATAATTTGGTCTTTATTTTTATAAATTAAAACTTTCCCCAATAATTCTCGGGCCACTAGAGCAGTTTTTCGATTAAAAAATTTATAAGTTAGTTTTTTCATTGAGTTTAATTTAATTCTTTTTAGTTTTTTTGTTTACCCAGCTTAATAGTTATTATTCCGCACCTGTAATTGTTTATAAAAATGTCTATAAATCATGTCGCTCGCGAACGACGTGATAAACCAAACAACTAAACGGTTTAAAATAAAAAATATTTTAAGTGAGTTTTATATTATTCTTATTTTATAACAATATTAATATTAATCCTAGAGAAAAACTAAAAAGTTAAGAATCTAAATTAAAAAACTATTAATGCAATGTCGCTGGTTTTTATAAAACTTAAAAACTCGCAGTTTCTCATTGAGAAACTGCGAGTTTTGTAACTGTTTGTGTCGTAAAAAGTTACTGTTTGGCCTCCATAAGAAATTTGAGTACTTCAATTGCCCTAGCCCAATATTTTTCTCCAATGAGATATGTCGGCATCAAAGGATTATCCCAATGGTCAGGATATTGTTTCGATAAAGGGCATTGAACATAAAAATACCAATCCGATAGCCAAGAATATTTTTTGCCATGATGATAGTTTTCATCTCCACCCGTGTCCATGTCGGAACAAATGACTACCGGCACGCCTTTTCCCAGGGCATGAATGACGATCATAAGACCTGCAGGTAAATCACCCTCTTTATATTCTACAGCCATTTTAGCTCCGAATGGAATGAAATGAAGATCGGTCAAAACACCAGCTGATCTTTCTATGGCAGCTTTGATAATTTCTATGCCCCCTCCTATTTCCTTGCTACACGGCATTAATAATGTCTCAGCTCTGTAGCCAGCTGCTTCAACGGCCTTCTTAGCCTTTTCCATTTCAGTTGGCTTGTCTTCGATGCACAGAATTGTTTTCATGATGATCTCCTTTATGGTCTAGTTTTTAAGGCGCATATCGCATAAAAGTTATTTTTTATTACGACAAAGTAGCTTAGCATATGAATATAATATTGTCAACTACTTTTAGTTGACATAAAATAATTTTTGATATAATATAACCTTAAAGTAAGCCTTTTTTAGTAGTTGTGTCACTTTGTTTTTGACACAGTAAAAAAGAGTATAAGAATTAAATCTAATAACTATGCGAGAAAAATTAAAAGCCTTGGGCCTTTCTTACAATGAGCAGAGGGTATATCTAAGCCTGATTAAGATAGGAGAAACATCAGTGGGGGATATTATTAAAGATATCAACGCCCACCGCCAAAGCGTATACAATGCCCTAGAGGAATTGGAAGAAAAAGACCTGGTTATAAAAAACAAAAAAAATGGAACTAATCATTATAAAATTTCCAATCCAGATGAATTTTTGAATAACTTAAAGAAAAAGGAGCTGATTGCCAAGCAATTAGGCGAAGAAATTTCTGAAGAATTATCAAAAAGCAAACACGAACATGAAATAAATGTTTTTGATGGAAGGGAAAAAATTAGGCATTTCTTTTTTAATCGAGACAAAAAATTGCCGAAAGGCTCTGAATTATGCGTTATTAGCAACTATGCCAATAAATATAAAGAGGTTTTAGGGGGTGAATTTCTATCAAAGGAATATAACCAGTTATTAATAAAAAGAAACTTGAATATAAAAATAATTTCCAGCGAATTGTTTCGAGAGGAGTTTACAAAATTAAGTGAAGAATTGGGTAATATAAAAAATAGAAAAATTAAATTTGTACCTAACGATTTAATAAATCCTATGGCTACTGAAATTTGGGAAGACGGTATTAGTTTTTCTTCCTTTGAAAAAGATTGGTTTGTGATAGAAATCAAAAACGCGTTTTTCGCTAAATCTTATAAAACTTACTTTGATTTTCTTTGGAAAACTGCAAAGAATTAAAAACATCGCTTCCCGCAAAGCGATTGAAAATCTACATTGCCTCACAGCTTAAAGCAGGTATCCGGGAGTATTTAAAATTCCTTTTGCTAGGCAAGCAAAATCCGTTTGTAAAGATAAGCTTATATTCTTCGTCTCTGCGAGTAAATTTTGTACTCGGAATTTACGTGGCAGTCTAGAAAATCTTCATTTAAATCTAAAATCCTGGATTGCCACGTCAGGAGTACCTTCCTCGCAAAGACGGAGGGCTTGATGATTTATGAAAGATGGCAGATGACTGATTTTTTTAATGCTAAAATGCTAATCCGCCAGCTGGCGGAGTTAAAATGTTTTAATGAATCTACCCTGTGCATAACTTCATTGACAGGGTCTGTGCCTTTGATATGATAGAGTCTGTGTTTCAAAGAGGGGGGAGTAATTATTAATAATTTGAGTATGCGTAAAAATCCTTTGGATTTTTGTAAAAAAGTAGTAAATCAAGTAATAAACAAGTATAAAAATAGAGAAATTAAGCTAGCAACCATAGCGATAATCATTATGGGCTGTTTTTTTTACGGCAATTATGCCACAAATACCATAATTAATGGCATTAAGGCTGGAAAATCTAATGGATATAAGGATATTTCCAACTTAAAGTTAGCTGAAAATTTAAGCTTAAATAACGCTCAAGACTATAATTTTCTAGTAAAGGATATCCAAGAAGATGTAGCCAAAGAGCCTAATTATCTCGAGGAACAAATCAAAGATATGACCAAGGATCATCCCATAGAGGAAATGGCTCCTTTTATCGCTGCTTATGATAAAAAAGTTGCCGCTTTAATAGTAGGAATCGCTAGAAAAGAAAGCAGTTGGGGACTGCATTCTCCTTGGAAAAATGGTAAAACATGTTATAATTACTGGGGTTACAAAGGTCTTGGTTCTCGAGGGGGTGCTTTGGGATACAGTTGTTTTGAGACACCTGCAGAAGCAGTAGCCACTATCGGCAATAGAATAGAAAAATTAGTTAATCAAAATATTGATACTCCGGCTGAAATGGTTGTTTGGAAATGCGGGAAAAGTTGTGCAGCTACAGGCGGTCAAGCGGCTGCCAATAAGTGGATAGCGGATGTTAATGTGTACTATAAAAGGATAGCCATGCTGGCTTCTTAAAAAAATGATAAATTCTATTAATTTAGAACAATTTAAGAATTTAATTAAACAAGATAAAGAAAATCTTGAAATAATTGATGTAAGAGAAGAGGATGAGTTTAAAAATATAAGAATAAAAAATTCTACTCTTATTCCAATGGGGAAAATTATGGATAATTTGGATAAAATTAATTGGGATAAAAAAGTGGTACTTGTTTGCCGAAGTGGTGGCAGAAGCGGTTATGTAGCGAAAATGCTCAGTGGTATAGGCAAGAAAGTGAGCAATTTGGAGGGTGGCATAAATAGCTTGGAGGAAGATAATTGTGAATGTTTAGAGAGATGATGACATGGAGCATACAACACATAACACGTAGCATATGTCATTAAGCAGATTAACAATAAAACATTAAAACAATAAAGTAACTTATTTTAAAAGTCATTAGTCATCAGTCAAAAGTCATCGAAAATACACGTTATTGCGAGTAATTTTGGTACTCCAAAATTGCGTGGCAATCCCAGAATATTATGGAAAAGTTATTGTTGGATTAGAGATAATTTAAACATCGCAATGACAGCTGTTTAATTGAAGTGCATGTATAAATTAAATAAAGTGAAAAAGAAAAAAATAATATTAATTTTAATAACAATCTCCTTGGCTGTCTTAATTGTGGGGGGTTTTTTTTATTTCAAAAGTAAACAAAAAAATGTTTTGATTTATGAAAAAAATAGTACGGGCGAAGATCTGAATCAAAAAATTGAAAGTAGCAATAATGATGTCGTTGAGGAGTCTAAAAATAATGAACTTCCGGAAACGACTGTAACTAAGGATAATTCTGCTATAACGGATAAAACTGAAGAAAAAGTGGTTGAGAATAATCCGAAAGAGGTGCCAGCTGAGAATTTAAAGATAGAAGAACAGGAAAAAGCAAAAGAGAATAATCTTAATATAAAAGATCGCTTGGTATCTTGGGGGTTTAGTAGCTCTAAGGGACGGAAAATTGATACAATTATTTTGCATTCATCATATAATGTTTTGGGCGGAGATGAGTATAATTTTGATAAAATTATTCAAGAATACAAGGATTATGGCGTGGCTCCTCACTATATTATTGATAGAAAGGGTAATATTTTCAGATTAGTAAATGATAAAAATATTGCCTATCATGCCGGAGAAAGCCAGGTTCCAGACGGAAGAACGGGAGTAAACGATTTTTCTATTGGGATAGAACTTATAAATAATTTGGAGGATAAATTCACAGCTAACCAATATGAAGCGGTAAATGATTTAATTTCTTATTTGAAAGATGAGTATAAAATAAAATATGTCTTGGGGCATAGTGATATCGCGCCAGGAAGAAAGACTGATCCTTGGAATATAAATTGGGAAAAAATAAAAAAATAAAACTATGCATATAATTTTGGAAATAAAAGAGGATAAGGTTAGCTTGCTATTAAAAGATAAGAAGAAGATTGTTGATGAAATTAGCTGGAAAGAGCGATTGGATTTAAGCGAGAAATTGTTGTTTGTTATTGATAAACTTTTAGTTAAGAATAATCTCAAAAGTAGCGATATGAGCAAAATGATAGTAAAATATGACATTTCTGATAATCTCACAACAGTGAGAATATCTGAAATGGTGGCTAAAACATTCAATTTTTCTAAAATTGTGGATTAACTGTGGATAACTTGTAGATAGATTCATGTTTTTTGACTTAGAGCTCAAAACATGCTATAATAAGAATGTTATAGGGTGAAGTGCCGAGATTATGGCAGTTCGCTTTTTTATTTGTCTAACATACATATAGTACCTATAGTGAATATATTTATATAGGTATTTAAAAAACAAGATGATATTTGAAGATATTTATTATGTAAAAGATGTTTCTAGAATAATCGACCGAGATAAGTCGACTATTTTTCGTTGGGAAAAAGAGGGAAAGATTAATTCGCCGAGAAGGGATAGCCGTGGCTGGAGAATTTATAGTAAGTATGATGTAGAAAAAATGAAAAGGTTAGTTAGCGAGTTAGTAAAGATGTACAATTAAAACTTCTGCAAAATTGATTAAGGGATATTGAAGAATGTCTAAAAAGATGCAAAAAAATAAAAAACAAATAAAAATAAAATTAAAAACCCCCAAGAAGATTTCTCTATGGAAAAGTTTTTTTACATCTTTGTTTAAGAAAAAATCCAAAAAAGAGGCAGTATTTGAATTAAAAAATACCAAAGCTAAATCAATTGCTGAATTTTTAGACAAGTATGAGTTGAAAAACAAAAAAAGTTTGGGTAGAAAATATCGTTTTCGAAAAATAATTTTAAGAGGAGTTGATTTAATAGAAAAATCAATAAAAATAACTTGGAAAATATCAGTTTGGTCTTTTTTTCGAGTAACGGAGATGGTGCTCTTGGTTGTTTTAATTTTTAGTTCTAATTCAGGAGTATTAAGCGCGCCCAAAGCAGTTACGGTTACCAATAAAGCAGATTGGGAAAAGGGTGCATTGGATAACATCAGCACTACGAGCGGTAATGATGCGATTCAATTAAAATCAGACGGTACCTGGAATGCTCGAACTTGGGCTCCAACCCCTGATACAATTGCATTTGGTTCTTCTTCAGCGTTGGTAGGTGATTATTTGTATGTGACTAGGGGTTATGCAGATAAATCTTTTTATCGTTATAATATAGAAGAAAACAAGTGGGATATTTTAGCAGATTTACCTCAAGCTACTCATTATGGCTGTGATATGGCATATGATGGAGTGGGTAATATTTATTTTATTTTTGGAGGATTTTCTAAGGAATTTTATAAGTATAACATCGAAGATGCTACTTGGATTCAACTTCCAAATTTATTGGACACTATTTATACGGGAGCAGCTATAGAATTTGATGGAACTGATATGTTTATCACTCGTGGCCAATCCTCTACGGATTTTTGGAAATTTGATATCAGTGAAAACGCATGGTATAACACTGCTCCTGTACCAGCGACATTAAATACCGGCAGTAGTATGGTTTATGGTAATAATAGTTATATGTATGTAACCAGAGGTACCAATACTAATACTTTGTATCGTTATAATATAGGAGCAAATAATTGGTCGACATTAACTAACACCCCAAATAATTTTAATGGAGAACAAAAGGGAGTATTTTATAATAATTCTGTTTATTTTTTAGTATCCAACACCACTAATACATTTTTGCGTTACGATATTGCGGGTAATAGCTGGGTCACTTTAGCTACTTCTCCTCAGACCAACAATCTTTCTTCGCTCACTTTTAATTCTGCTGACAATCTCATCTATGCTATTCGAGGAAGTTATACATATAATCTATGGAAATTTGATCCTGATTTGGGTGCAACTGGAACATGGCTTGGCCCTCAAGATTTACCAGCTGCAGCTGGAACGGGAGGAGATTTTATTTGGAATAAAGTAACGGGAGCAGGCGCTTATGTTTATGCCTTGAGAGGTGGAGCCAATAGTTTTTACCGCTTTGATATTGCTACGAATACTTGGACAGCCATGACCAATGCTCCGGTTAGTTTTAGTTGGGACACCAAAGGAACTTATTATAACGGCTATATCTATATTCCATTGGGAAATAATACCACTGCTTTTTATCGATATGATGTAGCAGGCAATAGTTGGAGTACAATGACCGTGGCTCCTGGAACGCTGGGTGGAGGAAGCGCTGCTGTTTATAATAGTGGAGATGGTTATATTTATGTAACTCGAGGCAACGGTACCAATAATCTTTATCGTTATAACATTGCTGGCAATAGTTGGACAACCATGGCGAACATGGCAATCGCAGGAGGCGCTGATTACCGAGTTTATACCGGAGGCCGAATAGAATCAGATGGAACTAATCTCTATATGATGCCAGGAGATGGAGAAACTGCTTTTTTGCGCTACAATGCAGGAGCAAATAATTGGACTGAGCTTACAGCTACTTCTTTTGCTCAATATTATGGAACAGATATATCTTATTATGATGGTAAGATCTATGCTATAGCTGGTTATTATAAAGATGAGACCTGGGAATATAATATTGCTGCTAACGCATGGAGACAACTTCCTAATAATCAGAAATATGTTTACGAAAGAGGACCATACAATGGTGCATCTTTTGAATATATAGGAAATAATTCTTTTTTGGCTATGCCTGGGTTTGGTTTGGTGGATGTATGGAGCTACACGTTGGGAACAAATAATTATTTAAACAGCGGTATATATATTAGTGAAGAAATTGATTTGTCCTATGCCTCTTCTTGGACATCTTTGAATGTTAATCAGTCTACGCCAGCTAACACAAATATAATAACTGAAACCAGAACAAGTAGCGACGGAGAGACTTGGTCTGGCTGGGAAGCGGTTAGTGGTGGCAATATTGCATCTCCTGAAAATCGTTATATCCAAGTCAAGCTTACTTTAAGCACAACGGATAGTATCAGCACACCGACAGTTTATGATTTTACAATTTCTTATAATAGTGAAGATAATGCACCTAGCAATCCAGCTACTGTAACTGCTTACTCCCAAAAAATAAGTGGAGAAGTTTTAACAAGTAGTGTCGATTATAAGTATGCTCATCCTTACTTTAGCTGGAATGATGGGGGTGATAGTGAATCTGGAATAGCAGGCTATTGGGTTTATTTTGGAAATGATGATGAGGCGGATCCGGAATTGGTAGGAACTTATCAGGAAGATAATGATTATTCAGTTAATCTAGCGATGATAAATGAAAATTATTATTTAAAGATAAAGGCTCAAGATAGCGATGGAAATGTATCAACTTCAGTTTGGGATGCTTTTACATACAGCTATAGTGGAGTAGCCCCATATTTAACTGAAGAAAAAACCAGTGAGGCAGATTTTTTGTCAGGTACATTTGATAAAACTAGCATCAAAAGTGATGGTTCGTTTAGATTGGATTCAATTGCTGGCTTTTGGAATGAAAAGAGATTATCTTATGCTCCTGCTGGATTTCGTTATGGAGCAGATTTGGCTTATATTGAATCAAGCGACAAAATTTACATCTTAAGGGGAGATAATACGACTACTTTTTATTCTTATGATATTGCTACTGATGTGTGGAGTACTTTAGCAGTGGCTCCGGCGACAGTAAGATTCGGAAGCTCAATGATTAATGGTCCGGAGGGTTATTTGTATGCTTCGCGAGGAAATGACACGGCTGATTTTTGGCGTTATGACATAGCTAATAATTTATGGGAAGTAATGAGCAGTGCTCCAAAAGTATTTACTTACGGAGGTTCAATCAATTATGATGGCAGTCGTTATGTGTATGGTTTACCTGGAAATGATGATGCTTTTTTCCGTTATGATACTCAAAATAATATTTGGACAACATTGGAGAACGCTGAATTTGGAAATCCCAATGAAAGTGATGGGCAAAGATTGTATGAAGGATCAGACAACGCTTATGATAAAAATGATACTTTATATGTTGCGCAGGGAAATAATTATCCTTATTTCTCAAAGTATTCAATCAGTAGTGGACAATGGACTCCTCTGGAGAAAGCCCCAGTGGGAATTTATGAAGGAGGCTGCTTGACTTATGATAGTGTTACAAATGCAGTGTATATGTTGAGTGGTAAATATCGCCAAAATTTCTTTAGATATAATATTGATTCTAACACTTGGACAGAAATGCCATTGATCCCATCTTATGTAGCTTACGGAGGTTCCATTAAGGCAGTTGATGGATATATTTATGCTATTAGAGGAGAGGGTTCAAATGCTTTTTATAGATTTAATACAGACGAAAATTCATGGGAGGTCCCGCAAAAAGGTTTTTTTGGACCATCGGACGTTGGTGGAGGAAGCAGTTTTAGTTTTTCTTATGGGACCAATATGGTCAAGGATGAAAATGAAAATATTTATTTGACTAGGGGCAGTAGTGACAATACTTTTGGAAAATATAATTATCAAACAGGGGAATTTACTCAATTAGCCAAAACTCCTGTAGGAATATATAATGGTTCCGCGATGGTCTATAATGAAGACGAAGGCGCAATTTATCTTGCCCCCGGAGCTATTCGAACAGTACGAAGCGGAGGTATTAATAACTATTTTATGAAATATATTATTTCTTCAAATAGTTGGGAAATAATTACCACCGACAGGATTCCATTGCAAACAGGAACTGGTTCAACAATGACTTATGATGGCAGTCGTTATATTTATTTAACTCGTGGAACTGCAGGAAATAATAATTGGTGGAGATATGATACAATCGCTGTTTCAGGTTCTCGTTGGTCAGCACTTTTGCCAACAATTGCGAACTGGAACCAAGGAGATGGTTCAAGAATTCTTTATAAAGATGGATATGTTTATTCTACTCGCGCTCAAAATCAAAATACTTTCTGGCGTTATGATGTAACAGCGGGAACTTGGTTACAAAGAGCTAATACCCCAGCTACGATTGGAATTGGAGCATCATTGACTGATGGAAATGATGGCTATCTTTATTTGACTCGAGGAATTAATACTAATACTTACTATCGATACAATATTGATAGTAATACGTGGGAGACAATTTCCAATGTTCCTGGACAAATCAATATTGGAGGTGCTGGAGATTCAGCTGGAAATAGGATCTGGTCAACAACTGGAAATGGCACCAATTCCTATAATGATGGTTTATATAGTTATGTGGTGGGATCAGAGAGCAATAGCACTGCTTTTGAAAAAAGAGGAAATTATATCTCGGAAGCAATCGATTTACTTTCAGTTTACAGATGGGCTAATTTAGAAATTAATTATACCAAGCCCAACAATACCTCAGTAAATATTTATACCAGAACTTCAAGCGATCAAAATGATTGGTCGGCTTGGGATTTGGTAAATAATGAAAAAGAATTGGGTTTAAATAATTATAGATATGATATTGTCAGCCCTGTCAATGAATATATCCAAGTAAAAGTGGATTTATTTTCAGGTGACCAAATTTTCTCTCCATCTATTAGTGATTATAAAATTAACTATTATCAGGACGTCTTGGCGCCAAGCAATCCTAGCGCGGTTAATGCTTATAGTGCAGCAGATAAAACAGTAGCTATTAATGCCGCCTCTTGGTATGGGCATCTTAATCCCTATTTTGAGTGGCCAGCCGATGAATTAGCCGGTGGAGCTAGCGATGGAATAGGAGGTTCAGGAGTTAAAGGTTACTGGGTTTATTTTGGAACCAATGCCAGCGCAGATGCATTTGTAGACGGTGCTTATCAAACTGGCACTAATTATACCGCAAACAATATAGTTTCAGGCCAGAACTATTATCTTTTGATTAAAGCTACAGATGATGCCAATATATTGCCGGCAGCTTCATTCAATGCTTTTAATTATCGATTTGACAATACCCCTCCTAATAATCCGACAGATATTTCTGTCACTCCGGCAGGATTTACAGCGGTAGATAATTATTCTTTTTTATGGGAAAATAATATTTCCGATGCTCATTCAGGAGTGCAAAAAATACAATATAGAACAGGTGGAGATGTAATATTACAGATGTTTCTGTTACTATTCCTAATGCAATGCATGTAACAGGCGCTTATCAATCAGGGAAAAACTGGCTTTATTTGAGAGTGATGGATAACGCAGGCAACGTTTCAGCTCCGATTTCTCAAGAATATTATTATAGTGCCGATGCTCCAAGTCCGCCGGAAAATTTGGCTGTTACTCCGGCTTATTCAACGGGCAACTCTTTTGCCTTCGATTGGGATCAACCCTTGTCATTCATTGGTGAAGCTTCCAAGCTTAAGTATTATTATTCGATCAATACTTTGCCCAATGCTTACAATGTAGTTGAAACTACTTCGACTTTTGCCGGACCCGGACCGTTTGCGACGCAAAAAGGTGCCAATAGATTTTATGTAGTAGCAATGGATGAAGCGGGAAATATTGATTATGATTTAGCCGCTCATATAGATTTTACAGCAGATACTTCGGCTCCAGGGGCACCAGTTAATATTCAGATATTTGATACATCCGATAGAGAAAATGCAGAATATAGCGTGGCTACAAAATGGACGCCTCCAGTGGGCGCTAGCAGCGATAATTTTGAAGGATATGTGATTTATCGTTCAACTGAATTAGATGGAACATATGCCAGTGTAGCGACCACTTCCGGAACAGCTTATGTCGATACTGGATTGGAAAGTAAACCTTACTATTATTATATTAAAGCCAAAGATAATACCAATAACTTGTCCGTAGCTTCAAGTATTGTAACTATTATTCCTACCGGCAGATATACGACAGCACCAACCCTAATTCAAAAACCAACTGTCAAGACTCAATCGTTTATCGCGACGTTTAATTGGGGAACAAGCCGTGTGGCTAGCTCTTTTGTTGAATATGGAAAAAGTATCTCCCTGGGGGAGACCAACGGCCAGGTGGATAGTGTTACAGATCATGAGGTAATTATTAATGGATTAAGTGCGGACACCAAATATTTTTATAAAGTTAAATATATTGATCCCGATGGAAATATTGGAACCTCTGAGATAGGTAATTTTACAACTCTGCCACCGCCAGTGGTATCTGAGTTTGCTGTGACTGAAATAAAACTTGATTCTGCTTTAATCTCTTGGAAAACCAATACTTCGGCTACTTGTATTTTGAAATATGGAGCAGGCAGTCTCTCTAATACAATTGAAGAAACAGATGGCGCTTCAGCCCATATTCAAAAAGTTGTTGGTTTGGTAGCAGAAACTGATTATCAGGCGCAAGTAGATTGCGTAGATGGCGACCTTAATGATTTTAATTCTGATCAGTATAATTTTGCCACGCCTATCAAACCGATTGCTACTGACATAACGGTGCAAAACGTAGAAAATGTAGATTTGCCAACAATATTAATAGAATATAAAACTAATATCAAAGCCACTACCCATTTATATTATAAATCTTCCGAAGAAAGTACTCCTCATACATATTTGACAGAAGAAAAAACTATTGAGCATAAAGCGGAAATACGAGGACTAGATCCTGCCAAAGAATACGTTTTGACTATTATAGGGACAGATGAAAATGGAATTACTTTGGAGCCGGTTGAGCAAAAAATTACTACTAAGTCAGATTCCCGACCTCCAGAAATAACAATAAACAGAGCAGTAGGAAAAGTTTTGGGCAGAGGCGCTAGCTCGCAAGCTAATTTGTATGTTAAGATAGAGACGAACGAGCCTACTAAATTAAAAATTAAATATACTAAAGGAGCGTCGGTGTCTGGCTTTGATCAATCTACTGGAGAAGATCCGCTTAACACGTATCATTTGATGACCATTCCGGCTGAAGTTGGCCAAATGTACAGTTATCAAGCAGAAGTTTTTGATGAAGCGGGCAATCTAACAAATTCTAAAGTTTCTACTATTATAGTGGAAGATGCGAAATCATCAGCTTCAGAAATAATTATTGGAACAACAACCAAGCAATTCGGATGGTTGTCAGAAATATGGAACAAGTAGAAAATAAAAATATAGCCGTAGAGATTAAAGGGATTAAAAAATCTTTTCAGGTGGGGGAAAATAATGTCCAAGTTTTGTTTGGAATTGACTCTAAAATATATGAAGGAGAATTCGTGATGTTGGTGGGTCCTAGCGGTTGTGGGAAATCAACGTTGCTTCATTCTATCTATGGTTTGGAAGAGCCTACGGAGGGGAATATTATTATTGATAATGAAGATATTTGGGCACACACCAAAAATTGGAGAGCTCAATTTAGAAATGAGAAAGTCGGGTTTATACCCCAGCAAACTTTTTGGATCAAATCTTTGACAGTGATAGAAAATATGGCCATCCCAGCCGTAATTGCTGGAGAATCTTTTCATAGCGGAATAGAAAGAGCGGCTAAATTAATTGAGCTAGTAGGAATGAGTCGCTGGGCCGATTATCGTCCGTATGACCTATCTGGAGGGCAACAACAAAGGATTGCTTTGGCTCGCTCTTTATTGCTCAATCCTAAATTTATTATTGCCGATGAACCGACAGGAAATCTCGATCAAAAAGCAGGAGATACTTTGTTGGCATTGTTGCAGGAGATAAATCGAAAATTTAATATCACCATTCTTATGGTTACACATGATCAAGATCAATATAAATTTGCTTCTAGAATTATCAAGATGGTGGATGGAAAAATAATTTCAGATCATCAAAATAAACATAGTATGGATAATCTTGGGCAAGTGAATATGGAAGAGTTAGTTTTAGAAAAATAATGCAGATTTATTTTTGCGGATATTTATTAACGGAGTAGCCCCAGTTAAATAATGCAGATTACTGCAATTTAACGGGGTAAATAAATAAAAAATGTCTAGTTTTTCAAAAAATAAAAATAAAAATTTAGATAGAAAAGTAAAGATAAAGAGGATGAACTTTTCCTCTATCATTTTAATTGGCTATAGAAATATTTTTGTTAATAAGTTGCGCTCTTTTTTAACAATTGGAGGCGTAGCGATTGGTATTGGAGTAGTAACATTTTTAATTTGCCTCGGTTTTGGCATGCAAAAAATGGTTATTGACGAAGTGACAAAAAATAATCCAGTTGATATTATAGATGTTAATAATGGTAGTTTGGATAATTTTGTTTCTTTGGGAAAGGAAAATGTAGAAAAAATAAAAAAAATCAATGGAGTAACGGATGTGACTGTTCAAGTTAACGCGGGAGGAAAATTTTATTATCAGCAGTCGCAAACCGACGCTATTATTTTTGGTACGAGCAAAAAATCAATTGAATTAAGTGATGTAAACATCAAATATGGAAAGATTGATTATGAGGATGAAAGTGCTAAAGCTATAATATCGGGAAAACTGGCCAATATCTTGGGATTTACTAATAGAAATGATGCCATTGGAAAAAAAGTTACTTTTGATATATTGTTATCCAATGAAACCAATTCAGAGAAGAAAGAAGAAACAGAAATAAAAAATACTGAAGTTGAAGTTGTGGCAGTTACAGATAATGAGAATGATATAATTGCTTATTTGTCTTACAAATGGCTGGGGGAAAAATTTGGCGTGGACTTGGCTCAGACAGGCAAGGTTATGGTTGATTTGAATAAAACTTCCATTGAAGAAGTTCGAAAAAATGTTGAATTTTTGGGCTTTGAGACAGAGAGTGTAACGGATATTGTAACTGATATAAATATGTTTTTTTGGGTGATTCGAATTGTCTTGATTGTTTTTGGAACAATTATTATGTCAATTTCGGCTATGGGAATGCTTAACACTTTGAGTGTTTCTCTCTTGCAAAGAACGAAAGAAGTGGGAATTTTAAAAGCCCTAGGGGCCAAAAGAATCGATATTTTCCGAATGTTTGTTTTTGAAGCGGCGATTATAAGTTTTGTGGGTGGCGCTTTAGGATTCTTTGGCGGTTATGGAATGGCCGAGCTATTAAATTATGCTTTTAATGTGATTTCTTCTCAAAGAGGGATGGCGCCGATTGACTTCATTTATATTCCCGGCTATTTTGTTTTGGCGTTAGTTTGTTTTATCGGATTTTTGGGACTGGTAACAGGAATTATGCCCGCCAAAAGAGCGGCGACGATTCATGCGTTGGATGCTTTGCGATATGAATAGTGTATTATGAATTAAGAATTATGAATAAGTGCAAATATACTATTTTTTTTCTACGAAATTAATATATGGATTTTACAACAATAATAACAACATTTGGACTCGGAGGAATTTTGGGAATACTTGTTAAACATTGGCTGGATAATAAAAAAGATTTAACAATTAAGTTAAATCAAATTAATGAAGACAAATATAGAACAATATTAATACATATGTCCTGTTCTTTAGATTATGAAAATCGTAAATATTTTTCTATACAAAAAGACTTCGAAACATCTAGCAAAGATTATTACCTTAATTGTGTAAAAGAATATTATTATCAGAGCATTTTGTATTCTCCCGATTTTGTTCTTATCGAATTAAAGAAATTTATAAAAAATCCAAATAAGGAAAATTTTATTTGCACAGCAAGAGCCATGAGAAGAGATTTATGGGGGAAGAAAACTAAATTAAAACTTGAAGAATTATTTATTGAGACTAGAGAATAATCTTTGATTTTTTGTGGGTTTTGGTGTAAGATTGGTTATTAGAATGAATTTTGATTCATTCTTTTTTAAAATTAGATTAATTTTTATATATGAAAAAGAGAAATATAGAATTGTTGGCTCCCGCTGGTAGCTTGAGCAAAATGAAATATGCTTTGCATTACGGGGCGGATGCGGTTTATGCGGGGGTGCCGGATTTTTCTTTGCGGTTTGATTTTGCGGGCTTGAAAAAGGGCGTAGAGTTGGCGCATAGTTTAGGAAAGAAATTTTATGTGACGCTTAATATTTATGCGCACAATGTCCATCTTAAAAAATTAGAAGGGCATTTAAAAAAACTTAAAAGTATTGAAATCGACGGGATAATTTTAAGTGACCCAGGAATATTAATGTTGGTAAAAAAATATTTACCCAAAGTGGAAATCCATCTTTCCACCCAAGCTAACGCCACTAACTGGCAGGCGGTAAAATTTTGGGAAACTCAGGGAGTGAGTCGAGTAGTTTTGGCGCGAGAAGTAACGTTAGCTGAAATAAAAGAAATTAAAAAAAATGTGCCCAAAATGGAGTTGGAATATTTTGTCCATGGGGCTATGTGTATGAGTTATTCGGGGCGTTGTATGCTGAGTAAATGGATGAGCAATAAAAGTGCTAATTTAGGGGATTGCTCGCAACCATGTCGATGGGAGTATACACGCAATTTCCAATTTCCAATTTCCAATTTCCAA
>LBQR01000019.1 GCA_000990945.1 Candidatus Moranbacteria bacterium GW2011_GWF2_35_54
AGAACACTGGCCATAAAACCAGCGTGCCCCTCCATTTTATTTATATGATTGATTTTTATTTGCATAAGTTTTTCTGCTAATTATAAATTACTTAAGATTAGAAAATTTATCATCTCGTTTGTCTCTGCGAGTAAATTCTGTACTCAGAATTTGCGTGGCAGTCCAGTAAATTTGAATAATACTAAAATAAGAAATATTATTGGATTGCCGCGACGGAGTACCGTCTCGCAAAGACGAAACTAAAACGACTATCATTTCATAGAGAAGACTACTTTTCTCGTTCTTCAACGCTATCCCTTAACCCAAAAATTTCCGTCACATTTTCAAATTCTTCATCAGTCATCATTTTTTTTAGCGTAGCGCGCATAGCTTTGACATTACCTTTGGGCCGAAGTCCTCGGCATCCCTGGCACATCATCCTCGAACTCGGACACACCGCATCACATCCTCCTTGAATCATCGGACCAAAGCAAGGTTTACCGTCCAGAAGCAAACATCGATTGCCTCGGGCTTTGCACTCTACGCACACGGGCTGATCGGCTCTCTCTGGAATTTTTCCTTCCAATAAAGTTGGAAAATATTTAAGAAATTCTTCGCCAGTAATTGGACAACCGGGAAAAGTAAAATCAACTTTTACAAAATTATCTACTTCTTTTATTTCCACATTTTCAATCCCCTGGATATATTTATAAACATGTTTGATAGTATTTTTTCCTTCTTGATAATTTTTTATTTCCGGCACACCCCCCATGGCGGCACAATTTCCTAGGACCACTAAAAGTTTGCTACGCTCCCTAAGCTTCTTTAAAGTTTTAATGTTCTCCTCGGT
Source organism: Candidatus Moranbacteria bacterium GW2011_GWF2_35_54 (assembly GCA_000990945.1). Lineage (GTDB taxonomy): Bacteria > Patescibacteriota > Minisyncoccia > Moranbacterales > UBA9337 > UBA9337. Next base: position 830 of record LBQR01000019.1, read on the forward strand.
TATCGGTGATCCCTCCACAATAGCAATGTCCAGACTCACCCCAGAGTCCTCTTCATCTTCAATCATTCCCCAATCAATCATCTCTACTTTTTCTACCAATTCTAAAAATTTTTCTCCCAAATCCAAAAGCGCAAACTGGCAACCTTCGCAGGATGTTAGCGCTACGATTGCAATCTTTGGTTTGTTTGCTGGCAAGTTTGATTTTATTTTAATTTTGATAGGTTTTAGATTATCATTCTTTATTTCCTCTTGTTGATTTTTATTTTTCATTTTTTAAAAAAGTTTTTGTAATTAATAAATAAACAAGGTTTCGAAGTGAACTCACTTCGAAACCTTTTTAAAGCGTTGAAAAAAATCATCTGGAAAACTGGAATCCCTGCTTCACAAACCAACGTTCTGCCTCCAGCCAAGAAAGGAAAGGATCATGCCAAAATTTGTGCATAGTGAGAAAAGCTCTCACCCTTATGTACCAACGAGGCACCCATTTTATTCCTTCTTGATCTTTGAAATATAGAATTTCTTTTGGAATAGGTCCGCTATTATTCTTCCTTGTGGGATGATTGCAGAACTCTCGCCAAAAAGCCATAATAAGCTCCTGAATGATAGCTTTGCAAACTTCAATGCTTGAATCTTCGGTTTTTAGAATAGCAACTTTTCCAGTTAAAACCAAACTTTGCGCATTTCCAAGATATCGAAAAGGAAATCTTATTAAAAGATCATTTCCTTCATCTGTGCAAAACCCAATATCAATGCCTCCTCGCTCAGAATCCCTGAGATATACCCCAATGAAACCATTTATTTCTTTTGCAATTTGCGCTACATCTCTTTTCCTCTCGCAAAAGTAAATAGCTCGATATAAAGCCTCTAATATCTTAGCCTCCTCATTCAAGCATTCCTCTAAAAAATAAACGGTAGCCCTGTCAGATATATGCATATTCATATTCAGATCTCCCAAGTTGATTTTAAAAGCATTAGAAGAACACCCTCCTACATAACTTAAGTCTATAACTTTAAAAAATTTTGTAAAGCTCATATAATCATTTTAACATATTGGTACTTTAACCCATTAACAATCTAGCCAAAATTAATCATAAAATAATTTATAATATAGAAAACAAGATTTTAAATTTGCATGTTAATATGTTAAAATACTAACGTGCTAACATGATTTATTATGCAAACATTCAATTTCCCTACAAAAAACAAAGAAACAATCCTAGCTCTCGGCGCCGAGTCAGCGGGTAATTTTTCCGTGTCTTTCCCCCTCCCCTGCCTGCCCCGTCAGAATAATTCTGACTGGGGTACTCAGGGGAGGGCTGCCCGCCCGCCTCGCTACGCGAAGCGTTGCGGGCGGGGGGAGAGGTTAGGGAGAATTCATCTCTCCCAAGACTTTGGCGACCTTTTAGATGAAAATAATTTTAATAATTTTAAAAAATCTATTTTAAATTTTCTCAAAAAAAATTTACATCCTTTAATGAAAACTACTTTGTGGGGAAAAGAATTAAGCAAAAAATATAAAGCCAAATTTATTCAAGTCCAACACCATCACGCCCATATCTTCTCTCAAATCAAACCCCTCCCCCTTGGGAAGGGGGAGGTTGGGAGGGGGTTTGAAAATCTTCCTGCCACATTTTACGGGGATTGCCCCGTGAAACACGATAGTGTTTTTTACGGGACTTGCCCCGTGATTGCGAAGCAATTTTACGGGGTCGCCATGGACGGCACTGGCTATGGATACGACGAAAAAATTTGGGGGGGAGAATGTTTTGAAATTTCAAATAAATTCCAAAAATCTAAATTACAAAATAAAAAAATAATGATTGAGCGCATTGGAAGCTTGGAAGATCAAATAATGATTGGCGGAGAGCTAGCTACTCAAGAACCCGCTCGAATGATTATTTCAATTCTATCAAAACTCTTACCTAAAAATAAAATTTATCCTTTTGTCAAAAAGTACTATACCAAAAATGAATTTGAACTTTTGTATAACCAACTAGAGCAAAATTTTAATTGCGTCGAAACTTCCAGTACAGGAAGAATTTTGGATGCAGTTTCATTACTCTTGGGTTTTTGCGGTAATGAAAGAAAATACAAACATGAAGCGATAACTCTGCTAGAAGCCAACTCTACAAAACCATACAAGCACCCTCTCCCCCTCATTGACCGCGTGTCGCATATAGCTTTAGCGGTGGCGCAGGGGGAGATGTCCGAAGGACAGAGGGGGTGCTATAAATTAAACACGACTTATCTATTTAAATATTTGATAAATAATTTGCATAAAGATAAAAAACGCCTGGCTGCCACCGCTCAACTCTATATAGCCAAGGGTTTGCACGAAATAATTCAAAAACACATCAATCACCCTCTCCCCCTCATTGAGGGGGGAGACCTGCCTGCCGGCAGGCAGGTGTCCGAAGGACAGAGGGGGTGGCTTAAAATTGTTTCATCTGGTGGTCTATCTAACAACAAAATAATCTCTGATTATTTTACTTCTAAAAATATTTATTTAAATAACACGATCCCTCGTGGCGATGCTGGACTTTCTTTCGGTCAGATTGTTTATTTTTTATTTAAATAAAAAATTCATAAAAAAATTACAAAAAGCCTTACAAAAAGCCTTACAGGTATTGACAAATTAACATTTTATGATAAAATCTCGATAGTGCTCACAAGGAGTAATTTTTAGTTTAAAGCCGAAATTCGGCACAAAAAAAAGGGAGGGAGAAGTGAAAAAAATCTTATTGGCGATTTTTATCGCCGTAACGACAGTTTTGCAGGGTGTGGCGTTGGCCTCGCCTATCAACTGGGTGACAACCTCACCCACGGCAGAGGGGGTGCTCACATACACTTTTGCAGAAGGAAATCAGAAAGTGTACTTGGGCACAGACACCGATGGACGGCACGGTCAGGCAATAGGAGTCTACGGGGCTGGTTTCTACGCCGAAACTGGTGGAGAACTTGATTTCTCCGTAGTTCTCCGCACGTGGGATTCCTGGAACCCCAGAGAAGGTTATTTTGACCGATTGGTGGTCACGACCTCTTCAACGGGGTATTATTGGGATAACCACCGCGACTCCACCATGGAAACCATCGTTCAGCTCGGAGGAAAGAGATGGACTGATGGAATCTTCGAGAAATACGGCTTTCGAGATTCTTTGACTCTTGATGCTGGAAAATATTTTTCATTTTTTCTCGAAACTGAACAGGACAATTTATACGTCTCTAAGGCAATGGGGAAATTCGATTTCACCGCCAACGAACCCCCCGCTCCAGTCCCCGAACCGGCTACTCTGCTGCTTTTCGGCACCGGCCTGGCGGGTTTGGCTGGATTTTCCCACAAAAAAAAATAGACCCCGCACTTGTGGGTCGCAACCGCTCTCATTTGGCATACTGTGCCCGATGAGAGCTTTTTTATTTTATATACACAATTTTAATTTTTTATAAACCACAAAACAACTCCCCCTAAATAATTCAGCCCAGCAAAGATTTATAATCTCGCTGGGCCATACAAAGTTTTTGCATTATATGCCTTTCAGCACGCATTTTAGAAAGGCTACCGTTATCGGAAAAATAACAAAAATAAAAATAAATTCTGTCATCATCATATCAGTACCTCCTATCAATTTATCTTTTAAAAATTCTCCAATTCTACATTACTAAAATAACATATAAATTTAAAAAATAAAACTCTCATAAATTCCCAAATTCTAAACTTCACATATTCTAAAATTCGTACATTCCTAAATTCCTAACATATCCTAGGGATAAGCTTCCCTCTCGGCACTTCGACAATCCTTAGTCCCCCCAATTCGGTTTTTACATATAATCCTCTGCCCCGCTCCACTCGACCGATAATTTTCGCCTCGGGATTAAATTTCTTAAGCATAGTTAAAACTTTTTTAATATTTTTTTCCGGTACAGTTGCGATAAAACGACCCTCCGAAGCTAAGGAAAATTTATCTAAGCCCAAAAGTTCTGTTACGGCCACAACTTCTTTTTTATAAGGCAATAATTTTTCGTCTAAAACTATCTTCACTCTCGATTTTTCAGCGATTTCATTTAAATTAGCCGCCAGTCCTCCGCGTGTCAGATCTTTGCAAGCATTCAGATATTTCCCTACTTTACTAAGCTCGACTATAAATGGCTGGCAATCACTCTTAATTTTAGTTTTATAATTAAATCGCGTCGCTAAAAGCGCCACCGCATGCTCGCCCAAGTCTCCTGAAGTAATTATATAATCACCCACTTTTGCTCCACCGTTACTAATTATATTTTGCGCCAACCCTACTCCTGAAGTGGTAATTTCAATTTTATCGATTTTGCCTTTTTCTGTCACTTTAGTATCGCCCGTGACAATCGGCACGCCGGTTTCTCGTGAAACTTTTCCAATAGATGTTATAATTTTTTTTAAATCCGCGATTGGGAAACCCTCTTCCATAACAATACTCAGACCAATCCCAATTGGTCGCGCACCCATCACGGCCAAATCATTAATCGTCCCAGCGATCGCAATTTTTCCGATGTCCCCTCCCGCAAAAAAAATCGGATCCACAATAAAAGCATCCGTGGTAAAAACCAAATTTTTCTTTTTCCCAGAAAAATTTGTCCCGAGCTTGGTCGAGGGATCCATATCCTTAGACTTCCTCCCCTTGATAAGGGGAGGTGTCCCGATGTAATCATCGGGACGGAGGGGTTGTGAAGGCAATTCAAAAACCGCTCCATCATCTCCAGTATTTTTCCATTTTCCAACAGGTCCTAAAATTTTTCTAATCTCAGAAATTATCTCCGCCGACTTCGCCCCGCCCCCGCCCATGTCTAAGGTTATATTTTTAGATTGCTTCATTGTCATATTGTTATATTGTGTTATACGAATGATGCGAATTTTATGCTAATACGCAAATATGCAAATTAATAGATACAAATGATACGAATACTATTCTTTTGCATTTGAATTAATTATTCTTTTTGGTTTTAAGTATCTTTGATGAAAATTGATCAACAGCCCTAGTTTTAAATTCATTGCTTTTAGATATCTTTGGACTTGATTATATTCTTCTCTACCTGCAAATTTTATAGCCTTTATTTCTATAACAATTTTATCATAAACCAAGAAGTCTATTCTATTACTATTATCTTTAATTAATTCACTGTCTGATTTTATGCAAAGTTCTTTTTTATAAGGAATACTATTTTCAACAAATAATTTTTCTAGAGCATTAGAATATTGAGATTCTTTACAATAGCAACCAAGCTCATTATGTACCTTAAAAAATATGCCTGTTAGTTTATAAGATTCTTGTGCATATATAACTTTTTCTAAACTCATAATTATACTTTTTAAAATATTACATTCACATTCGCATATTTGCGTCATTTGCATTCATTCGCGTATTTGTATCATTTCTTTATTCGCATATTCGCAATATTTGCATTCATTCGCGTATTTGTATTATTTATATCTGAAAGAAACATTACACGCTCCTTCCACCGAAACCATGCACGGCCCGACGGAATTGTCGGGAGTGCAAAGACGACCAAATAACGGACATTTTTTAGATTCCATCAGTCCGCGGATAACGTCTCCGCATTTGCACCCCACTGGGTCATGTGATTTAGAAAAATCTATTTTATCTAAAATTTTTTTATATTTTACTTTTGCATCAAACTGCTTATATTTATCTTTTATTTTAAGGCCAGATTTTGGAATCACTCCAAATCCCCGCCAATCACCATCGGTAATTTCAAACACCTCAGCAATTATTTTTCGTATCTTTTCATTGCCTCCATTTTTTACTATTCGCGAATATTGATTAATAACAGTCAAATCTTTATTTTTTATTTGAATCAACAACAATAAAATTCCTTCCAATACATCCTCCATTTCAAAACCGGTGATTACTTGCGAGACTTTCAATTTATCATAAGGTTTAACTCCGATTATTGCGCTCACATGTCCTGGATCTATAAAGCCATCGATTTTTATCTCGCCCATATTTAAAAGAGCTTCCATAGCTGGTAAAAAAACTTTATGGGCCGAGTAGACTGCCAATCCGTTTTTAATTCCCCAAGCGGTCATCGGCGTGGTAGTTTCAAAACCTAAGCCAAAAAAAACAATTTCTGGAACTTTTTTTTGCAATTCTAACGCATCTGCTACCGAATAAACATCAAAAACTTGTGCGCCTTTTTCTCGAGCCTGATCTAAACTTCCGAAATACCCCGGCACACGAAGCATGTCGCCATACGTGGCCACAGGAATTCCCGCCAAAGCTAAATTAATTATCGCGTCAATATCACGTTGCGCCGTCACGCAAACTGGACACCCTGGGCCAGTAATTAATTTTATATTTTTGGGTAAAATTTCTCGGATACCAAAACGACTAATAGCCTGCGTATGCGTCCCACACACTTCCATCAGCCTCACCTGGCGCCCAAGCTCCTCGGCAATTTTATTTATTTTTTTAATTAGTTTTTCTATTCGCATATTCGCGTCATTTGCATTCATTCGTGTATTTGTATCATTTTAGCAATTTATCAACATCACTCGCATAATTCTGATCAACTTTCTCAATCGCAAAACCGGCGTGGACTATTACAAATTCACCTTTTTTGGTATCGCTAAGCAAAGAAATATTAATTTCTTTTTCTATCCCGTCAAAATCCACCGTCGCGTTTTGACCGTTAATTTTTTTAATTTTACCAGGGAAAGCTAAGCACATGCCATTTTTGTCTGCGAGCTTTGCGAGTAGCTACAAAAATGAGCATCCCGCACAATTCACAATATTAATTTACATACTACTTCAAAACTAAGCCGCTAGGCGATTCCGCACATAAATCCCAATGCTTTGTGAATTTATCTTTGGAATTGTTTGCGGGATAATTACATCAAATTTTCAATTTCTCAATTTACAAACAATAATTAAATATTTTTTCATTGGATATTCAATGAATATTAGATATTGGATATTGAATATTATTTTTTAAGTACTCTAAAAAATTAATGCTCCTTTGCCAAAATCATTAACCAATTGTTCTTTATCTAAAAAATTAATTTTAATTTTCTCCTCAAAATCATTTATTTTTTCCAACTCAGCTGTTAATTTTGTTATATCATTTCCATTTTTTTCTAACTCGCTAAAAAAACGAAAATAAACTGCCTTCTTACTGCCGGTAGGTTGAATTAAAAAATATTTTTTAAAATTCTTAAGATAACCTTCAGGGGTAGTCAACTCTAATCTTAATCTCTCATCATTTTGGCAAAGGTTATCTATATAATAGACAGCAGCTTCTTTGGAAAAAGAGCTAATAACTTTTCTGGTCATCGAATCTGGATTTTCAATTCCCTCCTTGTGTTTGGGATTTTCTGAATTAAAGTTTTTCACTAACCAAATAATTCTATTGAAGACAATTGTGATAGAATTGCCCAAAATATCACGGAAACTATTACCTACGATTATTTGCATCTGCCCATCTTGAGTTATCATTTTAATCTTCTCCAATAATGGAGGAATCTTTTCATCAATAAACGCTTTCATTTCCAAAACATCGACACCTGTCTTATCTTTTATCCCAGCAAAAACGCTTTTGTCCTCTACCTGATCTACTATATTTAAAAAATTAACAAAATACTCTTTTTCGATAAAGTCTGCCAGATCAGAAAAACCATCCGATGTTTTTTCTGTCATCGTTTCTGATGAGATATCTTTTTTGAAATCTCCCTCTTTGAAATTTTTCAACATGCTCATGTTCATATTTTTGTAGAAATAATTTTTATCTTACACTTAACTAACTAAGGGTTTATGATATCGTCGTCTCCTAAATAATCACCTGTTTGCACCTCGATAATTTCCAGATTCACCTTCCCGGGGTTTCCCAATTGATGCTTGGTTTTTTTAGGGATAAAAATACTTTCATTGCTATTTAAAAATAATTTTCCCTTTCCTCTTAAAACCATAGCCATACCCTTGATAACTATCCAATGCTCCACCCTCTTATTGTGCAACTGTAAATTCAGACTTTCGCCGGGATAAATAGTCAGCTTGCGCACTGTATGATGACTACCGCCAATCAATACTTCGTACTTGCCCCAAGGACGGTGGACAATCACATTGTTATCAATTTCTTTCAGCTTGTTTTCTTTCAAAAAAGCCACCACTTCTTTTACTCGTTCGCTCTCGCCTCTTTTTTGGATTAAAATACTGTCGTTATTTTCTACTATTATCAAATCTTCCACCCCGATAGTGGCAATAAGTTTATCTGTTTCACTGTGGATAAAAGTATTATTTGAATCTATCTTCACATGTCGGCCGTCTCTGTCTTTTTTATTGGCCAAAACATCTGCCAAACTATCGAAGGAACCAATGTCACTCCAGCCAAATTCTCCTTCAAAAACCACCACCTTATCCGATTTTTCGCTTAACGCATAATCGATAGAAATAGAAGGAAGTTTTTTGAATGATTTGAGAAATTCTGGCATTTTCTTTCCCATTGAGCTAGCTATCTCTGGGGCATATTTTTGAATTTCTGCCAAAAATGTTTGATAATTAAACAGATACATTCCTGAATTCCAAACATACTTTCCTGATTTTAGATATTTCTGGGCTGTTTTTTTATCGGGTTTCTCTTTGAATTCATCCACCTTAAAAAATCCATTTAAAGCTCGACCTTTTTTTATATAGCCATATCCTGTCTCTGGTTTAGTGGGGGTAATGCCAATTGTTCCAATATTGTCTCCAATCTGTTTAAAAGCTTTTTTTATCAATTTTTGATAATCCGCTTTTTTCCCAATGTGGTGATCAGCTGGCAAAAATATAACTGGCGCATCTTTTTTTGTTTTCAATTCATCATTAAGATACTTCATCGCATAAGCAATAGCTGGTGCGGTGTTTAAACTTTCAGGCTCGACTAATACTTGCTCCTTGCTAAAATCGTCGCAGATTTCTTTTATTTGATTATAAACATTGAAAAAGTTTTTTTCATTGGAAACTAATAAAATATTTTTCGTCGGTAAAATTTTTGCCATTCTTAAAAAAGTTTCCTGCAGTAGGGATTTATCGCTATAAAGATTTAAAAATTGCTTGGGATAATTTTTGCGGCTAAGCGGCCAGAGCCTAGTTCCCGATCCTCCGCATAATATAACGCTGTACATATTTTTTACTTATTAATGATTACTATATTTAATTTGTTACTTCTTTATTATCCATATACATATTTGTAGTGGGACTTACACGTTTAAGCTACTACAACCTTAGTTTCTGAAAAATATTATTTTTTCGAACTGCCGTGCGAAGCGAAAGGCGAGAAAAAATGATATTTTTTAGAAACGTATGAAACAAAATAATATTCGAATGTATAAGTCCCATTTTATATATATTTAGTTGAGATTTCTCCATGCATAAATTTATGAGTACATAAATTTATTTAGTCGAAATGACATAATGGCAACAATTTAACTTAGCAATACCCTAGCCACTCCCTGCGCACAGCTATCCCAAGAAAATCTCTTGACGTTCTCCAATCCCGGCTCAACCAAATCTTTTCTTATGTTTTTATCGCTCAGAATATTATAAACTGCCTGCGCAATCTCCTCTGAATTTTTAGGGTTAACCAAAGTTGCTTTTCCTTTTTCTCCAATAATTTCCGGGATGGATGAATTATTGGAAGCCACAATCGGTACGCCCAAACTTTGAGCTTCAATTATTGGCAGCCCGAATCCTTCATATAAAGTCGGAAACAAAAAAACATCAGCATTTTTCAAAATTTCTTTCTTGTCTTTTTCATCAATAAAACCAGTCAAATAAATATCATCTTTAAAATCATTATTTTGAATATATTTTATTATATCAGAATAACGATAACCGAACCCTCCCGCCAAAACTAACTTGTGGGGAATAAGATATTTTCTTTTCAATGTCGCAAAAGCTTTTATTATGCCCAGCATATTTTTCCGCTCTTCTATCCTTCCTAAAAATAAAAGGTACTTGCTATTCTTTATTTGATATTTTTTCAAAACATCTTGTTCTTTATTGTCTCCATTTTTCTTGTTTTCGACTTGCAATTCATAGAAAGAACAACCTTCATAAATAACCTCTATTTTTTCTTCTGGCACGTTATATAATTCCATCAAATCATTTTTTGTATTAAAAGACACTGCAATTATTTTGTCTGCCCAATGGCATGATTTTTTTATTACTAAACGCATATAAAACCTCTCCCAACGAGAATAAGCTTCTGGCAAAAACTCATATTCCAAACCGTGCACTGTCACCACTGTCTTAAAATTTCTATCTTTTCCGCGAAATAGTTTTAAAAAATTATTCATCCATAAACTTGAAGGATGAATCATTGGAACAGTATGCGCAGGGATAAAAAGAACATCCACCGGATGCATTAGCATCTCCAGAGAAAGGCCTATCTGGGTCCAAAATACAATCCAATTGATTTTTTTTACTTTCCAGTTTTCAGGAATTGCAAAATTATCCACGCTAGAATTAATTTCTCCCGGCCTCACGTATAATGTTACTTGGGCATCTTTCAGTTTTTGGCGCAAATTTTTTATAACTTGAAAACTATATTCTTCAATGCCGGTTCTTTTTTTAAGAAATGCCCGCGAAGCATCAATTCCTATTTTCATAAATTTATCTAGAACTTACTAATGTTTTTTTATATATATCCAGGTTTTCCAAGGCCTTGCCCGTTCCGCGAGCCACGCAGAAAAGCGGATCATCTGCCACATAGCAAGGCACATCGATAGTTTTGGAAATTAATTTATCCAAGTTTCGAAGCAGCGCGCCTCCGCCCGAAAGGATCATTCCTTTATCCATTATATCAGCGGCTAGTTCCGGCGGAGTATCTTGCAAAACTTTTTTAATCGCATTAATTACATCTCGCAGTTCATCTTGCAAAGCCTCTGTCACTTCATTGGAAGAAATTCGAATTGTCTTGGGTAGTCTTCCTGATAAATCCCGCCCCTTGATATCCATATAATCCTCTTTAACCTGAGCAAGAGCTGAACCAATTTTTATTTTTATCATCTCTGCCGTCCTGTCTCCGATAGCCAATCCGTGTTTTCTCTTTATATAATCAGCAATCGCGTTATCAAATTTATTTCCCCCTACCCGCGCACTGCAAGCCGAAACAATTCCTCCCAAAGAAATTACTGCAACTTCGCTCGTTCCTCCGCCAATATTAATAATCATACTACCGTGCGGTTCATGAATTGGAATTTCCGCACCAATGGCTGCTAGAATTGGCTCTTTAACCACATAAGCCGCTTTGGCTCCTGCTTTTATCGCTGCATCAATGGCCGCTCTTTTTTCAGTTGAAGTGATTCCAGCCGGTACAGATAACATTACCTCTGGCCGAAAAATTCGAAATTTTCCGCTAACTTTGCCGATAAAATATTTCAGCATGGCTTCAGTTACACGATAATCGGCGATTACTCCGTCTTTAAGAGGCTTAATCGCCACAATGGTATCGGGCGTTCTCCCAATCATTTCTTTGGCTTCAATCCCTACTGCTAAAACTTTATTATCCAAAAGTGAAACCGCCACCACCGATGGCTCGTTGACTACTATTCCTTTACCAGGCACAAAGACTACTACATTAGCCGTGCCCAAATCTATTCCTATTTTTTTTATAAACATGACAAAAAATGAGCATCCCGCACAATTCACAATATTAACCTTTCGATTTATCTTTAAACTAAGCCGCAGGCGATTCCGTGCATAAATCTCAATACTTTGTAAATTTATCTTTGGAATTATTGCGGGATAAGTTTGTCTCTACGAATTATATTTTTTCCCTCTCCACCTTGTACTCAAGGGGGAGATGCCGACAGGCAGAGGGGGTTTCTTTTTAAACTTCTAACCCCTCCCTACCCTCCCCTTCAAAGGGGAGGAGGAAGAAGATCATTGAAAATTATTTTCTAAACTCCGACACCCTAAACTTCCCATTCACTTTTTTCTTCTTCCGATTCATTATTTTTTTATTCTTTTTCCAAAAAGCCTTATCAAACTCTTCCAGTGTTACACCCGTACTAATTAAATTTCCAATTATTAAATAAAATAAATCCACATTTTCCTCAATAAATTTTTTTCTGGGTTTCCCCTTGGTAACCGCTTGCGCCAATTCTCCCAGTTCTTCCGTCATTAAATTCAAACGAAAAGTCATATCTTCATTATTCGTTCCTTTCATCTTATGTTTCGCGTGGAACTTTTGGATAGCTTCGTAATACTTAATCATAATTAGCTCCGCCGACTGGCGGATTAACATATTAACATTTTAACAGCATGTCATTTCGACTAAATAAATTTTGTACTCAAAATTTATGCATGGAGAAATCTCAAAATTAAATTTTTACGCCAACTTAATATTATATAAACAAACCAATAAAAACATTTACTAATACGCTAGCAACAATAAAAACAAAAGAAATCGCACCTACAGAGCTGAAAAATAATGACCAGCCATAGTGTCCATCTTCATATTCTCTTTTTGATAAAAATGTAAACAGATATAGAATAAAGAAAAACATTATTAACAGAAACATTCTCGAAGACCCTTGCTTATCGCCACCCTCAAAAGCCCACAGGAACCCGATAAGAGCTGTCAAAGGTGAAATAAACACGCTAAAAAAAGAAATGTTTTTACAGATTTTAGCGACTTTTTGTATTTTTTCTATTTCCATATATTTTTTATAATTTAATATATTTATTTTCTTTATAATTTTTTATCGATTCTCTGGTTGTCTGACTGATTTTTTTTGGCAATTTATCTAACGCGAACCACGCTACTTCATCATGTTTGTGGGGCTCCATATTTTTAAGTTTACCCGATTTCACATTGGCTAAATAATTAAATGCTACCCAGTGCTGACCCTCCTTTTTCATAATATGATCAGTATGTGGCAGATACCCCCAAACATCTACATTTAAATTAACTTCTTCTTTTATTTCTCTCTTCATTGCAATAATAACTTTTTCACCATAATCAACCATTCCTCCCGGTTTTTCCCAGTATCCCGCTTCATTTCTGGTCTTATTTGTTCTTTTTAAAAGCAGAACTTCTTTCTTATCATTAAAAATCAAAACTCCCCCGCCCACTCCGATATAATCTTTCCCTGGTATTATTTTTTTCATAAATTTATATTTCAATTCCCCTCCCCCTCTCCATCTTTGTACTCAAAGGGGGAGATGCCGACAGGCAGAGGGGGTTTTCATTAAATCTTTCCTTTAACTTCTTTTTCTAATCTATCCAAGAAGTCTTTGAAAAATTTTAGTCTACTTCTTGCAATTTTTTTTGCTTTATTTGTGTGTAATTTATCTACTAAAAATTTTGTCTTAATTTCAAATTCAAGTTGAGGGCTATGCTTTGATCTATCAAGAACCCTTCCTTTTATGTCACCACCCATATTTTCCTTGGCATATTCATTGATATCAGCTACTTTTTTAAATATATTTGCATTGTTTTTGCCTATCCATACAAAATTACGTGCCACCCCAATAGCGCCCAATGCATCTAATTTATCAGCATCAAATAACAATTTAGCCTCAATAGTTTCTGGCTTATTATCATTTTTATACCGGTGAGAAATAATACAGTCCTGAATATGTTTAATTTTATCTTCTGAAAAACCTAGTTTTTTCAAGAGTGGCTCAGCCATCTTACTACTTTCAACAGCATGATCAGTTTTTCTTGTTTTATCTGCTGCTTCTTTAGCTCCACCGATATCATGCAGTAAAGTGGCTGCCTGCAAAACTTCATGATCTATTTTCTCCCCCTTCGAAAGTTCTAGGCATAAATTATAAACTCTCAAAACATGATCGATATTATGCCCTGGACACACCATAGTTTTTTTAATAAATTCTTCTATTTTTTTAATCCTATTCTTATTCATATTTCAATTACTTCCCCCTCTCCACCTTGTACTCAAGGGGGAGATGTCCAACAGGACAGAGGGGGTTTATTTTTAAATCCCTAACCCCTCCCTACCCTCCCCTTCAAAGGGGAGGAGGAAAAACGATGTAAATTTTTAATTAGAATTTATAATTCTAAACTTGACTCATCATCCTTTAGCTCAATCTCCGCTCCCACGCTTCTCAGTCTTTCTTCTAAATTTTCATATCCTCGATTAATCGAGTAAACATCGCGTAAAATTGAATTTCCTTTAGCCGCTAGCATGGCTACGAGAATTATGGCGGCTGGGCGCAGAGCTGGAGGGCTCATCATCTCGGCGGCTTTAAATTCAATTGGTCCCTCGACATAAACTCTGTGCGGATCCAAAAGAGAAATCTTGGCGCCCAATCTATTTAAATCCACGAAATAAATCGCTCGGTTCTCATATGACCAATCATGAATCAAGGTGCGTCCCTCGGCCATCGCCACAATTGGCACAAAAAATGGCAGATTATCCATGTTAATTCCCGGGAAAGGCATGCCGTGCAATTTATCTTCGGGCGCTGTTAACTTAGAAGGAATTATTTCCAAATCCACCAAATCAGTTTTATTATTTTTAGATTTATATTCTTTTAAAATATTGTATTTCTGTCCCATCTTTTCCAATTTGAGAAGTTCCAACTCCAAAAATTCAATCGGGCATCTCTCAATTACCAATTTACTCTTAGTTACAATGGCTGTCGAAATAAAAAACATTGCCTCAATCGGATCTTCGCTGATCTCATAAGTAACATTTTTATTTATTTCTTTCAGTCCGACTATTTCAAGCGTTCCGGTGCCAATCCCTTTAATTTTTACGCCCAATTTTTCCAAGAAGAAACAAATATCTTGCACCATATAATTTGCCGTCGCCATTTTTATGATAGTTTTACTTGGGCTTTGGGCAGCGGCGATTAAAGCTGTTTCTGTCACAGTATCGCCCGACTCATAAAGAACCACTTTTCCTGCTGGCTTAAAATCTTCGGAATTAACTTCAAATCCGCCATCAATAGTTTTTATTTTTACGCCAAATTTTTCTATCGCAAAAAGATGGGGCTTGATAGTCCTTGCTCCAAGTTTACATCCACCAGCCTGAGGAATAAAATATTTTTTTGAATTTCGAATCAAGCCACTGATAAGCATAATAGCGCTTCTGGTTTTCTGAGCCGCTTCAATATTGATATTTTCTATTTTGATTTTAGCTGGCGCAGTCAAGATAATAGTTTTTTCTTGGCGCTCGACTTTTACCCCAATACTCTCTAAAATTTCCACCCATCGATTCACCTCTTCAATTTGAGGAACATTTTTTAAGGTGGTCTTGCCTTTATTTATCATCGCGGCCGCCAATAAAGCCACTGTTGCATTTTTAGAGCCGTTCACTGCAATTTTTCCAGAAAGTTTCTTGCCTCCATTAATTTTAAAATATTTCATATAAATTCTGACCGCGTGTCGCTATAGCTTTAGCGGTGGCGCAGGGGGAGAATTAAAAAGGGGGTGATAAGAGAAACCAATTATTTAAATAAGTATATATTTCACCTCCTTTAGTCTACTTTAAAACCAACTTTTTTTCAAGGATAACCAAAATTAAAGGGACAATTTCCATAACTATGGAAATTGTCCCCATTGTCTAATTTCATTTGATGCCCTAAATTCGAGATTCCATACTCGTAGCCTCAGGCATAAAAATAGCCACTTCCATCGAATGATTTTCGGGCGCTGATTGCAGCTCCCTGGGATCAATATCCCCAAACAAAACACAGGCATCTTCAATACCCTGCCGCTCATTTGGTGCAAATGTTTCGATCCATCTCTGCACTTCTTCATTTTTAGTCATGATGAAATCCTCCTTTAATGGTTAATTTTCTTCATGCCTTGCCCAAATGGATTTTCTATTTTTAAAAAAATTTCCCAAGAACTCCTTTCTCATATCCTATCACATATAAAAATAAGCACAATGTGGTTAATTTCCAAAAATTTTACCATTTGTTTTAAAAATGCTATACTTGAATAAAGTTTTAAAGTTAATGGAATTTAGGATTGCTAAAATGCTAATATGTTAACGTGCTAACATGATTGAATATATGGAAAAAGAAAATAATAAAAAAGAAACAACTATCGATGACTTGGCGATACTGATTCAAAAAGGACTACTAGAACTTAAGTCAGAAATCGCTGAAGTGAAGAAAGAATTAAAATCAGATATTAGTGAATTAAAATTAGATATTAACGAAATCAAATTAGACACCCAAGAAATCAAAACTAATCTTAATAAAAAAGTTGATAAAATTGATCACAACACCCTTACATATAGAGTCGAAAAACTGGAGAAAAATTTCGCTTAAAAATAACAAAAATATTTATTATCCACTTGCAGAGACGCGATTCATCGCGTCTCTATAGCATTCAATAGCTAGCTCTTCTCCCAAGGCTCAACATTAAAAGACCCCAAGGTCGAGCCTTTTTTAATCTCTTGCTTAAATACAGACTAGGCAGCGCCTCGTGTCTCTACAATAAATATCTTACTTTCTAAACCTTTCAAAAAACTGCCACCCCTCCGAAGCCTGAATTGTCCCTAATTCTTGAGTCAGTTCTTTATTATATTTTTGGATAACTTTTATATTTGTGATGTCTGTCATAGATATTTTTTGTTTTTTGCCAATTTTTCGCCCAAATTGATCTTTGTGAAAAACAAAGTTTAAAGTTTTATAAATAATTTGCAAGAATTTCCATCGGGGCGAAGCGTAAATAGCATCCAGCTCATGCCAAATTTCTTCATTATACTTTTTAAGTAAATCAATATCGGTGACACTCCAAAAAGAAGATTTGTTTTTTATATTTTTTTGATAATAAATGCCTTCTTCATCTACCACCGATGAATTTTCATACCACGGAAGGTGTCTAGCGATATATGGAAAATCAGTGCGAATTGAACGCCACCACTTTTTTTGAGTTGGATAAATACCAGGTCGGTACAATGCGAATGTCGTGTCAATAGAAGCCTCAAAAAGACCATCAGCTAGTTTATTTTTCCAAAATTGGCTCTCCCACTCTATTACATTTTTCTTATAATTATAAAAATCAGGCAAATCATCTATTTTTAAAGAAAACCCTGCTTTCGTAAATTTAGGGTGCTTATCTAAAATATTTTTAAAATATTCGGTTACGCCCAATGGACATTCCTCAACTGGCAAAATATCAAAATCCGTCACGATAAAATATTCATTATCGATAATATCTTTAAATTTCCCGCATTCCCAAACGGCCAGATGCCCATAGTTTTTATCAAGTCTATGCACAGTATGCTGAGAATTTCTTAAATAATCCAAAAGTGGCGGATAAGTAGAATTATTATCCACGATATGAATTTTTTCAAATCCCGCTTTTTCTAACCACGCCACCAGCTGAACCAGGTATTTCAAGCGATTGAAAGATATAATAAAAACATTAACATCTTTATTTTCCATAATTATGGTCATATGAACATATTAGCATATTAACATTTTAGCAATCCTTAATTCACAAATTCCTAAATTCTTAATTTAGATTCCCAATCTCTTTTTAATAAACCTCGCTGGGTTGGGAATTTTTAATTTTAATTTTATTCCCAATTCTTTGCGCACTTTTTTATTTTCCACTTCACATTCTTTATCGCAAATTGAGCTCACTCCGTCCATTACAAAATTAACTGTGCTATCATTAATTAATTTTACTCTAGCTTTGCCAAAATAAAAAGCTTTCAAACAAAAAAGATAATCCGCTACAATCTTATAGCGCTCATCATATAGCCCAAATTTATCGTGCAATTCTTTTTTATAATACAAGGCGGGATGTTGCATTGGTTGTGTTGGCAATATTTCTGGCAAAGTTTGAACAAACTTACTTTCTTTTATATCTTTGTCCCAAATCCGAGTCTTAGCATAAATCGCATCCGCTTCAAGATTATCTGCCATAGCTCTAAACACTTTTTCCAGCGCACCCTCTTCGAGCCAATCCCCTGCTCCGATAACATTTAAATATTCTCCTTGTGCCATCTCTACGCCCTTATTCATCGCGTTATATATTCCACTATCTTTTTTACTTATCCAACGCAACTTTCCTGCAAATTTACTTTCATAATTTCCAATAATCTCCACTGTGCCGTCAGTCGAAGCTCCGTCAATAATTACCACTTCAAAATCATCCCCATTTTGACCCCATATCGAATCCAGCGTTTTGGCCAAACGCCCAGCGGAATTATAAGTGCAGATGATTATAGATAATTGCATTTTTATTTCTTAAACTTTCTAAAATATTCAATAGTTTTTACCAGCCCCTGCTCTAATTTTATTTCATATTATTTTTTAAAACCCTCCAAATATTCAGGCAATTTTAAAATCCATTGAGCTTGCTCTGGATAGAAGAGAAATCTTTCCACATCTTTGGCGGCCTGGGGCAGATCACTTTTTTTAGCTTGCTCTTTCAGAAATTCAATCAACTCTGTACGGTTTTTAATTTTAATTCCTTTTTCCTTAAAAATTTCGTAATTCGGTTCTATATTTCTCTGGCTCAAAAACCAAGCTAAGTCATAGAAATCACGACCCTTCTGATAAGGACGAAAAATGATAGCGATAATTTTTTGCGCAAAAAGTGTATCGAGTGAATTAACCAACATTGGAAACCTCTCATTGAAGCTGTCAGTAAATCTTGTTTCAGTTTCGATATTTTTATATGGACTAAAATCAATTTCAAATTTAATCAAAATCTTTTGATCTTTTAAAGCACTAAGCCCAAACTCTCGTAAAACATTTTTAAATCTAAAAAATACAATATAAATATTCTCTGTTTTTTTTGTCATTACATCGACTTGAAAACCCTGTAATTCTAGTTTTTTACTAATTTCTCCAGCCAGCTTTTCCAAGCTAAAGTTTTCTTTTTTAATCAAATCAAAATCTAAATCTTCCGAAAATCGATTGATGCTGTGCGCGAAACGCAGACAAGTGCCACCTAAAAAGGACAGGCTATCGTTATAAGAACTCAATGAAAGAGCCTTTAAGATTTGTGCTTGCAAATACTCCAATAAAATATTGCGCTCTTGCCAAGGGATGTTTTTCTCTTGGGCATATTTTCTAAAAAAATCTTTACTTGGTAACATAATATTTAATAAAATTATTAGTTAAAAACAATACTTTCTTATTATTAAAAGCCTCCGCAAAATCACGCATTTTTTTTGCGTCAAATTTAAAGTCTTCATTGAAACGGTGTCCTTGAAACTGCTCATAATCACCGTTTAAAACATTCCTATTTAAATATAAAAAATCAACCAACGCTTTTTCAGGCGATGCCAAGTTAAAAGAAATGCCATTCTGGTTTTTTGTTTCAAATCCACCAAAGGCTTCTTTTTTAATTTTCTGATAACTAAAATTTCCAGCGGGCGTATTGAATTCTTTTGTTTTTCTGGTTGTTACTGATGTTACGGTAAAAACAGCTTCGGGAATAATTCCATATAAATTTAAAGCCATCTCCATACTAATATATGAAGGTGCATAAATTTTTGTCGCAAAAGCAAGTCCATCAATTTTATCTCGTATCTCACTTGTAGCATACAAACCTCGTCTTAACATAATCAAATACCCTTTATTAACCCAATTTTTCAAATTGATAAGAGTTGTGCTTGTAAATTTAGCACCCAAAATCAGCCGTAATTCCTTGGTTTCGAAATACGGTAATTCTTCAATTTTTTTCTTGAATTCAAAAATATTCATTTCTTTTACTAATAATATTATATCAATAAAGGAATCGTATCACAATAATACATCTTTGTCAAATGACTTAAATTACCCCAAAATAAGAGCTTTTTTGATCTGTTAGAAAGGGGTGAGTATTAACCAGTCAATACTCACCCTCATATTATCATCCCTAAACTCTACCTAAAGACAAGGACGTTTTGACCCAATTATGATAGATACACTCACCAGTCAAAATTAATTTTTATCTGACTAATAATACAGCCGCATATCTCCAAGAGATATGCGGCCAAGATTCGTCAATTTTTTATCCTCCCATCAATGATCCCTTCTTAATTTTGGTTTCCGGAGTCATCAGTTTTCCCATCATTGAAGCAATTAGATTCACTTCGATAATCGATGGGTTTACTGCACTTCCAGGTTTAAACAGATACGTCGGAGACATTGGCGACAGTGTGCCGTCTGCATGAATGGCTAGCATAGTGAAGGGCGTTTCCGTATTTTCAGGTAGCGCCAAAATCACTGTGCCAACTGAGATATTTCCTCCCTCCCAGGTGATTGCCGGCTCTCCCGCTTTAAACAGTCTAAATCCGGTAACCGTCTTATCAGACGGAGCAGTATATGCCCATGTTACTTCGATACTGTAAACCGTTTCCGCCCTGACATTGCCCCAGAGACCCGCCAACAACAAAAGAACTGCCATCAACCAAATTTTTGTCTTCATAACCCCACCCTCCTCGTTGTATTTGAAACAAAAACTCTCCCAGAAATCTAGCTTCTTTATAACATAAGCAAATCGTTTCGTAAAGAAATGTTTTAATAACTCCTCACTGACCCCTCTCTCATGTCTTTTTTTACCCCGTCTCTGCGAGTAATTTGAGTACTCTCAAATTGCGTGGCAGTCCAGTCAAGAAAAATAGAATTCTTAATTAAGTAATATTATCTATAGATAATTTAAACATCGCAAAGACGAACCTATATTTACTTGCTCCATGGGGGTCAGTGAGGAGTTACATGTTTTCATGTTTTAACTTTCGCACCAGCTTGTTCCACTCATGCTAAGTCCAATAGAGTATCGAAGAATCAAGAGCGCGTCTGTAGAATTGGAACTCCCATTGCAATTTACGTCTCCGGTAGTTGCCGACGCTTGCCAAGCTGTGGCGGACATATTCAGCCCTATAGAATTTCGAAGAGTAAGCAAGGCATCAGTAGTGTTACTGGTTAGATTACCGTCCACATCTGATCTCAACGATGACGTGTTAGATTCATCCGCTCCGATATCCCAAGCGCCACTTCTAGTCTCTCCATCAATATCAGTTGAAAAAGAGAGATTGGCATCGCTACCTAAATTTGTGCCTGCCCCTCTGGCTGAAACGTCGCTTGCTTGCAAGTGTAAATTTTCGCTCCCCGAAACAGTGGAGCTAAAAGACACGGTTTGATTAATTTTATCATTTGCCCCGCTGGTGGACGTGGCGTCATCTGAAATATTATAGTTGGAAGTAGCCGCAAAATCGATTAGTCCGCTATATGAATCACCGGCCGTATTTTGGACGATATTATTTTTAGCATAAACGTTTGAGACATGATAAATTCCCTGAAAGCAATTGTTTATCGTGTTGTTATAAATATAGGCCGTGTGATTGCTTCCCAAATTTATCCCCGCCCCTGTGCCGTTACTGGTGAAGTTATAAATAATATTATTCCACAAGTAGATAAATGAACCTGCATAGCCAGAAGTGGTTACAATAGCGTGAGAAAAAAATCCGGTTGTAGCAGAATTTCCTCTGATTATATTATTGGATAAATAATAATTAGATTGGCTTGCGGGCGCCAGTCTTATACCATAGCGAGAATTGTTGGTAGCGTCTGTTTGGTGTATCTGCAAACCATCAATTCTGACATTTTCTTCATTCACATAAAAAACCGTACTGCTAGTTTCTAATCGATATTTACTGTTACTCCAAATTCCACTGTGCCTCGCCTCGCCAACTGTATGAATTTTTATGTATCTGGTGGCATCGGTGGTCCAACCGCTTACAAACACAGCGCCAGTATCAGCACCGAGATTTCATCGGCCGCTACGAGATCTTTTTGCTCGGCCATCTCCCAAGCGACCAAGGAAGTATAGCAATTCGCCTCGGCAATGGATTTATTGGCGCAGTCTGGTCTGACAATAGCAATTGATTCAGTGGCTGCTTGGACATAGTTACCGATAATCGGAGAAAATAAGCACATTAAAAATACTGCCGGTAATCTCATTTTAATTACCCAAGACGCAAAAATATTGGTTCTTGATTTTTCTGCCAATAACCCTTGCTTCATACTTTTTATTTCACTAGCTAAGTTTGAGTTTATTATCTTTTATTATACACTAATTTTTAAATAAAAAACATGCTTTCACTAACCCAACGTTTAGCAGTTGATCAATACCTCATGATATGTTCTGCTTCCCTCCTCGTTAGTTAGCAGATCTAAATCCAGAGGAGGAAATATGCAAAGACCATCTAGACGTTTTTTAAGAGAAATAAAAAGATATCCCAGGAAATCAAATCCTACTCCAAACTTATAATTATTTATACAAGTGTTAATTTTTTCCAGGGTATCTCCGTAAGCCATCGGACATGCAAACAAGCCTCTGTAAATAGACCAATCAGAACACTTCAATTCCAGAACTATCAACAGTTTTTTTCTGGCACAAAGATTGCCGTTTTGAGCTAAGCGTACAAGAGAATTGATTATCTCGTACTGAATTATCTTTTCTTCTCTTGTGGTCGCCGTGACTAAGGTATAGAGATATTCTTTGTTTTCCAGCAAGACAGCTCGAACTTCCTCTTTGGAAAAATAACTACCTTGAGTTACTTTCCATTTCTTCGCCAGGTTATCTTTATCGCATCTCTCTTCCACCCATCTTCCCTGCCATTTTTCCGGCAAGGCTGAGATAATTCTAGACCAATCGGGTTTTCCATTTTTACGAACATATTTACGTATTCGAAAATATAACGAGCTCTTATTCTCTTCTATCCATCTCTTGTTAAAATATTGAGGATTTTTTCCTTCGAGAAGAGCTACTAAATTATTGATCAATTTCTGGAAATTAAAACCTCCATCGTCCCATCTATTTTGCCATTTTTCCGGCAAGGCTGAAGTGACTCGAATCCAATCAATTTTTCCGTCTTTGCGAACATTTTTAAATATCCGAAGATATAAGCCGTATTTATTGGTTTCTATCCATTTTCTATTAAAGTACTGAGGATTTTTTTCCTCAAGCAGACTCACCAATTCATCAACTAAACTTTGAAAATAAAAACTGCTTTTAACTGACACTGCCCCTTGCCGTTTTTTCGCTTTTTTATTATCCATAATTCAAAGTCCCCCACTTTGGTTATTCAGTTATTAAACAACTCGTCTGTGTATTTCTTAGTATAATAAAAAACCAAGCTATGTCAATGAAAATTGAAAAAAATATTAATTTTTCATGTCATAAATACATGATAATGTCATACCATGCGTTTAATAGAAATGTCATACCATGCTAAGATGGATGGTTAATTTCTAACCAAAACTATCCATGGAA
>LBQR01000020.1 GCA_000990945.1 Candidatus Moranbacteria bacterium GW2011_GWF2_35_54
AGAGAAATGTATTTTTAGGAGAAGTTTTGGATAAAATTGATAATTTACCAATAGTCCCATTTTAATTCTTAACTGTCCCATTTCTATTTTTTCCTAACACAAACATTTCTTGCTTTTTTTATTTTTCCAAACAAAAAACCACCTTTTTAAATAATCAGGCGGTTTTTATATTGAGTTTTATTTCAAATCATCATAAATTTCCACCACATCATCATTCTCATCCAATTTTTCTAATAGATTTTCATATTTTTCCCTTTCCGCTTCGGTAATTTCTTTTTTTTGCGTGGCTACGTAGGATGGTTGAGCGTTTAGGATTTGAAAATTTTCTCTTTCTAAATTTTCTTTAACTATTTTTAATTCACTTAATTTTGTATATACCCAAGCCGTGTTATCTTCTAGACTAAAATCCTCCGCTCCACTTTCGATAAGTTTCATTTCCACATCTTCTTTATCAGCTTCTTTGACGCTTATTTCAATTTCCCCTACTTGATTAAACATATAGCTAATCGCTCCAGCTGTTACTATTTTTCCTCCGTTTTTAGTTAAAATATTGCGCACTTCTCCGAAAGTTCTGTTTTTATTATCCGTCGCCACTTTGATTAGCATCGCTTCTTGCGATGGCCCGTAAGCTTCATAAATCACTTCCTCTATTATGGCGCCGTCCTTTAATTCTCCTGTTCCTCTTTTAATGGCTCGTTCAATGTTGTCCTTAGGCATATTCACGCTTCGGGCTTTATCAACGAGCATTTTTAATTTAAAATTAACCGCCAAATCTCCCCCGCCTTCGCGCGCGCCGATAGCGATCATTCTGGCAATTTTAGTAAATACATTGGCTCTTTTAGCATCATTAATTCCTTTTTTATGCTTAATACTTGACCATTTGCTATGTCCTGACATAAATTTAGTTTTTAGATTTTAGTTAACAGTTCACAGTATCGGAACTCTTCTTACTGATTCTAGCATCTGGAAATTAAAATTTCAAGCTAGGCTTACTTAACTTTTATTTCTGGCAAATTATCCCACAAAAGTTCGAATATAAGTTTCATGGTATTATAAATCTCTGCACCCTCGATAATAATGCCTGTTTCTTCTTTAGAAGACATTAGTGCTACTTTTTGATGTCCATAAATATTTATCTCAATAGAAAAAGGATATTTTTTTGGATTAACCAACTTTGAAGACCTGAGTTGTTTTTGATCTTTGGGATTAAATTCTTTTTCAATTAGATCCGTCTCAGGGATTATTATCCGCACTCGTATCTCTTTTTTTATTCTTTTTTCCAAATAATCATTAGCCCACTCCATCCCTAGAGTTTTGACCACATCATCAGAAGCAAAAGCTAATATTTCACCCTCATAATTTAAAGTGTCAGCATAGACTTGTCGCAATCCTTCCTTGCCTTCGTAAAACCTGATTTTCGGCTTGATGCCTTTGACGTTATACAGCGAGCGTAATTGCGGAAGCATTTCGCTAAGCATTTTTTCTTTTTCTTCCAATTGATCTCTTAGTTTTTCTGGATCTTCAGCCACAAAAAGTCTTTTGGCTCCTTTGGTGGTTTGATAAATTAATCCTATTTTCTCTAGATCCAGAAGAATATCATAAACAGTAGTCCGTTTAATCTCGGCTTTCTTGGCAATTTCAATCACACTACCACTTCCTAACTCCAAAACAGCCAGATAAACATCCGCTTTTTTACCTACCAAATCAAATTGAGCCAAAACCTGCTTTATTTCCATATTTTCAATAGTTTATTTATTAGATTTCAGGGCATTATTCATAATTTTCAAAAACCGCCACACTGTCATCCCAGAAAGTAAAATTTCTTAGCGACGCAAGGAGCGTTAGAAATTTACTTATGTGGGATCTCTATTAAATATAAATCTGGATTTGATTACATCTTAGATTCCACATAGATGATTTTATAAAAGCTCTCCGCCAGCTGGCAAATCGCTTAGAAAATCTATCTTCTGGAATGACAGCTAATATAAACAACGCTTTAAATTTCTGCATCCCTATGTAATGTCGATACTTTCCGTCAACATATATAGTATATCATACCCCCCTTAAATGTCAATATTTGGCTTATTTAAAGGGTTTAACTGCTTTTAGCCCCATAATTAACTTAAGGTACTTGACGTTATTTATTGACATTTTGCTAAATTTGGGTTATACTTACTTGTTAAGATGAAATAGCAAACAAACATCTTAATGAATATAGTTCATTCACAATTTATCACCCCTATATATCCCATCCAAGGGATCAAAATTTGAAAGGAGAAATACCATGACTACTACGACCCCTACAATACAGACTTCAGAGACTTTCAATATCACTGTTGACTACAGCAAGTCGCGTGAGCAGATGGTTGCAGACGGTCAATACGGTGGCGGAGATGAAAACGCCTACGTAAGGAGCTACTCAATCGAAGGGAGTGGCACAATTTCATGCGAAGCCTGCTACCTCTACTTTGATTGTGACATCTCCTTGGAAGATGCGATAAGGGAAATCAAGCAAGCCGGATGGTCGCCAGCCAAGATCGAGCACTTGCTCTCATTTGGGGCTACGTACCCAGAAGAGCAGCGTCGGTTCGAAATTGTTGCGTTAGGAACCGTTGATCCAAGCCTCGGCGTAGCGACTCTCCGTGCGTACATACCATCATTCCTTATTTTTCAACTTATTGGAGCCCCGATTATACGGAGTATTGGTTATCGTAATGTTCGCTATGGCTTATGTTTGTCTCCATATCCGCAATATCCGCAACGCCTCCTCGTAATTCGACCAGTTGCCGCGTAGCGCTTACTCAAAAACAAGAAAAAGGAGGTGATAGATAAGTTCACGGGCAAGAAGATAATGTCTTTCTTGCCCTTTTTATTTTTACAAATAAAACAGAAACGCCTCAGTACCAAAATAGCTTTTTATATAATTATATTATTTAACATATTTTTTGATATTAAAATAATTTGGCTACAAAAAATACAAAAAAATGACTGTGGAAGTCATCTTTTTGTATTTTTTATTCCATGCTCCATGATTCATGATACATGATACATGATACATGATACATGATTTAGATAATCGTTGAAGCTCCGACTTTATCTCCGCCTTTCATGTTCATTATGCGCACTCCTTGAGTAGCTCGGCCCAAAACAGAAATGCTCTTAAGTGGAATTCGGATAATTTGACCTTTGGTAGAAGTAACGAATAAATCACTTTCAATTTCATCAGCGTTTACAATTCTTCCTCCGACCAATTTTCCGGTTTTAACGGTAACGCTGGCTGTTTTAATTCCGCTTCCGCCTCTTTTTTGAATTTTATAAAGCTTCAAATCACTACGCTTACCATAACCATTTTCACTTACTACCATTAACTGATTGCCAGGTTGACCCTTAAAGACCGCGTCCACTCCAATCACTCTATCTTCTTTTTTAAGTCGAACACCTCGCACTCCGCCCGCCCCTCTTCCCATCGCCCGAACATCTGTTTCTTTGAATCGGATAGCTTGTCCGCCAGAGGTAGCCATTACTATTTCGTCTGTACCGGTCGTAAGCTTAACCCAGCTTAGTTTATCTTCTTTGCTAAGGTTAATAGCAATTAAACCGCTCCTTCTGACATTTTCAAATTCTTCAATCTTAACTTTCTTCACATTTCCTTCTTCCGTAGCCATAAAGAAAAATTTAAATCCATCATCTTTATTGAAAGCCACCATCTCGGTCACTTTTTCTCCTGAGGACAGTTGCAAGAAATTCACCAAAGCTTGCCCTCTGGAAGTTCGCGTGGATTCTGGGATTTCAAAAGCTTTAGTTTGAAAAACTTTTCCACTATCAGTAAAAAATAAAAGGTTATCATGCGCCATCACCGCATAGACTTGAGAAATAATATCATCTTCTTTAATGTTAGCCCCAATCACTCCTTTGCCTCCTCTTTTTTGAGTTTTGTAAGCATCGGGACTCATTCTTTTCACGTACCCGCTTTGAGAAAGAGTAATGATGGATTCTTCGTTGGCAACCAAGTCTTCTTGTCTAAACTCCCCTATCTTTCCTTTAATTACGCGAGTTTTTCTTTCATCACCATATTGCTCCTTAATTTCCACCAATTCTTTTTTTACAATTCCCATCAATTTTGTTCGACTTTTTAAAATAGATTCCAAATTGGCAATTATTATTTTCTTTTCTTTTAGTTCATCTTCTATCTTTTTTCTTTCCAAACCAGCTAGAGTTTGTAATTTCATTTCCAAAATTGCCTCTACTTGTCTCTCTGAAAATTTAAACTTCTTTATTAAGTTAACATGAGCATCAGCTCGAGATTTGGATTGTTTAATAATAGCAATTACTTCATCAATATGATCCAGAGCTTTTTTGAGCCCTTCTAATATATGTGCACGATCTTTGGCTTTTTGTAAATCATATTGAGTGCGACGCGTAACTACTTGCTCGCGATGAACCACGTAGTGCTCCAACATTAATTTTAGATTCATCACTTGCGGGTCAATGCCATCCACCAAAGCTAACATATTTACGTTAAAATTCTTTTGCAAATCAGTTAAAGAATAAAGCTTATTTAAAACTTTTTCTGGATAAGAGTCTTTCTTAAGCTCAACCACAATTCTCACTCCATCCTTATTAGATTCATCGCGAAGACCTTTAATTCCTTGGATTTTTTGTTCTTTGACCAATAATGCTATTTTTTCCAGTAAGGTTGATTTATTGGTCAAATAAGTTATTTCAGAAACAATTATTTGGTGTCCTCCACTTTTGGCCTCCACAATAGCCGCTTTAGCGCGAGTTGTTATGCCACCTCTTCCGTTAATATAGGCTTCGCGAATACTTTTTTGATCATAAATCACTCCGCCCGTTGGAAAATCAGGGCCTTTTACAAATTCCAGTAAATCGTCTACGCTAGCTTTAGGGTTATCAATTAAATGCGTTGTCGCGTCAATCAATTCTCCTAGATTATGAGGTGGGATATTGGTGGCCATCCCTACAGCGATACCCATTGAACCATTTAATAACAAATTTGGTAACCTAGCTGGCAAAACTGTGGGCTCTTTATGTACACCATCAAAATTAGGTACGAAATCAACTGTGTCTTTTTCAATATCTACTAGCATTTCTTCGGCAATTTTTTTTAATTTAGCCTCTGTATAACGATAAGCTGCTGCGTTATCTCCATCCATAGATCCAAAGTTTCCTTGTCCCCAAATAAGAGGGTAACGTAAAGAAAAATCCTGTGCCATTCTTACCATTGTATCATAAACGGCAGTATCTCCATGCGGATGATATTTTCCCAAAACTTCTCCAACCACCGTAGCCGATTTTCTAAATTTAGAATTTGAACGCAGACCTGTTTTCCACATAGAATACAAAATTCTGCGATGCACCGGCTTTAAGCCATCACGCACATCTGGCAAAGCTCTGGCTACGATAACACTCATAGCATAATCAAGATAAGATTGCTGTATTTCCTTTACTATGGGTTGCACTTGTATTCCTTTGTTTTTATTGTTTTCTTTTTCCATGTTGCTTACAAAATATTAAAAAATATTTTAAATAATAATAAACTTATCCGACTGCACCCTATAAACTTTTTCCCTGAGAATCATCTTGTTGAATTATGTTCCCAACCGTACTTTCCGCATTAGCATTATTTGTTTCCGGCTCTTTTTTCTCTAACTCCGTTATTATATCTTGCCCGCTATTTATCTTTTCATTTCCACGAAAAATACTTTTAAAAGAGAAGAACCAAATAAAAATAATAAGTGTCATACTCAACGAAACCATAAACCAAACGTATTTAACTCTTTCGTTTTCTGGTTTTTGGCGGATTTCTTCAATTTTGTCTGTTAAGTTCATATTTATTATTAAATACTCATTAATAAAATTTCCATATTTTTCCCCTCCAAATCTTTTTTCTTCAAATTTATTTTATTTACCTTTTCTTTCGGACAATTTCCCACTTCATTACAAAAATCTTTTTCATCAGAAATATCCGCATTTGTACCTTTCATTTTATAATGCATCGGGATTATAATAGCCGGACTTAATTTCTTGGCTATTTTTGTAGCTTCTTTAAAATCAATTGTATAATTTCCACCAACAGGAATCATTAAGACATCCACATTTCCTATTTTTTCCAATTGTTTAACACTTAAATCTGTTCCCAAGTCACCCAAATGACAAACTCTGATATCTTCAGTATCCAAAACAAAAATTGTATTTCTGCCTCTTTGGGCACCTTCTTTATCATCATGAAAAGAATCAATACCTGCAACATTTATACCCTTAACAGAATATTCTCCTGGCGCATCAATAACTACTGGACTGTCCTTTAGGGCGTCCACATTATTGTGATCATCGTGTTGTTTATGAGAAACAAAAACCACATCTGCTTTTCCTTGCGGGGGTTTTAACCCAATTTTTTTGTCAAAAGGATCTATGAAAGCTACTACTCCATCGGCACTTTTACCTTCTGATTTAGTGGTTATTTTAAAACAAGAATGACCATAATATTGAATATTCATATTTATAACAACGAAATAACACAAACAATTACAAAAACATTGTTTGTATTTTTCTTTTTATATTTCTAATCTACATTTTATTTTAGCATAATATTTTTCACCTGTACAGTAGTAGTAGGAACGCGCCACGGCGCGTTCCTACGCCACGGCGCGTTTATATCTTTTCTTTTTTTTTATATAATGTTATCTTATGAAATAGGTTATTATTCTTAAATTGCCTGTAGTTCAGTGAATACCTGCCCGCCTTTGCCTGAGCCCTCATAGTTCAACGGATAGAACAAGGGACTCCTAAGCCCTAGATTTAAGTTCGATTCTTAATGAGGGCACAGGCGATGGCAGGCGGGGAACAAGTCACTCCTAAAATTCTATTAGTTCTCAGCCAGAGACTGATCAGCCTCTGGCTGAGACTCTTCCCAGGGGCACCTTAAACACATATGTTAAAAAAAATACCTTCCACCGTATTATTAACTCTTTCCAAGCTCAAAGAAAATGAATTTGAAGCTTTTATTGTGGGCGGTTGTGTCCGAGATTTGATTTTAAATAAAGAGCCTAATGACTGGGATATAACTACTAACTCCACCCCTACTCAGATATTAAATATATTTCCTGATGGCAAATACGAAAATCGTTTTGGCACCGTACTTGTTCCAGAAAAATATTTAGGCAACCAAGAAAGTAAAGAAAATATTGAAATAACTACCTATCGCATTGAATCCAACTATTCTGACAATCGAAGGCCAGATGAGATTAAGTTTGCAAAAAAATTAGAAGATGATTTAAAGCGCCGAGATTTTACTGTAAATGCCATGGCTTTGGAAATAACCAACGAAAAAGATTTTAAAATTGTTGATCTTTTTGGGGGCCAAATTGATTTAAAAAATAAAATTATCCGCGCCGTAGGCGATGCCAATGAAAGATTTAACGAAGATGCTCTTCGCATGATTCGCGCCATTAGATTTATTTCTCAGTTAAAAGAAAAAGACTCTACTAAAAGTTGGCAACTTGAAGAAAAAACTTTTATAGCTATACAAAAAAATAAAGATTTACTAAAATTTATTTCTCCCGAAAGACTAAGTGATGAGTTTGCAAAAATTATTTTATCCAATAATCCTAGTTTAGGTGTAGATTTATTGGTAGAAAGCGGCTTAATGGAATATATAATTCCAGAAATTTACAAAACAATAAACATTACCCAAAATCGCCATCATTATTACGGTCCCTACAATACTGTTTACAAGCATCTTTTGGCCAGCCTAGAAACTTGTCCCTCTGCAAAATTAGAGGTTCGTCTAGCTGCTTTTTTGCACGATATCGGCAAACCTGAAGCTAAGCGAGGCGAAGGAGAATTCTCAACCTTTTATGGTCATGAATATATTAGCGCCAAAAAAGCTAGCATCATTTTAACCAGATTAAAATTTCCAAAAAAAATTATCGACAAAACTGTTTTGCTGGTTAAAAACCATATGTTCTATTACAATGTTGATGAAGTAGGAGAAAAAGGTGTGCGCCGAGTAATTCAAAAAGTTGGCCTGGAAAACATTAACGACTTAATTGATGTTCGAATCGGTGATCGACTTGGTAGCGGAACTGCTAAAGCTGTGCCTTATAAATTAAGACATTTTCGCTACGTAGTAGAAAAAGTTTCCACTGATGCGATCTCTGTATCCCAGCTCAAAATTAATGGCAATGATCTAATTAAGCTACTGAAGATTAAACCTGGACCAAAAATAGGAACTATTTTAGATATTTTACTTTCAGAAGTCATCGATGATGCTAGTTTAAACACTAAAAAATATCTTTCTCGCCGGGCCGCAGAATTAGATAAAGAAAATATTGAAAAACTCAGAAGTTTAGCTAAGGAAAAAATTCAAGAAAAACAAAAAGATGAGGATAAAAAAATTAAAAGCAAATATTGGGTAAAATAATTTCGCCCACAAAGCGAAATTATCCTGAGCGAAGCGTAAGGATCTCGTTCATCCGACAAAACAACCCAATTATCTCCATTGTCATCCTGTAAAGTAAAATTTCTTAGCGACGCAAGGATTATTAGAAATTTATTTATTCAGGATCTCTGAAAATAATTAATTTATTACAAAACTATATGCAAATCAAAATCGAAAATCTCCAAGAAAACCCCGTTAATTTACTACGCAGAGCCGGCTACTCTTTTCAAAAACATGTTGGAAACGAAATGAGTTTTATTCGGCCCCTCGCCCTGGCTGGCTATCCCCGCTTTCATATGTACGCTCATGTAGAGGACACTTTTACTTTGATTATTAATATTCATCTTGATCAAAAAAAGGAAACTTATGGCGATGACACTCGTCATCATGGAGAGTATGAAAACGAGGGCGCCTTAAAAACAGAAACAGAAAGAATCCTGCCTATTTTACAATCATTTTAGTATTTTAACATATTAACATAATAGCCTTTTGAAATATTAATAATAATTATTTTTCAACATAACATTAATAGTATTTTTATGTTAAAATGCTAACGTGCTAATATGTTAATATGATTGCTTCTTGATTTTTTATCAGAAATAACTTATTATTATTTTGTTTTGAAAAGTAAAGAAATTTAAAATATTGCCGCGGTGGTGAAATTGGTATACACGCCAGTCTTAGGAACTGGTAGGTTTTCCTGTGCGAGTTCGAGTCTCGCCCGCGGCACATAAAAACCCCGATTTAAATCGGGGTTTTGTTTTTTTTATTTTCGCTTAGATTAAGAATTTCTTTTTATTAGCCGATAGATCAATAAAATCATCTGCTACTTCAATTAATTTTGAGCTGGTCGATTTTTTAAAAGCAATTACCTCCACTCGGCAACCAGTTGTATTTTGCACATATTCAATCATTGGAATATAATCTCCATCCCCAGAAACTAGCACAATTACATCCAGACTTCGACTCATTTTAATTGCGTCCACCGCAATCCCCACATCCCAATCCGCTTTTTTAGCTCCGCCGGCAAATATTTGTAGATCTTTAGTCTTAACCTCAAAGCCTTGGTTTTCTAGGGCTTCAAAAAATTTTTCCTCCAAACCCTCTTCGGTTTTTACTCCATAAGCGATTGCTCGGATCAGCTTTCTGCCATTAGCCGCTTCAATTAAAATATTTTTAAAGCTTACTTTTTTCTTATACAAAACCTTACCGGTATAATACATATTTTGCACATCCACTAAAACACCCACTCTTTGTTCTTTAAATTTTGCCATATTCTTCTTTTTAATCAAAAGAATGCCTATTAAAGCATTCTTTTGAAATTTTTATTATCCTTTTAAGCCTAATTTTTTAATAGTAGTTTTATAAGCTTTCTCATCTGTTCTTTTTAAATATTCCATCAATTTCTTTCTTTTGGAAACCATTTTTAATAATCCTCTTCTAGAATGAAAATCCTTGGCATTCTTTTTTAAATGAGAAGTTAGTTTTTTAATTTTTTCCGTAAAAAGAGCAATTTGATATTCTGATGATCCTGTGTCTTTATCATGTCTTTTTACTTCTTTGGTAGCTTTGACTTTTTGCTTCGTTGTGAGTGCCATACTTTTTTGTTACACATTCGTTCCGCCTAAAACAAAAACCAATGTGCACATTATTTTTTAAAATTAATTATAAACATACTCTAACATTAAAATTATTTTTTGGCAAATTTCTTGTATTCTTTTAAATTCTGATTTCATACTAAGTTTGAAAAATATTTTTCAAAAAACTTTAACAAATAATGTTTTTCCATTTTTGATTCTGGATTAAAGTAATAAAAACCGCCCGCTTCTCTTATTTTCTTATCTTTGTTATTTACCACCCCCAGGACTTGTTTTTCCGATATCAAAGAACTGTTTTCTTTTATCTGAATATTTTTTAAATCTTCTTTGGTGTAATTATAAATCATATTTTCAACTTCTTTTCCTGAATATTTTCCAATATCTTCCCCCTTATCAATTTCTACGTCAACCTCCTTTTCGGTTTCTATGCCTTTGACGAATTTAATTTCTTTCTCCTTCTTATTTAATTTTAATACTGATCCTTTTATCCATTCCCATCCTCCACCATCTTTTTTCTTAAAAATTTCATTTTCACCAATGCCTTCTTCTTTTTTATATTTTAAATCATAAACAACTTCTCCGTCAGGAGATCTTAATTCTATATATCCCTTTTTATTATTAAGAGAAAATTTAGAAAAATCTTTCGTCAGTTGCCTTATTTTACCAGCTTTAATTATAAATTCTTCATAAATCGGATGATTTGTCAGTTTTTTCTTATTCACACCTGTCGCCACGCTCCAATCTTTCAAATCAATTTTCTTTTTTGATTTATTTTTTAACTCTATCCACTCATTTTCTGAGTCTTTCCCCTCAGGATTAGGATTAATAGCCATAATATTTACTTTTTTCTCAGGAAAATCCACCACTTCTATATTAAATTCTTTTTTTACTTCCTCACTTCCATCAAAAACTCTTAATTTTATTGTATATTTTCCCTTTTTGGCATATTTATGCCGAGTTTTGTTTTTGTAGCTATTTTTCCCATCCCCAAACTCCCACCTCACCTTTAAGTTTTTATCTTTAATTCCACTAACCCTCACTTCAAAATTGGCATAAACATTTCTATAAATATCTTCATCTATTTCAATCTCTATCCCTCCAACTTCCCTAAATTCATTTTTACTCCCAGGCGTCAGAAATTCGCTCCAGCGCCATTTATTTGTTTTTTCACAATAACCATACGAAAAGTTCTCTTTTGCGTCGCTATAGCTAATTTTATCAACCTCAACCCCATTCTTATTTAATAAATATACACTTTCTTCTCCAGAATTATTAAGAGCTATCTTAGAGTCATTTTTATTTATAATAAAGAAATTTTTAACTCCTATCTTGCTACCGCTTTTTATTTCATATTTTTTTGTTTTTGTATTATCTTTAAGTATCCAGCCTCCTAAATCTATTTCCTCATCTCCAGAGTTATATAATTCAATAAACTCATCTTTTTCTTCCTTAGGATTAGGAAAAATCTCATTTATTTTTACTACTCCTGGGCAAGAAATTTTATCATTATCATTATCTTCATCAGCCACAACAACTCTTAGTATTTTGCATTTATTACTTTCTACCCGTAAAATTTTTCCGCAATCAATATCCTCTAAAAAACAATCACTTTTCCATATTCCTCTCGCAATCGCCTGATTATAGTAAGTTGAATTATTATTTATAGATCCATAAGCTACATAATCAATTATTGAATTTTCATTATGACCACTTCCATTATATAAAATCACCTCTCCACTAGAATCCCCCAATTTACTAAGTATCTCATATAAATAAATATTTGCCTGATTCCCACTTTCAAAATCAATATTTTGATTATCACCCACGCCTAAATATATAACAACTTCTCCATTACCTGGAATATCTGCTAAACCCTCAAATGGTTTATAAAATTTCCCCAATCTAATCTCCCAATTACTTATCTTTACTTTTTTGTTGGAAATATTTTTCAATTTTATCCATTCATAAGACTCTTTTATTCCTTTTTTATTATCCGTTCCTTCTGAATCATACATCACCTCTGTAATTATAACATCTCCACTATTATCTATTCCTAGAATCTTCCCCGCCAAAAAACATCCTGAAAACATAATCAGAATAAATATTATAAACTTATTTCTATTTAAGTTTAAGATCTTTA
>LBQR01000021.1 GCA_000990945.1 Candidatus Moranbacteria bacterium GW2011_GWF2_35_54
TGGACAAATATTAAGTAATTTGTACACTACGCTATCCATAATATATCAAGATTTTTATATTCTGTCCAGTAATTTTACTGCTTTATTTTTTTTGTTTTACTCACACCAACTCGTCTCTCCCATACTTAGTCCCAAAGAATATCGAAGAATCAAAAGTGCATCGATCGAATTGGAACTTCGTCACAATTAACGTCGTCAGTCCATCATAACGTTTAATTTGCCTTAGTTACCACTTCCCATCCAAAAACCCTTCCTTCAAACGGCTGGCCTTTAAGCAAACTATTCGGGTCACTAAATCCTATTTTTTCCAAA
Organism: Candidatus Moranbacteria bacterium GW2011_GWF2_35_54; assembly: GCA_000990945.1. GTDB lineage: Bacteria > Patescibacteriota > Minisyncoccia > Moranbacterales > UBA9337 > UBA9337. The sequence continues at coordinate 313 of LBQR01000021.1, forward strand.
TCAATTTTATATTTCCTGGCTGCCACCACTTCTTTTTGTACTTCAGGATTCTTCTCTTCTTTCATCATTTTCTTTTGTTCTTCGGAAAGAGTTTTTTTGTCAATTTCTTTTTCTACCGGCTCCACTATTTTCTGCGCTTCTTTTTCATTCAGTTTAATTTTTCTTTCGCCGTAAACTCCGATGACATAACCTTTTTTCATCGAACTTTTTTTATCTTCTATCGGATTGGAATTTTTTTCATCATAGACCGCCACCAAAATTTGGTAAGTCTTGGTTTCCCCAGAGCCCCATTTGCCCTTGAGAATAAATTTATTCACTGACCAACCAATTGCATAAATCAAACCTGCCACGACCAACACAAAGAGTATCAACCGCCAATATTTTATAAGCATAAATTTGCATTTTAATTTTTAAAGTACTTTTATTATAACATTTTATTGAAAAAAAATTAAATGTTACTAAACTGCTAAAAAGATGCTTTTGAGATTTGTACCGAAGCATCCGTGGAAAGGGCGTCAAAGCTTTTTCGCTCCTTATCTTATCGAAACATCCACATGCGCAGTAGTTGTATTTCCTGCTTTATCATAAGATTTAACAGACATGGCGTGAATTCCGCTGGCAATGTCTGCCGGAATATTAAAGATTGTTTTTATTTCTTCGTCACTTCCATTCTTTGAAGCATTGATCGTGTATATCTTGCCATTAAAAGTAACCGGCTTTCCACCAGATAGAGCCACCCTTTGATTTATGTAACTTAGCAGGAAGATCGGTAAACTCAGAATTTTTAGAGTCTATTTTGACTTTATATTTTTTAGATTCTATTTGAACACCGGAAGCATTGTAGTATTTAATCTTATATTCATAAGTCTTGTTATCATCTTCATCCACATCAAGTTTCCATTTTCCATCAGCACCTATTACATCATCATCTTTTTCATCAGATCCTTCGAATAATTTTACAGTTCCTCCCGCCAAAGACACATCTTCGCCTTTAAAAGAAAACTCTTTTTTCTTGGAATAAAGTGTTTTGCCGTTCTTTATTTTTTCCTTTATGAAATTAGCAATCTTTGCGTAAGGAGAAGAAATTGTTGAAGCCAAAGTATCTACGTCAACACTGTCATCGTCATCTTGATCTTGAACACTTTCACTTGCTACGCTAAAACTGATTGTGTAATCGTTAGCATTTGTGTTATTTAGGCCATCGCGACATTTCACATAATAAATATAGTCCGCTCCATTCGTAAGCCCGGATATATCTTGGCTTTGAGAAGTTCCGCCAGTAGTAGTAAAAGTGTTAGCCATAGAAGCATATGCCGCTCCGCTAGTAGTATCGTATTTGCAAATCGCCGCTTCATCAGTAGTAAGAGTCAGAGTGGTATTAGCAGTTCCAACAACCAGGATTCCCGAAGGTTCGCCGGCAGAAAGAACAGGCCCGCTAACATCAGCCACATTAAGTTGTCCTACTAATTGATAGCTGGCGTTATTGGCATTATCCTCAGCTTGGGCGCAAAGATAATCAGCATGCGCAGTTGTAATATGGAAGTCTGCGCTATTAGTAAAAGCAGTACCATAAGTATCGCTTCCATTGCATATGTTGTCAGTACTAAATCCATATCGCAAACTCGAAGTATCTAGATTGGTGTCGCTGGCTGTGAGGTTTATCGTATCGTCCCCTGTTGGACCGGCATCCGTACTCTCATTGACTGTGATGACAGGAGAAGTCGTATCAATAACCAAAGCCTTATTGGCAGCTAGATTAGTGGTTGGCACAAAATTCACAATAGCGTTAGCCGAAGCATCATTGATAGCCCCTGCTACAGTTATCTCTTTTACTGTCAAATCGCTAGACACATCTCCACTTTGGACTGTGTAATTGCAAGTTCCTGCGCTAGCTCCGGCCACTGTAAAGGTGCAACTCCTATCAGTCGTCCCAGTTTCGAGAGTAACAGTTATGTCCCCCGTAGAAGTTACATTTTCTGAAAAAGTTACGTCAATGTCAATCACTTCCCCGGTAGTATATGCACCATTGGCCTTGCTTGAAGAAACAGAAGTAATAGTCGGCACAGTAGCGTCTACTGTAAAGCTTGTGACAGCTAATGCATTGGAAGCATTACTATTAGCATCAGTTACCACTATCGTACAATTGTTGTGTACTCCATCAGATAGTTCGTTAAAAGTTATAGTATTATTATCCACGCTCGCAGAGGTGTCCGCACTGCTACAATCACCTCCATAAGTGATAGTTCCGACTTCAGTGGAACTGAAAACATAATCAGGCGTATTATCAATAGTCGGAGTTGCAACCGGGGTCACTTGGGCGACTACCGGCGCGGTGTCGTCAAGATTATTAACTGTCACAGTAAAATTCTTATCAAATGTTCCGCTGTGATTATCAGTAGTTCTTATACAAATAGCGTAGGATGATTTAGTTTCATAATCAAAAACTGCACTTGATCTAAGGTTGGCACTGGAAATATTGAACGAGGCATCGTCCGCTCCAGGAGTAGCGCAAGCCAAAGAATATGTAAACGTGTCTCCCGAGTCCGGATCGGTCGTAGTCAATGCGCCGACAGTTGTATTGATTGCTATGCCCTCATTTATAGAAGCATTTGCTAAAGTTATGTTAGTCGGAGGACTATCGGTATCAAAACTAATAAGATAATCACTAGTATTTACATGACTGCCCGCGTCACTACATCTTACATAAAAATTATAATCTGTCCCATTAACTAATCCTGTTAAATCTTCACTTTGCGATGTTCCTCCAGTAGTAGTAAAAGTGTTAGCCATAGAAGCATATGCCACTCCGCTGGTAGTATCGTATTTACAAGTTGCGGCTTCACTCGTAGTGAGAGAAATAGTCGCCGTAGTGGTTCCAGCATTTAATGTGCCGGTTGGGGCGCCAGAAGAAAGAATTGGAGGGGTGGTGTCGCCTGCAAGATAAGTTATTGTCGCTCCAGTAATAGTTCCTGTCGCAAAAGCCACTCCAAGTTCATTGGACATTTCATTGACTCGTAACGTCATATTGGACGTGCCCGAAGTAAAGGCAGCAGTTGAGACAGCGTGAATCGTAACTAAATGAGCATTAGCATTATTAGCTCCGCCACTAGCTGCAATTCCTGCAAATCTGAAATGACCATTGGCAATATCGCCAGGGTTAGCCATGACATTGTAGTTTGTGGCATCAGCCCCTTTGTCCATTCCATCCGTCCCCAGGGCAGTATCCACTGTAAGATTAGCAGCAGTAAAATCAAAATACATATTAAAAGCGCCCAGAGTTTTTCCTCCGGTATCAACATGCACTTCAATATCAAAATGCTGGCTAGTTTCCACATTTTGATTAGTAGGAGTTATCCACACGTCACCTTCTGCGGCTAAAGCTTTTTGAGAAAAAGCCATAACTGCCAAGAAACTAATTGCTAAAAACATGACTAGTTTTTGTTTCATATTTTTTATCCCATGAACAAATTTAATTTGGCCATTTGGGATCATATTAAATTATTTTTTATTTTATTGTAATTACTCCGTTATTTTTTTTAAAAGCAATCGCTTTGCCAAGCTCGTTAGCCAACTCCTTTACTTCAAGCTGGCTGACTATGTCGGAAAAATTAAAATCAGCCTTGGCTTTTGCATGAATAACCGCTATATTTTTCTGATTTCCATTGGCACAATTTTGGGCGCAAATACCGGAAAAACGAAAATGCTCGGAAGTGATATCGTTGGGATTTGACATTATTATGAAATTTTCACTATCTATTCCTTTGCTTATTCCGTCTTCTCCACTTTCGATATCAACAGTTAAATCTTTTTTATCAAAATTGAAATTCAAAGCAAAAACGCCCAAATTATTTCCTTTAGTATTTATATACACATCAATATCAAAATCTTCTCCAGACTTAATCTTTTCTTTTGCGCAGGAAAACCAAATATCACCATTTATCGATTGGTTTTTATTAATATTTTTTTTATTTTGGCTTAAACCATTGCGCGTAAATCTATCGCCGCCAGCAATAAGCACTGCTAGCAGTATGCCCGCCACTCCCAGAACGATAAAAATTATTGTAGATGGCAAAATTCTTTGCTTATTTTTATTCATTTTTATACAGAATATTTTATTGATTTAATTATACTAAATTACTTTTATTCATGCAATACATTCCAATAAAAAACATCCGCACAAGGCAGATGTTTTTGAGAATAAATAAAAAGATTGCTATCTTTTCGCCCACTGTGGCGCGCGTCTAGCTTTTTTGAGTCCTGGTTTCTTTCTTTCCACTTTTCGAGAATCACGAGTTAAAAATCCATTGGCTTTTAAAATTGGCCGCAAGGTCTCATCAAACTTAATCAAAGCGCGAGCAATTCCCAATCTCACCGCTTCCACCTGGCTACTTACTCCACCGCCTCTGACGATAACAGAAACTTTAAATTTATCCACTAACCCAGTTTCTTTAAAAGGAGAAACAAAAGTAGCTTGCATGATTGTACCTGAAAAATATTCTTTCATATCCCTGGCATTTACCGTGCAATCTTCTTCAGTAACACTACTGCTGGGATAAATTCGCACTTGCGCCACAGAAGTCTTTCTCCTTCCAACAGCATAAAAATATTTTTCATCCTTTGAAACTTTGGCACTTTTTTTCTCAGTTGCTTTTTTTACTTTAACCTCTTTTTTTACTGGAGCTTTTTTTACGGGAGCTTCTTTTTTTGTTGCAACCTTCTTTACAATTGTCTTTTCTTTATTCATATAAATAGCAGGTATTATACACCTTAATATTTGGCTTAATTCAAGTACTGATTAAATTTCTAATTTATAATTATATTTTTTACCACAAATCCACAAATCCGCTACAAATTTACAAATATGGGAACAACTTATTTACTGCAAGATTTGTAGATTCGTAAAAGATTTGTAGATTCGCGGGAATCCAGATCTAAATTTTAAAATCTATAGTATGATCATGTTCTTCATTCTTATATACCAACAATCGAGTAAGCATCGCACTGCTTAGCTTATTCTTAGGAAGCATTCCTTTCACTGCCATAGCAATCAGCTTTCTGGAATCTTTCTCCAATTGTTTTTCAAAACTAATCTCCTTAATTCCACCTGGATAGCCAGAAAATCTGTAATATTTCTTATCTTTAGCTTTATTGCCAGTTACTATTACGCCATCGGAATTAGTTACTACCACAAAGTCTCCCCCATCGACATTGGGCATATAACTAACTTTATTTTTCCCACTCAAAAACTTCGCTATCTCAGTAGCGAGTCTTCCCAAAACTTTTCCCTGGGCATCAATTTGATAATATTTTCTTTCTTCCATATTTTTATAGTTATTTAGGTTATTAGGTAGTAGTTTCTTGGATTTCGTCTCTGCGAATCTTTCCGTCTTCGCGAGAAAATATTGTACCCAATATTTTCGTGGCGATCCAGGAGTAATATTTTAGACACAATTCTGGATTGCTTCGTCGGGAGTACCCTCCTCGCAAAGACATGCAAAACTGTGAACTGTGGACCAGAAACTGTGAACTAGCCTATACAAATTCAATCACTGCCATCTTAGCACTATCACTTTTTCTATCAGTCAATTTAATTATTCGAGTGTAACCGCTATTGCGTCCATCGAATTTTTTAAAAAAATCTCCAGAAAGCTTCGTTACACAATCAACATTCAAATCTTTTCTCAAATCCCTAACGACAGATATTTTCTTCTGCTTGTCATCCTTGGCCTTCTTAATCTTAGTAATAATCTTATCCATCACCGGCTTAATTTCTTTAGCTTTAGCTTCAGTTGTAACAATTTTCTCGCTCAATACTAAATTAGCAATCAGTCCGTGAATCAGGGCTTCTCGCTGGGCCTTTTCTCTCCCCAATGTTCTTCCTTTTACTAAATGTCTCATATTGCTTTATAATTATAATCCGCTTACGTTTAATTAATTGTTTTTTAGGATTAATCCCAAAATTCCAATTGCTTTCTTTATTTCCTTCACGCCTTTTTCTCCCATTCCGTTTAGATCTCCCAACTCTTTGGTAGTCAATTTGATTATCCCCTTAACTTTTGTTATTTTATTATCCTTAAGGGCGTTTAAAGTTCGAGTTGAAAGGCCTTTTAATTCGTCCACATTCAAGTTTTCATTTACATTAGCTTCTTTTTCAACATCTTCTTTTTCTTCTTTATCCAGAACGGCCGCATAACTTTCCGGTTTTCCGGCATTTTCAATTTTTTTCTTTTGACTTGAAGTAGTTTGATCTACGCCTTCAGATAAAACTGAAAATTGATTCACTAATATCTGGACAGCGCTATTGAAAGCTTCTGTCGGAGTTACGGATCCATCAGTGAAAATTTCCAAAACAATTCTCTCAAAATCAGTTCTTTTTCCTACGCGCATATTTTCCACAGTATAATTAACTCTCTTTATCGGAGTATAAATAGCATCCACAGAGATCCAATCGATTTCGTCTCTTTTCTCTTGTAATTCGACAGGGATGTAGCCGATTCCCTTGGATACTTCTATCTCCATTTCCAACGCAGTTTTTGGAGTTGTTGAGTTAGCAATAACCTGGTCAGCATTTATCACTTCCACTTCAGTAGTTTTTTTAATGTCTTTGCCAGTAATTATTCCTTTACCGCTATATTTCAAAACCAATCGCACTGGTTCATCACTAAAAGATCTGAATCGAAGTTTTTTTACATTTAAAATTATCTGAACTACATCTTCCAACACGCCTTCGATAGTAGAAAATTCATGAGAAACCCCCTTGATCTTAATCGCAGTCGCAGCAGCTCCATTTAATGAAGATAGGAGTACGCGACGCAAAGAATTCCCCAATGTAGTACCATATCCGGGATAACAATCTTCAATAATAAATTTTCCACTGTTTTCTCCAGTTTCAATAAATTTTGATTTGTTTGGCAATGTTATTGATTGCATATTTTTTTTAATAAAGATGGATTAATTTACTTATGATTTATACGTTTTATTAATATTTTAGCTTGCTTCAGACACCAATTTAGTTTTTGGTCACAACCCGAGCTCTTCTCCCGCAAATCTACAAATCGACTACCAATCTACAAATACGAGAGCTGCGTTTATTCTTGCAATATTTGTAAATTTGTAAAAGATTTGTAGATTCGTGGTAATTTTCAGATTCACAACCGAAAGAATAGTTCATTGATTGATTAAACTGATATTGTATACGAGCTACTGTTGCTACGTTAATTATCGGGAATAATATTCAACTACCAATTGAGGATCAGCGTTTATTCCGATGCTGGCTATATCCGGCTTAGAAACTATCTTTCCCTCCAAGTTAGCCACATCCATGCTTATCCAAGATGGAACATCTTTTTTATTCTTTAGTGCGCCCGCAATATCTTTGAAATATTTTTTCTCCTTTTTAGTTTCACTAACTTTGATGCTGTCTCCGATTTTTACCAAAGCCGAAGGGACATCTAGGCTTTTTCCATTAACTTTCAGCAATCCATGATTAACCAATTGGCGGGCGGCATTTCGAGAGCTTGCCAGTCCCATGCGATAAACCACATTATCCAATCGCATCTCCAATCTTATCATCAGTAAATTTCCAGCGATTCCTTCTTTACCGCTAATATCTTCAAAATGCTTGCGAAATTGTTTTTCCAAAACTCCATAAATTCTTTTTATTCTTTGTTTCATAGCAAGTTGCTTGCCATATTCACTTAGTCCCCTCCCCATTCTCTTGCCATGTACGCCGGGAGCATAAGGCTTTCTTATCATTGCACACTTAACCGAGGCGCAGCGTTCACCTTTGAGAAAAAGTTTTTCGCCCGCTCTCCGGCATTTTTTACATCTTGAATTTAAATCTCTTGCCATAAGTTTAGTTATTAGTTATTAGTTCACGGCCTGCCTGCCGGTAGGCAGGTTCACAGTACCCGCAAATAAAATTATCTATTATTTAAAAATTCTAATTTATAACTTAAAAATTTTGAATTTCTAATTTTGAATTTTGAATCAAGTCTTAATTTTCTAATTTTGAAATTAATACATTTGAAATTTATTCGAAATTTTAAATTCTAAATTTAAATTTACTATGTTTTCTCGACAGTTCTTCTACCGCTTCCGGTTGTTTTTCTCACATTTCCACGAATCGTTCTATTGTTGGTCTTAGTTCTCTGTCCTCGACTTGGAAGACCCTTTTGGTGTCTAGCTCCGCGGTAACAACCGATTTCTTTCAGTCTTCGAATATTCATCCTTATTTCATGTTTTAATTCTCCTTCAATCTTGAAATTTTCTTCAATATAATTCTTTAAAGTATTTATCTGATCAGAAGTAAGATCCTTGGCTCTAATATTTTTATCAATTTTTAATCCGTCCAAAATAACTCCGCTAACGGATTTCCCGATGCCAAAAATATAAGTTAGAGCGATCTCTATTCTTTTATTGTCCGGTATATTTACGCCTGCTATTCTTGCCATAATTTTAGTTATTAGTTGTTAGTTGTCAGTTCACAGTCTACAATATCCGTAAACTAAACGATATATTATTTAAAAATTCTAATTTATCCGCTCTGTCTTCGCGAGTAAATTATGTACTCATAATTTGCGTGGCGATCCAGTAGTGATATTTGAATGTATTTCTGGATTGCTTCGAGAGTACCCTCGCAAAGACCTTAAAAAATATTATTTGTTAATTTCGTCATTTGAAATTGGGATTTTGAAATTAAAATTATACTCTTCTCGGTTTTCTTCGTCTGCAACCATTATGCGGAGCTGGGGTAATATCTTTGATAGAAATCACATCAAATCCTGCACCGGAGAGGCCTCTTACGGCCGATTCGCGTCCGCCACCTACGCCTTTTATAAAAATCATTAATTCTCTTAGTCCAAATTTTTTAACTTTTTCGGAAACATCAGCCGCCACTTTGGTAGCTGCAAAAGGAGTGGATTTTTTAGCCCCTTTAAATCCAAGCATTCCCGAGCTAGACCATCCCAAAGTCGAACCATTCATATCAGAAATAGTTACAATTGTATTATTGTAAGTGCATTGAATATGCGCCTGCCCCTTAAAAACCGTTCGCTTTCCTTTCTTGGCTTGAGCTGGCTCATTTTCAACTTTAACAGCCTCTGCGACAACAGGGGTTTTAATTTTTTCATCTTGGATTTTCTTTTCTTCCATATTTTTTAGCTTTTAGTTAGTAGGTTATTGGCTTTTAGGGAATAAGCTCGTAATTAATATTTCAATCTGTCTTCGCGAGAAAATATTGTACTCAATATTTTTGTGGCGATCCAGAAATTTTTAACATTTTGAAATTTATTGCCTATCCTTGTCTTTGCTTGTGCTTTGGATTAGTGCAAATTACATAAACTTTCCCGCGACGTCTCACAACTTTGCAGTTGGCGCATATTTTTTTAGCTGATGCTCGTACTTTCATAATATTTTTATAAATTTTGTCCGCCAGCTGGCGGATTGAATTTTAAATCAAATTTTAATTCTCCAATTTTGAAATTAATACATTTGAAATTCATTCGAAATTTGAAATTCTAAATTTAAAATTAATTTTCTAGAGTCTCTTCGTTATCCTGCCTCTAGTCAAATCATATGGGCTCATTTCTAGAATTACTTTATCTCCCGGAAGCAATTTGATGTAGTTAACCCTCATCCTACCTGAAATATGGGCCAAAATTTCGTGTCCGTTTTCCAGCTTAACTTTAAAAGTTGTACTCGGAAGAGTTTCCATCACCATCCCCTCAACTGTGATCAATTCTTTTTTTTGAGTCATAATTTGATTAATTTGTACCAACACAAAAATAGAGGAGTTAATTTTATAATTAATATTTCATTCCTAATGCTTGAATAAAGGGAAAAATGAAAGCCTCTGATACATTTTCTATTTAATTTTAACTCATGCTATGTGTCAATATCCATATTAGCAGATACTAAATTTCTGTCAATAGCAATTTGGG
>LBQR01000022.1 GCA_000990945.1 Candidatus Moranbacteria bacterium GW2011_GWF2_35_54
TAAATAGTGCGGATTACCGCAATTTAACGGGGTAAACCGTTAAATTATGCAGACCTATACTATTTAGCTAGGATTAATTATTAATTTATTTTTTACTTAGCAGATATCCAGTACCCAATATCAATATTCCTACAACACCATAACCTACCCAGCTAGCTTCTTCAGCAACAAATGTATTGATATATAGGGAAACGCATACTAGCACAAAAATTAATCCAATTAATAGAAGAAGTGCTCCCAAGGTCCTGCGTTTAATATCATTAAACCATGTCTGAACTTTGGCTGAAATATTATCCCCCACTTTGGTCAAGATATTGGACACAAACGTTTGGGTCATTTCTTTCCATGGGCTACTTTCTTCTTTTTTAGAATCTTTTTTTGTTTTCATATTTCTTGCCCCATTAAATCACGGTAATCCGTACTATTTAATTGGGGTTAAGTTACAACTTATTTATTATATTGTAACATTTATAACTTTTTTGTTCAACAATCAAATACGACCAGATCAATTGTTTTGCTCATAAAAATAAAAAACGGGGCCAATAATGGCGCACCCGTTTTTTTAACTCTTTAAGTATAGCATACTTTCAGCTTACTGTCCAATTTGAGCTGAAAAATTATTTATTATTTTGTTAACGCATTAACGAGCTAACGGATTAATTATAAATTTTATTTTTGTTTAATACATAAATATAGAAAGAACGCGTCGTAACGCGTTCCCCTAAATACATAATACCAACTCTACATCAAAAATCAAAGTAGCGTTAGGTGGAATTACTCCGCCTGCGCCTTGCGCGCCATAACCCATTTCCGATGGAATAGTTAAAGTTCTTTTTTCTCCCACTTTCATATCAAGCAAACCTTTATCCCAACCAGCGATTACTTGCCCCTGTCCGATTGTAAAATCAAAAGGAGTTCCTCTGTCAACACTTGAATCAAACTTGGTTCCATTTTCTAATTTTCCAGTATAATGCACAGAAATAGTATCTCCATTTTTAGTTACTTTGTCGCCTGTTCCTTCTTGGGTAGTTTCTATTTTTAGATCCATATTTTTATTATCATTATTATTTACTTGTTTTTCTACTTTTTTCTCGGTTGTTTCGTTGACTTTAGATTTTATCTCCTTTGAATCAACATTAACGTTCCAATCGCTGACATACTTATACACAAAAACTCCCCCCACTACTAGTAAAATTGCAATCAATACATTTGTTTTCATAGCATTCATATTAACATATTAACATTTTAGCACGTTAACATTTTAATTTAATTATTTTTAAATTTGAAATTTGATATTTGTTTGGAAATTGTTGCTTGGAAATTGGTTATTCGCTTTGCGCAGTGGACCATGCCGGACTCGAACCGGCCACCTCTCCCATGCCATGGGAGCACTCTACCAGATGAGCTAATGGCCCAATAATAATCCCCTCTCCATCTTTGCCTGCCCCGTCAGATACTTTCTGACTGGGGTACTCAAGGGGGAGATGTCCAGCAGGACAGAGGGGGTTTCACACTACCTATCTATAATATAGGTTCAATATGTAAGAGTCAATATTTCCAAATGCGTAACTATTTATGCGAGTAATTTCTGTACTCAGAAATTGCGTGGCAATCTAGTTTTAAAGTATATAATCCTGGATTGCCACGTCGGAGTACCGACTCGCAAAGACAAACCCTGGTCTATCTTTGGAGAGAACTGAATAGTTACCCAAATGCGTCTTCTTATTTTATTAATAACATGCTAAAATAAAATCAATTAAAAAGATAACTTAAAAAAATATGCCTTTCGATTCAATTTGGAATTGGTTGATAGAAAATCATCCTGATATTTTTTGGTTTTCTATAATTCTTCTTCTTATTATTATCGCCGTTTGGAAAATATCTAAGTTCCATGACGAGTGCAAAAACTGTAGAGAAGTGTGTCATAATAAAACAGGAATAGCTAAAGATATTTCCAGGCTTAATGAAAAAATAAATACTATTTTAACAATTCTAACAGAAAAAGAAATAATAAAAAGCGATTTATTTTCATCGAATTCTCCTCTAAATTTAACGCCAAAAGGACACCACTTAATAAAAGAGATGGGCTGGGATAAGATATTGGAAGATGAAAAAAGTCAAAGTGAGCTATTTGGAGCGTTGGATAAAATTAATCTAAAATCTAAGGCTGATGTGGAGAAATATTGTACAATATTATTGCATGAATTAAATAGCAAACGAGATACGAATTTATTTACTCCAATAAAAAAATATTTATACGAAAATTCCAGTGTATCCGAAATGGACGCTATTTTTGCATGCTCTTTGCATTTAAGAAATAAATACTTAGAAAAAAGACCTGCTATAAAAGAGTAATCTTGAAAACTATAATGATCCAACTTGCATTCAGAGCTGGACAAATTTTTATTTTTGTCTATAATACTAAAGGTATGCATAAGCGGGCTTACCTCGCTGTAGTGAAACATAAGTGAGCTTGTCTCGTTTAAGTAGAATGTAGAGAAAGCGGGCTTTGCCTCGCCGTAGCGAAGCGCAGGCGGGTGTCGTATAATGGCTTATTATATCAGCCTTCCAAGCTGAGGACGAGGGTTCGATTCCCTTCACCCGCTCCAAGAAATTAAAAACAGGCTCATTGCCTGTTTTTAATTTACGTTATAAAACTAAATTCAAACTTGCCTATCTTTCTTTAAAGATACTCTTTGATATGATAAACTACTTATATATGATTCTACTTAAAAGAATAAAACAAACGTTAAGCGGGGAAATTTTATTACTATCTTCCATCATCATTTGGGGAGCTTTTTTGAGATTATATTATCTGGGTGCGGACAGCTTATGGATAGACGAAGGATTTACGATTGCTCAAGTAGATGCAATTGGTAAAAATTTCCTGCCACTGCTTGATTCTGGTGAGTACGTAACTAGAGACTTGCTCTTTCCATATCTGCTGGCAATCATAAAATATCTGACAGGTGCATCTATTGAAACTTATCGCCTAGTTTCTGCAACATTTGGAATACTATGCATTCCGCTGGCCTACAACATCGGAAAAAAAGTTTTTCAAAAAAATGTTGGCTTAATTTTTGCTTTTTTTATTTCTTTTTCTTATTGGCAAATTGCTTGGAGTCGACAGATAAGGGCTTATATAATGCTGGAATTTTTGGTTTTGCTGGCGATATTTTTTCTTATCAAATATCACCAAACTCAAAAAAGGAAATTTTTATCCTTTCTCCTTATATCTATCGGCTTGGCGATAGCCACAAAAATTTCTGCAGTATTTCTTTTACCCGCTCTTCTCATTTATTTCTTGGCTCAAAAAAATTACAAGATTTCTGCCATTTTTACTTTTGTTTTTATTATTTTAGGCTTTCTGGGATATTTTTATTTTAAACACAGCTTTTCAATATCGCTAAATAATTACCTTACTTACTATCTGATTGGATATTTTTGGCTTAATTTGGGATTGCTTTTTCCACTGTCCATCGTAGGCGCTTACTGGACGATTTATCGAGATAGATATTGGAGAAGTGTTCATCTTTTTCTTTTAAGTTTTTTCTTTTTAAACGTTTCTTTCTTTTCTTTTTTCTATTATGTTAATCAAAAAAGATATTTATTTATTCTTCTTCCAATTATCTTTCTTTATGCAGGCAGTCTTTTGTATTATTTAGCTGGAAAGAAAAAAAACCACATACTTATTACAGTTTTTTCTATTTCTCTTTTTGCCCTTGTCGATGTTTTTTCATTTAAAACATTACAAATAATTCCGCAAAAACAATTTATCCTAGAAGATTACACTCCCCAACCAGATTTTCAATCGGCTTATAAATTTTTGCAAGAATCGCTCAAGCCGGAAGACTCACTAATTTCGCCCTATCCCTATATGGATAAAATATATCTAAACCACCTATCTTACGCTTTGGCTATTTCTTATACGGGCAAAGAGGGCAACGAATCCATAGCAGAAAACAGACAAGAATATTATTCTGGTGCAGTTGAAATTTCTTCTATCGGTCGGATTGATTCGCTTAGAGCAAATGGGGATGTTTATGTCCTGCTTGATACGATGGCCGAGTCACGAGCTAACCAAAAAATAGTCCAATATGCTAGAGAATATTCCCCTTCTCAAACTATATCTTTTAGCGCTCTCTCTGGAGACGTAATCACTGTCTACCGCCTTCCTAGGCTCGAAGAATAGTGGACTGTATCTTCAAATAAGCATCAAGCACATCTTTAACCTAATATTTTTAATTTACTAAAATATTGATGTTGCTCATGCTAAAATGTTAACGTGCTAATATGCTAAGATGATTTTGCCTTGACAAAATCATCTTTTTTGTTATACTTGGCAGTTAATTAAATAATGCATTAAAAGGCTTTGATAAGTCATAAATTTATGAGAGAAGCAGTAATTTCCCGACAGTTAAGCATTTATTTCATAGCCACCACATTATGCTTGGTTATAATTTCAACTTCCCTAAGCGAAGGGTTAATTAAAACAACTTATGGTTACGGTTACGGCTATGGTTATGGAAATACCAAAACTGATGATAGTACTAAAAATAACACTATCCAGATAACGGAAACTGCCAGCGAAAAGAAGCCGTCCAAAAAGAAAGACAAAAAGGAAAAGAAACATTTAAAAATTTCACAAAAATCCGTAAAGAAAGGCGAAATATTAGTTCAATCAGGAAAAGGCTTTAAGAAAAATTCCAAGCTTAGACTTTATTTTTCCAAACCCGATGGAACTTTTTATCCTCCAGTAATTGTTAAGACTGACAGCAAAGGAAAATTCAGTGTAAAATATTTAGCCACAAAACCGGCAGGAACCTATAAATGGTACGCAGTTGTGCCAGCTTCCGGCAAAAAGACAAAAATATCAAGTTATAAAATAGTAAGATAATGCATCCGCTTATATCTATCAGCTAACTCAATTAAAAAATCTCCATTTTTGGAGATTTTTTAATATTGGCGATAAAATATCAAACTGTGCTAATATTAATTTATGGAAAACCTTTGGCAACAATTTAATATTAAAATTGCGATTCTAATATTTTTAGCATATTTCTTGATAGATGCCATGTATGCTGTTTACACCCTTTCTGTCGTTAAAAAGAAACCCCTCGTAGCATCCTCAATTGGTGCGCTGATGCATTTCCTCTTGGCCTTTGGGGTCATAAACTATGTTCAAAACTATCTTTACATCATTCCCCTAGCCCTCGGCTCTTGGCTTGGAACATATTTCATAGTTTCGAGAGAAAAAAATAAAGAAAAATAGCTTAAATTTTATCAAGCTATATTTTCATCACCGATATCTTCATTACCAATAGGGAAAATCTGATTTTTATGATAAAATATGAATATAAAAAATTAAAGAAAACTATGCTTTATATAAAAATTCTTTCTTATCTTTTTATCTTCTCTTTTTTTCCTTTTATATCAATTCCTGGTGGATGGACTAGCCTTTTCTTTTTTGCTCCATTTATATATTTACCTGGATTATTTTTGACAGCTTTTGTTTTAATAACATTCGAAAAAGTAAACAACGACATAGCTGCCAAAAAAATGCTTTTAAAAATGATAACGACATATATACTGGGATGTTTATTGTTTGTTGATGGAGGTGATGGAAATTCTTATATTGGAATTGACGCTTTTGTAAACAGAGTAATTTTCCATAATTTTTCATCTGTTAATATAATAAGAGTTGTTCCAGAGTATCTTCACATTTTTGGACTTGCATCTTTTGGTTTACTTATTTATTTTATTATTTGGAACATCTCATTTATTCAAAAATTTAAAGTTAAAAATATAAAAATTCAGGACAGCAGCAATTTTTAAATTAAAATTATATCAGCAAAAAAACTCTCCAGTAGAATAGAGAGTTTTTTGTTTTTTAAACTATTGTAGATAATGCTTGATATTTAAATCTAATTTTAATATCAAAGTTAACCTTATTTATTTCTTCCAATAATTCCAAGGTAACTTTAACTGAAGGATTACTTGTATTTAAAAAAGAAATTCTTCCATTGTGTTTTTCATGCAAAGGCCTTAAAAATTCATCTGCTTATTCATCATTTTCTAGCTATTGTATACATAATTTCGTTAAATATGTAATCAAAATGCATACATTTTTTATAAAATATGTATACATTTTGCAAAAAAATTAAAATAAATTGGAGAGCCTATAGAGAAACCTTAAATTTCTAAAAGCACCAAAGAAATAACATCTCGCGCATTTTTTATTTTACCCTGCTGGGCAAGTTCAGCGCCAAGTCTTATCCCTCGATAACTCAAGGGAATAGCCAACGTCTCTTTAAATGTTGAATCATCCAAAAATTCTTTTTTAACAATATCTAAGAAAGTTGAAGCTTCATTTTTTCGTTCAGAATAACCGATCATTTGCAAAATATAATAAGCAATATCATAATATTTTAATGACCACCCACTCCAGCCCGCATCAATAAGGATCAATCTATTATCAGAATGCTTACGAGCCATATGCCACGGCACAATATCATGATGTTGGAATGCTTGATTTCGCAAATGTAATCCTGATCTAACTTTTTCTTCTAACGTTTTTATGTCAGATATTTCTAGTAGTCCATGCTCTAATAAATATTTTGCATCTTTTTCAAATTTATCCAGAATATTTTTAACTCTTTTTTGAGTATCTTTTTTTAATTCAATCGGGATTTGTTCAAACTCCATGCTTAGACAAAACCGCATAAATTTAATCATCTCTTGTAAATATTCTTTTAAAGGGACCATCTTTGTTTGGGGAGAAAAATCTTTTGCCAACCAAGTGGAATATTTTGTAATGTCTGGAT
Source organism: Candidatus Moranbacteria bacterium GW2011_GWF2_35_54 (assembly GCA_000990945.1). Classification (GTDB taxonomy): domain Bacteria; phylum Patescibacteriota; class Minisyncoccia; order Moranbacterales; family UBA9337; genus UBA9337. The sequence goes on from LBQR01000022.1 coordinate 6,825, forward strand.
AAATAAGCCTTTTGCCCGCTAACGTCGGGGTCAAGAATTCAAATCCAACATCTTTCCCATCGGCCATAGTTTTTAAGAAGAGTTGATTGTAAAATTCACGCTTATTCATCGCCACTCCATTTTCACTCTTGGCTTCCTTGATAAAAAAGTCTTTGCCATCAATATTTGCTGTATAGGTTAATAAATCAAACGTCTCCCTAATTATAATAGTTTCTTCATTTATTTCATTTTCTGGCATATAAATTATTTTTAATTTTAGTGTTTTCAGTATAACAAACGAATTTACCAATAGCAATTTTAATAAAAAATTAAATTTTCTTGTTTATTTAGCACTGCAAACTAATATTCCTATCAGATGGTTTTTACTAAAGACATTCTATCTTGAACTGTTCTTAAATTTATTATATAATTTAAACGTAAATTAATAAATGAAAAAATGAAAAAAATAATTACGGCTTATCTAACTTTTATCCCTTATACAGACTATTATACTCATGCATCATATTCCGATCTGCCTGCACCAAGTTTAACCGACATAATCATGAATGTTTTATCGTGGATTTCAATTATCTTGGGGGTGCCTTCATTTCTCTTACTTATACTGCTTAGTATCGTTTATTTTTTAAAAAATTCTGCGGGAAGAAATAACATAAAAAAAATTATGTTATATTGTCTTTACATTTTGACCGCAAGTCTTCTTATACATTTTATAGATACTACCTTTTTCACGAACTACAATTGTTTTTAAATTTGTCTAATAATGAAAGAACAGGACTAAGGATGTGAATGGACCGACTTAGATGAATCAATTATTCTCGAACAAGCGGAAATAACAAATCATGAATAAAAAAGATATATGCATTTTGCCTGGGACTATTCAATACGCCAAAAATTATGGCTATGATGGATTGGATATTTGGATGGACAAAAAAATAACTATTCCCAATGCCAAAGTTTTTATTGGCCACAGCCTGGGGGCAAGTTTTATTTTAAATTCAGATATCAATCGCAACTGTAAATTTATATTCATCAATCCTCTTGTCAGAAAAAGACCTTTTCTTTTTCACTTTATAAACTGGCTAAGATTTCTTATTTTTGAAGGATTTGCAGTTAAAAAAGCTGTGCCCGTTAAATATTGGTGGCACACATTTAAGCAAGTTTTACGCTTACTAAAAGTTGACGTTCTTAGGCAGATAAAAAAAATCCCCCCAGAAAATATCACCATAATTCGAGGAAAAAATGATAATTATTTTTGCGATAAAAAAAGCGTAGAAATATTAAAATCTAACCAAATCAAATTTATCGAAATAGAAGCTGGTCATGATTGGAATGAAAATATCGCGGGAATGGTTAAAAACCTAGTTAATTAAGTAAACCCCCTCCCAACCTCCCCCTTGAGTACAAGAGGGAAGGGATGTATTTGATTCTATTTTTAACAAAAAACTCTTCTTTTTGCAGAAGAGTTTTTTATTAGATGTTTTATGTTCTATGATATATGGTCCATGTTTCATGCTCCATGTTTCTACACATCCAAATTTTTCACACTCTTAGCATGAGTTTGGATAAATCTTCGGCGAGGTTCCACTTGGCTGCCCATTAGCAGGTCAAAGGTTCTGTCCGCCGCTTCCGCGTCATCAATCGTGATTTGAAGCATCTTACGATTCTCTGGATCCATAGTGGTTTCCCAAAGCTGATCGGGATTCATTTCTCCAAGACCTTTATATCTTTGAATATTGATGCCGGTTTTCTTTTCTACTTCTTCGACCTCTTCTTCCACTTCTCCGTTTTCATCCGCATCTTTCGCCTCCATGGCAGCAATCTCTTCTTTGGTTAATCCCATCTTTTTCATCACTTCTTCTTTTTCTTTGTCATTATAAGCATAATGAACTTGTTTGCCTTTTTTGATTTGATAGAGAGGTGGTTGTGCTACATACACATGTCCGTCAGTAATTAATTTTTCAAAATATCGATAAAAGAAAGTCAGAAGCAAAGTTCGAATATGGCTTCCATCAATATCGGCATCGGCCATAATGATAACTTTTCCATAACGCAATTTTTCAATGTCCAAATTTTCTCCGATTCCCACTCCTAGGGCAATGATAATCGGTTTTAACGAATCTGATTTAACCACTTTATCCAAGGTAGTTTTTTCTACATTCACTAATTTTCCCCGAAGTGGCAAAATAGCTTGGAACTCCCGATCGCGGCCTTGTTTAGCACTGCCACCAGCAGAGTCTCCCTCTACGATATAAAGTTCTGTTTCTTCCATCTTGCGGCTAGAACAATCCGCTAATTTTCCCGGCAAAGTCATTCCTTCAAGGAGTCCTTTTCTCACTACCGCATCTTTAGCCGCTCGGGCAGCCAAACGAGCTCTAGCAGTTAAGATACATTTTCCGATAATTTCTTTGGCATCTTTGGGATTATTGTCAAAATAATCTTGCAAAGCTTCAGCTGTAACAGTTGAAACAATTCCTTTCACCTCGCCATTCCCCAACTTAGCTTTCGTTTGTCCTTCAAATTGTGGTTCGCGCAATTTTACATTAATTACGACAGTTAAACCTTCTTGGGTATCTTCAGAAGTCAGACTTTCATCTTTAACTTTCAAAAGATTATTTTTCTTAGCGTAAGTATTTAAAGATCTCGTAAGGGCTGTTCGAAAACCAGTTACATGCATACCGCCTTCAACTGTATAAATATTATTGGCAAAAGAATAAACATGTTCCTTGAATCCGGACGTATATTGCATAGAAATTTCCACTTGCACCCCTTCGGATTCTTTATCTATATAGAAAGGAACGGCATTTTTAACTTCTTTACCTCGATTGAGATAATTAACAAAGGAAATAATTCCCCCATCAAAATAAAAGCCACTTCTTCTTACTTTATATTCGTCCGTCTTTTCATTCTCCACCTTGCGCCTATCTTCCAAAAGAATACTTACACCTTTAGTTAAATAAGCCTGTTGTCTGACATATTCGGATATTTTATTCCAGCTATATTCAATTTTAGGAAAGATCTGCGGATCAGCCTGAAAAGTTATTGAAGTTCCATGGGTTTTTGTCTTTTCTCCTTTTATCACCTTGGTTTTAGGTTTGCCACGATTATATTCTTGAGTCCAGACATAGCCATCGAGATGAATCTCGGCTTTAGTCCAAACTGAAAGAGCATTCACCACTGAAACACCCACTCCATGAAGTCCTCCTGAAACTTTATACCCATCACCGCCAAACTTACCCCCCGCATGCAAAACAGTCATAATAGTTTCTAGAGTTGATTTTTTGGTTTGATGATGAGTCTCTACGGGGATACCTCGTCCATTATCAGTGATACGCACCACATTTTCTGGCAGTAGTTCTACTTTTATATTATTGCAATGTCCTCCCATCGCTTCATCAATAGAGTTGTTAACCACTTCCCAAATCAAATGGTGTAATCCTTCTAACGAAGTTCCTCCGATATACATTCCTGGTCGCTTTCTCACTGGCTCCAATCCTTCCAAAACCTGAATTGATTTGGCCCCATATGAACTTTTATTTTTAGTGTCTGCTGTCGCCATATAAAACAAAAGAAGTTACGCATCACAAAATTAAGATACGCAAATCTTATTAGAAAATTTATTCTTTCACTCGGCCGATGATTATCAGCCAACCTCCTTAACTTATTCATTCTAGCACATATTTTTAGATTTTAAAAGAGCGCAAGCATTTTAACACGTTAGCATATTAACATATTAACAACTTTCTAAAATTAATTATTTAATTATCATGATATGTTTAAATGTTAATATGCTAACATGCTAAAATGAATTTGCTTTTTGTCTTATTCTATGCTATAATTGATTTAGAATAGAAATTAAAAAAGATTAAAAGATAGTGTCGTTTCGCAGTTTGTGCCCCAAAAAGGGCTCAAATCAATGGGTGAAACGGCTTTTTTATTTGATTTTTTATGAAAAACACAACATTAAAACTAAATACTTTAAAATCAAGCCTTCTAATAAGCGTTTTTGTCTTTATTTCTTTTTATTATTCATCCACAACCTATGCCAAAGAAATAAACTCTCAAAATATTATCGAACTCATCAATTATAGTCGTTTGAGTAATAGCTTAAACCCTCTTGCAGAAAGCTCCATTCTTTCTGAAGTGGCGCAATCAAAAGTTTCTGATATGGCCAAAAACCACTATTTTGCCCATACTTCCCCCGCTGGAGTTACTCCTTGGCATTGGTTTGATAAAAATAATTATTCTTACAAATATGCCGGAGAAAATTTAGCTATTAATTACGAGTCTGCCGAAGAAGAGCATGGGGCCTGGATGAAAAGCATCGCGCACAAAGAAAATATTTTAAATTCTAATTTTAAAGAAATAGGTGTTGCTACTTCCAAGGGAATAATCAATGGCAAAAAATCAAATATTACGGTAACAGTTTTTGGCACACCCGAAGAAAATATTTTAGCGACTGCTGGAAAATCATCTGTGGCAAACAAAAATAGTTACATTTTAGGAGTTCAGTCTCAAGGTGTCAAACCGCTACCTCTGAAAAAGGGTTCTGCGTACCAATTAAATATCAGTCCTAAATTTACCGGATCAATCAAAAAACAATCCCATAATATAGTTTGGACTGTCGCCTTGATTGCGATTTTAATTGTTTTAAAAGATATCGTTTTAAGAACCATTAACGCCCAAACTTTTCAACATAGGCATTCTGTAGTAAATTTAATTTTATTTATCATGATTTATGCTATCTTTTTCTGAAATTTTAAATAACTCATAAAATATGATAGCTGCACTAACTGCCACATTCAAAGATTCTATACTGGATGTGGTTTTTATATTTATGAATTTATCTGCTTCTTTTTCTAGAATTACATCCACGCCCTGACTTTCACTTCCCAAAATAATGCAACGCTTTTTCTTTATTTCAAAGATACCATCAAGACTCTCGCCTTTTTGGACATTGGTGGTGTAAATAGTAAAATTATTTTCTCTTATTTTTCTAAAAATCTCGCTCTCTTTATCAAAGACGATATTTAATTTAAATATCGCATCTTTGGCAGCTTGAATAGTTTTTAAGTTATAGATATCTGCACATTTTTCATCTAGGACAATATTTTTTAAACCAAAAGCTAGCGCACTCCTCAAAATCGTTCCCAAATTTCCTGGATCATTAATGCCATTAAGATAAATAATGTCATTGTTCCAATCTAATGCCATTTCCTTTTTTTCATAAACGGCCACAACCCCCTGCGAAGAGTCCAATGAAGTTAGATTTTTTTTAATATTTTCACTGACCAAAAAAACTCTCTTTTCATCGCCCAACATGTCTGCTAATACGACTTTATTTTTATCCAAAAAATCTCTTGTCAGAAAAAGTTCTTTAAAATAAATGTTGCTAGCAAAGGCATCCTTGATAATTTTCCAATTTTCTACTACAAATTCTCCTCGCAATTGACGATATTTTTTAAGTTTTAATTTGTTTAATTCTTTAATTTTTTTATTATCTTTGCTTTCAATTATAATCATATGAGCATTTTAGCATGTTAGCATATTAACACGTTAGCATATTAACTTCACTGCAAATATACAAATCTACAAATTCCTAGAGGCGTCATCAGTCAAAAGTCACCGAGTCATTGAAATACAATTTTTAATGTTGATAACTGATGACTGATGACTTTTGACTTGATGACAATTTCTAAAATCCTAAATTCCCATATTCCTAAATTCTTAATTGCCCAACAGTTCATTGATAGTATCTTCATCATCGCATGAATATTTATTATCAGCCGAGTAGAATTTTTTAGACTTACCATGGCAACCTCCATTTTCCTTGGGAAGCACAGCCACCATCGGCATCAAGAAACCGACATCCCGTTGGGCAAAATAATTATCCAGATATTTAAGCGATTGAGCCCGCTCCTCTTTGGTCATCAAGGAAAAAGTGCTCATATCATCCCCTATCTTTCCGCTCCAGTCCAGATGAGCAAAGACATTATTAGCTTTACTTTTAAACTTGTCATGCCAAAGTAAAGCCCAGCACCAATCGCCTTCTTTTTTCCACCACCGCGAATAACATGGACCGTTTTCAATTGTACCGCTGAAATTTAAGCCTACTCCTCCTTCGATAAAATCAAATTGGCGCAAATAATTTTCATCTTCAATATCGTTAGTTTGCGCACCAATTACAATTTGCATCCCCCTGAGACCTGCGTATCTTCTCATCTTTTCCAATACAATTCCAATTGATGGTTCGGAGATATAGTCTTGATAAAAAACCTGTCCAAACATAAAACTCTGCACCCCCAAATCCATCGCTCTTTTGGTAATATCTAAGACGTAGCGCTGATATTCTTTTTTGGCCAAAGATGGTTTGCAGGTATGTTCTCCCCAGAAATTTTTGCTTCCCGATCGGCACATTTTATCGAAATCTAATTCGCGCTCCCCTGCTTCATAATAATATTTGGTTTTGGTGCTAATAGCCTCGGCAATAAACATCCCATATACAACTTCTTTTTTCTCTATTTTGCCCATATTCTTCTTAACCTCCTCAAAGTCAGGAGCCTGAAGCCAAGTCTCAATAGAGCGGTGCAAATAATAACACTTAGAACGATTTATCAATTTCAAGAGGCCGTCAGTACCATCCACATAGCCATTTAATAAACCATCTGCCACGCAACCGCTACTTTTCATCTTTTCCATCTTGGGTGGCGGAGGTGGCGGGATAACCTCATCTACTGGCAAAAGTTCTTTTAAACGAAAATCGTCCTCCCAATATTCATCGCCTTTATTTTCAAAAACTATTTTTTGGTTGCCTATCTTATTTTTTTCTGAAACTCTATGCCAGAATATTCCCAAACTTAAACTTATTACTATCAAAAATAGCATTCCCCATATAATCTTTGATTTTTTAAAGCTTAAGTAACGCATATTTAGTTTTTTAAAAACTCCTTGTTTATTATTAATTGTAATATAGGAAAGGATTTAAGTAAATAAAAATCTCTTGACAAAAAAATAGTTTATGAGTAAACTAATTTAGTAATTGAAATAAGTCAAAATAATCTTGTAAAAATAACCTATGAAATGCATCAAAATTCCCTCCGAAGATTTCATTTTCATTGGAGAAAAAATCGAATCCATGGCCAATAAATGTATCTTTCACCCAATGGGGCTCTCTTTGTCATCCATGCGAATTTTGAGTTATTTGCACAACAAAAAAGTAACCACCGCCAAAGAATTGCTCATTTTAACTGGAAAAAGTAAATCTAACATTACTCAGAGACTCAATATTTTAGAGAAAAATGGCCTCATTACTCGAGACAAAAGCCTTCAGAGTAAAGATAGAAGGGAAACTTTACTTAAAATAACTTCCTTGGGGAAATCTCGAGTCAAAGAAGCCTTCAATAAAGTAGAAAAATTTCATTTATCTAAAGAAAAATATTTTACCAAAAAAGAAATAGAAGAGCATATCAAATTTATGCATAAGTTAACAATTTTTCTAAATAAAGAAGAAGCCAAATTAAAAAATGTTTTTAATAAAAAATAATTCAACTATTAATAATCACTATGAAATCAAAGCTATTTATCTCAATCATTCTAATCGCTATCTTGTCCACCCTAGCTTTTAGGTTTTCTCAAAAAAAACCAGACACCGAAGAAGCTACGGTTAAGAAGCCCACCTTGGTCTCTACTCAAACTGTTTCAGCTAGTTACAATTTCAAAAAAACCGCCACTTACCCGGCGATTATCACCAGCAACCAGCAAGTTACCCTATCAGCCACTACTAGCGGAACAATTACCCAACTTAACTTTGATTTAGGAAAAAATATTTCTCAAGGACAACGTTTGGCCACTATTGACTTAGCTGGCACAATTTCCAATTTTGGAGAAAGCGGACTCAGAGATAGCCGAGTTAGGGAATTAGAATCAGCTCTGGAAGTGGCTGATCAAAACTATCGTTTAGCTAAAAAGGTCTATAAAAATCATGAAAACTATACCAACAAAAGACTCAAAGAAATAGCTGAAGCTCAACTCTCAAGCGCCAAGACAGCTTTACAGGGAGCACTGGATGGACAATTTGTAAGCGCCCCAATCTCAGGCACTATTACTCAAAAATTTGTCTCTATAGGAGATTCAATCAACAGTGGCCAAGCGATTGCCACTATTTCTAAACTAGGAAAATTGGAAATTCAATTTTTTGTTGATAAGGAAGAATTGCCATATTTAAAAGTGGGAGATGCAGTGAAAGTTGTTGAAAACAACAATTCCGTAAGCGCCAAAATCAGCCTAGTATCACCGCAAGCCGATGAAAAAACTAAAAGATTTCTAATTGAAGCGACACCTGCGGACAATCAAAAGCTTGCTATCGGTTCAGTTGTTAGCGTAGAATTTGATATCAATTATTCTCCCCAAGAACAAGGGAATTTAATTTTGCCCTTGTCGTCGATAATTATCAGTCAAAATGAAACTTATATTTTTATAATCAAAAATGGAAAAGCAGAAAAAACAAATGTTGAAATAACAAAAGTTTTTGGAGAAATGGCTGAATTAAAAACAACTTTGAATAAAGAAGACCAGATAATAATTGATGGCAGTAAATTGGTGAAGGTGGGCGATGAGGTGGCATTGGAAAATAAATAAACTATTAACTTAAATTGAATTGAACTAAAAATGAAAAATATTATATTTAAAGAAAAAACTTCTCAAGAGTCAAAAAAAGTTAAATCCAGTGATTTGGCCTATCTAGAACAACTTGAGTTTAATCCCGAACTTAAAAAAAGTTGGTTAAACTTTTTTGTGGTTAATTTTAGGGTAGTCGTTTTAATGATTCTCCTTTTGTCCGGTTGGGGAATCTATTCTTATATCAAATTACCTCGCGAATCAAATCCCGAGGTAAAAATCCCGATTGCTGTTATCACAGCTGTTTACCCAGGCGCATCCCCTACCGATGTAGAAGAGTTGGTCACTAAAAAAATTGAAACCAATATTTCCGGAGTCTCAGGAATAGATAAAATAACTTCACAATCAACCAATTCATTCTCCTCTGTTACTGTAGAATTTAACGCCAGTGAAGATCTCGATAATTCAGTGAGAAAACTGAGGGATAAATTATCTTCTATCCGAAATGACATCCCTGACGACGCCGATGATCCACAAGTGGTGGAAATATCTTTTGATGATACCCCAATTGTTACTTTTGAATTAACAGGACCTTTCGACGGTTTTACGCTTCGAGAATACGCTGAAAAAATTCAAGATGAATTAGAAAAGATTTCTGGAATCCGAGAGGTAAAAATTTCCGGAGGAGATGAGCGAGAATTCGATATCGCTTATGACCCGCAAAAACTATCTTTTTTTAATATTTCTTTAGATCAAGCCAACGGAGCTATCGCAGCTACCAATAAAGCTATCCCGGCTGGAAATTTTGAGGGCAAAGAATACAATTATCCCGTAAGAACGGATGCTCGTTTTTATGATGCTGCTACGTTAGCGCAAATTCCTATTAGCCACCAGGAAAATGGAGCAGTTGTTTATCTTAAAGATATCGCTCAAGTAGAAGAAAAATCAATTGAAAAAAAAATTCTTTCTCGTTTTTCTCAAAACGGCAATCGGCCCCAAAATTCTATTAGTATCGCCATAGTTAAAAGAACCGGAAGCTCTATCTTGGACACTGTAGATGAAGCTAAAAAAACTATCCAAGACCAATTAAAAACTTTTCCTAGCGGATTAAACTATGCGACCACCGTAAATATGGCCGATTTAATCGAGCAAGATTTTGAACAATTAGCTCATGACTTTATTATTACTTTAGTTTTTGTAGTAGGCGTTTTGTTTCTTATTGTGGGATTAAAAGAAGCTTTCGTAGCAGGACTCGCTATTCCCTTGGTGTTTTTCTCTACTTTTGGAGTAATGCTTGCCACCGGCACGTCTTTAAATTTCCTTTCCATTTTCTCACTTCTTTTGGCCCTGGGACTTTTAGTGGATGATGCCATCGTGGTAGTGAGCGCTACCAAGCAATACATGAAAACGGGTAAATTTACCCCCGAAGAAGCAGTCTTATTGGTACTAAATGATTTCAAAGTTGTTTTGACAACTACTACGCTAGCCACTATCTGGGCATTCTTACCACTTTTAATGTCCAGTGGCATAATTGGAGAATATATCAAATCTATTCCGATTACTGTTTCTGTAACATTGGCTTCATCCCTCCTTATCGCATTAATGATAAACCATCCGCTAGCAGCTGTTTTGGAAAGAATTAGAATGACTAAAAGATTTTTCTTTCTTATTGTGGCTTTCTTATTATTTTTGGGTATTTTTATTATCACTCTTCATAATATTTATGGTTACATTTTTAGTGGCTTGTTTTTCGCTATTATTATCTGGATGCTTTCCTGGTATTTCGGAAAAGGAGCTCGCACATTAAAAGAAAACGAAATATTGGTTAAAAAGGAATGGTCGGATGATGAATTGATAAAGAAAAAACTTTATTCCCAGGGTAACAGAGAAGATGGTACTTTCTCTCAGAAATTGATTCACGGTATCATTCATTTTGATAGGGTTATTCCTCTTTACGAAAAATATCTCAAAAAAATAATCTCTACCAAAAAATCTCGCCTTAGTTTTATTTCTGTAATTGTAATCTTATTTATTTTTTCTATGGCTTTGCCTTTTGTAGGCATTGTCAAAACTGAATTCTTCCCCACTTCTGACGCTGAGGAAATTTATATCAGTATGCGCGCGCCTTCCGGTTTAAATTTAGACTCATCTGATAAAATTATCCAGAAAGTAGAAGAAAAACTTTATGCCTATCCGGAAATAATAAATTTCTCCACTCTTGTCGGCAACCCTGGCGCTGGCGGAGACATCGGCATAGTCCAGGATACTTCCAATACTGCTTCTATCACCATCAAGCTCTCACCCGTTAAAGAAAGGGCTAGAAAATCCTATGAAATCGCGGAAGATATTCGCAAAGATTTAGCCGAATTTCAAGAAGCTACTCTTAAGGTGAGCAGTCCCTCTGGCGGACCGCCTTCTGGAGCTGCTTTTCAAGCTCAGATACTGGGCGATGACTTACAAGAGCTAGACAAAATTGCCCATGAATTAAAATCAGTTCTGGATTCTATCCATGGAACAGTTAATAGCGACATCTCTCTTAAAGAGTCTCCAGCCGAATACACTTTCAAATTAGACAGCGCCAAGATGGAACTTTATAACTTAAATGCTTCTTTGGTAGGCGGAACTTTACGCACCGCAATTTCCGGCAATACTATCTCTACGGTAATCAAGGGTAACAAAGACATTGATGTCGTAGCTAGATTTAATAAAGATAAAATCCCCTCTTTAGATTCAATCCAAAACTTACAGATTCTAAATATGTCAGGTGAGCCTGTTTATTTAAAAGATGTAGCTGAGATTGAACTTAAACCTTCAGTTGAAACTATTAACCGGATTGATCAAAAAAGGACGGTCCTTTTGACAGCCGGAGCTACCAAAGAAACCAACTCCAACCAAATTTTGGCTGAATTTCAAAGTAAACTTTCAAAAAACTACCTGCTACCCGAAGGTTACGAAATAACTTATGGAGGAGAAAATGAACAAAATGCCGAATCGGTAGCCTCCATTCTCAGAGCAATGATTATTGCTGCCATTCTGATTTTCTCAACTATGATTATTCAATTCAATTCTTTCAAAAAATCATTAATTGTTCTGGTCACTTTGCCACTTGCCTTAATCGGAACATTTTTGGGACTAGCTATTTTTGGCATCAGCCTAAGTTTTCCTGGATTAATCGGAATCTTGGCCCTCTTCGGAATTGTGGTTAAAAATGCCATTATTCTTATTGATAAAATAAATTTAAATATCAATAGCCATATTCCATTTACTGAATCAGTGATTGATGCAGGAAAATCAAGACTCGAAGCGATTTTTGTTACTTCTATCTGCACTATTTTTGGAATTATTCCGATTACCCTATCCAACGAAATGTGGCGCGCACTCGGAAGCGCCGTCATATTCGGATTAATTTTATCTTCCTTCTTAACTTTATTTTTGGTACCTGTATTATTTGTCACTTTTATCAAAGATAAGGAATAAGGTTAAAACAAAAAACCATCTCAATTGAGATGGTTTTTTATTTTTGATACTAAATCAACTTAAATACTGCTATAATGTCATTCCGAGTGAAGTGAGTCCGACCCCAAGGAGGATGAACGAAATCGAGGAATCTAAGCCCAGATCTTTCGACTTCATTTCTCCGCCAGCTGGCGGATCAATTCCGCTCAAGATGACAAATGCTGTAGGATAGATTTATTTGATTTGGTATAAGACCTGCGCTTAAAGTATTATTCTTATTTTCCTAAGATAATTGCCACATCTCCCTCAATTTCTTTATTTGAAAGCGCCAACTTTATTTCTGATTTAGTATTATTTGTTTTTAAAATATCCACAATTTTCTGAGCGGCATCCTTAAGACCATCTTCTTTATAAAAAACTATTATGCCGGACATATTATCTTGGGAATAATTTTTAGCTTCTACATTTTCATATTTATTGCTTGCCAAAAAATCTTTAATTTTGCCAGCTGCCCCGGCTACGCCATCTTTAGAAAATCTTTTGAGGGCGCAGTCAATTTTTCTTCCGATTCGACGCCATTTTCTTCTGCGGAAATATCTGCTGTTTGGGTTAGTTCTTTATTGCTTCTGTCTATAGACTCTTCCTGCTTGATTGCTGTTTTTTCTTCTTTTCTGTTATTCAAAAAAATATAGCTGGCAGAGCCAATAATTAATAATATCAAAATAGAACCGGCCATCTTCCACTTGAAATTACTTGCGCTGTCTCTTTTGCCAGCCTTAATAACAATAATATTTTCATCAATGGTTGGCAGAACTTCCATTTTTTCGGAATATCTATTTCCGATAGGTTCGCTATTTATTGCTTCTGGCTTCCTAATATCCGCATTTTTATTCATTTGCGCCGAAAATTGAGCCTTATTGTCTTTGGTGTCTGGGTTTAAATCTTTATCTTTATTTCTAACACGACCTTCTTTTTGGAAATCATCTGCCACAAACAAAGAACTGTCTACAAAATCATTTGCTATAACCCTCTCCTCACTTGATTTATTTACCGCTATCTCAGTGGTATCAGTTGGATTTTCCTCAAAACTAACCCTGTCAATTCATCTCTGTTATTTTTTTTGTTTAACATTTTATTTTACACTAACATAATTTAAATTTAATTGAATTATACCACAAAAAATATTATCCTAAAACATTTCGTACACATTCATTAAAACTTCTTGCTAAAACCTCATTTTTCCGCCATAATAGAATGTAATGATTTGGAATAATATACTAATAAAAAATTTATGATTGATAATAAAATATTTGAAAAATTTACTATTCACGCCAAAAGCAGTCTCAATGAATCTCTAAATATCGCCAATTACTACGGTAGTGATTCTATCTGCCCTGAGCATTTGATGTTTGCTATTTTTTTAGAAAAAGGTAGCCTAGGGAGCAACATCTTAACTGATCTTCATATAAAAAAAGAATCCTTCGACAAAATTTTCAAGTTTAAGAATAAAAATAAGAAAATAATAAAAAATTTGGAGCTTTCTCCAGAATTAAAAAAAAACATTACTAGAGCCTATCTCTTGGCTAGTAATTTTAATTACTCTTACATCGGAACAGAGCACTTAGTTTTTTCTATAATAGAAGCTCCCAATCCTATGGTTACAAAAATACTAGACATCAATGCCAAAAACTCTTCTTCTCCAGATACTTCTAGCAAAAAACCATCTGATAAAATTTTAAACCCTCATCTTAAAGGAAAAAATATTTTAGACAAAAGTTTTCTATCAGGAATTTTTAAAGCTCTAAATATCCCAGAGGCGGATTTCCCTGCTTTTTCAAATAATTCAACAAAAAATAACACCACTCCTAATTTAGATTACTTTTGTAATAATCTAAACACTAAGGTAAAAAATGAAGAAACTCTCTTGATAGGCCGCGAAGAGGAAATGGAAAGAATTTTTAATTCTTTGGGAAGAAAAAGCAAAAACAATCCGCTCTTGATCGGAGATCCAGGAATTGGCAAAACTGCCCTTATTGAAGGATTGGCCCAAAGAATCAACTCTGAACGAGTTCCTCAAAATTTACTCAATAAAAAAATATTAGCGCTTGATATCGCGTTAGTAGTAGCTGGCACAAACTTCAGAGGAGAATTTGAACAAAGGCTTAAAGACATCTTGCAAGAGGCTGCTGCCAATAAAGACACCCTTCTTTTTATCGATGAAATTCATGGCATTGTAGGGGCCGGGAATGCTTCTGGCGGATTGGACGCGGCGAACATCTTAAAGCCCCTTTTAACTCAAGGCACTATCAGGTGTATCGGCGCGACCACAATAGAAGAATACAAAAAATATATAGAAAAAGATTCTGCGCTAGAAAGGCGCTTTCAGCCCATCATGTTGAAAGAGCCTTCCGCTAAGGATTCTTTAAAAATAATCAAGGGTATCAGAAAAAATTACGAAAAATTTCACAACGTGGATATTTCCGATGGCGCCCTAGCAGCAGCCGTAGACTTAAGCTCTCGATATATTCAAGATAGATTTCAACCCGATAAATCTATCGACTTGATTGATGAAACTTCCTCCCGTATAAAAAACAAGCACAATGTCTCTCCTGCCACAAAAGAACTGCGGATGGCTGAAAAAAAATTAGACTCCTTAATTGAACAAAAAAATCTTTTAATTGCTGAAGAAAAATATGATGAAGCTATTACTTTAAGAAAAAAGGAAGAATTATTGCTTGAAAAAATCTCTCAACTTAAAAATAAACAACAAAAATTCGAAAAGGATAACAAGCTTGTCATTGAACCTGAAGATATTGCGCAGACTATCTCATTAGGAACTAATATTCCTGTCCAAAAAATATTAGCTCAATCTTCAGATAGAAGCAAAAATATATTTGATAAATTGAATCACGTTGTGATCGGACAGCCGGAAGCTTTGAAAAAAATATCTCAAGCAATTTTAAGAGCCCAAAGCGGAATTGGGGATACCGAAAAACCAATCGGGTCTTTCCTTTTCCTGGGACCCAGCGGAGTAGGAAAAACTCTCTGCGCCAAAACTCTAGCTCAAGAATTTTTTGGAGACACGCCTTCTTCTTTGATAAAAATAGATATGAGTGAATTTATAGAAAAACACAATGTTTCCAGGCTAATTGGCGCCCCGGCTGGATATATTGGCTATGGCGAAGGAGGTAAATTAACAGAAAAGGTCAGGCGCCAGCCCTACAGTTTAATTCTATTTGATGAGATAGAAAAAGCCCACCCAGATGTGTTTAATATCTTGCTTCAATTATTGGAAGAAGGCATCTTGACTGATGCTGAAGGCAGGAAAGTAAATTTTAAAAACACGATAATTATTTTAACTTCCAACATTGGAACCAAAGAATTTACCCGGGCTACCTCCATTGGATTTTCTTCTCGAGAGAATAAAAATCAAATGGAAAAAAAGTTTGCCCACATCAAGCGAAAAGTCTTAGCTGAACTAAAAGAGAAGATAAAGCCTGAAATATTAAATAGATTGGATGAAATCATTGTTTTTGACGCACTCAACAAAAAAGATATAGAAGAAATAGTTGCCTTAGAACTAAAAAAATTAAGCCAGCGACTACATACTGAGAAAAAAATTAAATTAACTTATTCCAAGAATTTAGTAAAATTTATAATCGACAAAAGCTTTTCTACAGAAAAAGGAGCTCGCTATATCAAAAAAAATATTAGAGATTTTGTTGAGAATGAAATTGCTGATAAAATTACTTACGCCAAGATTAAAAATAACGCGCTCAAACTTGATGTCAAAGACAAAAAAATATCCAGCCACTAAAAACATCTTAAGGTATCTTGAATTAAGAATTATGTATTATGAATTTTAAGATGACTCTTTTTTTGATTTTATTATAAATTTTGCTTCATTTTCAATTCTCAATTCCATTCTCTGCCTTATAAGCCCTATAAACTTTAAGATTTAGATTGATGACCATTGACTTGATGACTAATACCAAATAAACTAAATCTATTATACATCATTTGTCATCTTGAGCGGAATTGATCCGCCAGCTGGCGGAGAAATGAAGTCGAAAGATCTAGGCTTAGATTCCTCGATTTCGTTCATCCTCCTTGGGGTCTGACATACTAGAAGTAATTAAGTTAATCTGGTATAAATGGCTATTTTACTCTTTTAACTATTATTATGGGTATAATAAAATTTATCTTAGACATAATTTTTCCCATCTATTGTATTTCTTGCAAAAAAGAAGGCTCTGCTTGGCTTTGTGATAAATGTCTGAATAAAATAATATTCAAAGTAAACCAAACCTGCCCCATTTGCAATAAAATTATTACTCCCAATGGAGAGGCTTGCTTTAGCTGCCAACACCAAAGTGCTATTGATGGAATACTGGTCGCATCTTTTTACAGAAAAAACAAAAAGAAAACCGTTGTAGCGGCCCTCATCCATTTTTATAAATACCGCTTTGTCGATACTATTGGATTATCTTTAGGAAAAATTTTAGAAGCCATTGCCCGAAATAATAATTCCTGTTCCGCTCCATCATCGCCGTTTACGCTGGAGAGGGTTTAATCAATCCCAGCTATTAGCTACTTATTTAGGAGAAAATCTAACTCCTGGATTTGGTATTCCTGTTGCTACTGATGCCCTGCTAAGAAATCGCTATACTAAACCTCAGATGGAAATAAAAAATCGCCAAAAGAGAGAACTTAATACTCAAGATGCCTTCAGTTTTAATGGAAAAAAGATTACCTCCGGAGAGATACGGGGAAAAGTAATTTTTCTCGTTGATGATATCGCCACCACTGGGTCAACTTTATTCGAATGCGCTAAAGAATTAAAAAAAACCGGAGCTAAAAAAGTTTATGGCATAGTTTTGGCCAGACAATGATAATTGGTTTATAAAGTTCTTAAGGTGCAAGAATGCGAATAAATGCTAAAACATTTTAGCATTAAAACAAGAAAACTATTTGTGTCATCTCGAGCGAAACGATAGTGGAGTCGAGAGATCTAAAATATTAAATTAGATTTCTCCACTCCTATGTTTTTGAGTACAAAAATATATTCGGTCGAAATGACACGCTCAACTTACAAATTTATAATTTCATCCCCATTTAATTCCAAATCGAAATTTTTAATTTCTCCGCCAGGTAATTTTACGGATATTTTGGCAGGTACCACTCCACTGCCGGATTGTTTTTGAATTTTTAATTTGTATTCCGCTGTCTTTAATTCTTTGGGTAAAGTATATTTGATTTCAACAGTTTTAACAGAGTTGATTGGAACTTTTACAAATCCTCCCGCAAATTTTTTATTAAATTCTTCCCCATAGGCTATTTCTCCACTTTCCGAAAATTCATTAATTCGAGAACCCTTGGGCATATATATTCTAAGATAAGTTAAATAATCTCTTGTCATCCAATTCTTTTCTTTGCCTGTATGATTATAGGTTATTTTTAAAATGGCCTCTGGAATCTCTTTGGTAAGATCTACTGTATACATCAAGGAGCGCTTTACATAATAATCGCTCTTATAAGCACCCAAATTAGCATCTACTACCATTAAATAATCTTTATCCCAAGAAGCATCCATTACTCCGTCCCATTGCCCCTCTTGCGCTAATTTTTGCAAATTGCTGTTAACAAAATAAAGTTGGATATTTTTATTTTTCAGTTGGCCAATTAATTTCTTGGCCAATTTGAGCTTATCCAGTTTAGAAAGTTCCACGGATTTTTTTAACAATTCTCTGAGAAAAACATTCATTACATCTTTTCTTTCCCCCTGCTCGATTCCTTGTTGCGCATAATCTATTTCCACTTGTTTTTCCAAAGTAAGTAAAGCGCTATCTGCCTCAAAAATATTAGGATAACCCGCCAATCGGATTGGTCCGGTTATTTTTAGAATACTTTCCAAAACAGCAGCGTTAACCGCAATTACTCCGTCAAATTTTTCCTTTCCTTGTCCTTGATAATAAAAATCTAAAGCTTTTTGCGCATTAGTTGGATAGTCTGGAGAATAGTTGGAATCTCTCAGCTTCCAAGCGTTGATTTTAAATATTTTTTTCATTGGAGCCGGCATCTGGTCATTTTCCGGAATTCGTCCATCAAAATTAGAAGTATCATGCACAGCATAGGATTTTACTTTTCCATTTTCTGTTTTAATTATAGCAAAAGACCCGATAAATCCTCCTCCTGGGCGCAACTCCATATTGTTTTGGAAAAGCACCAAAAAAACTTTTTCTCCGGAAATAATTTCCTTTGCCAATTTAGTCAAAACACTGGCTGAAGGATGTTCGCTATTTGCCAAATCCCATTTGTCTCGAAAAAAGACATATCCCAATGAAAAAAGTAAACCAACAACTAAAATAAGCCCTGCAAATTTTTCAATTTTTTTAGCCATAAAATTATTTATTTCCTAATAATTGATTTAATCTTTTCTTAAAATCTTCCTCAGTTGGTTCCCTGCTTGAATTTTACTTGCTTCTTGAATGGATATAGCTCCTTTATCTGAAATCTGTTTGTTTAAAAAATTACTCGTTTCAGTTTCTGGAAATATCCCCAAATCATTTAATATTTCTTCTCCATTTAATATTTCTCCTTCAACTTGGATTATTCTATTCAAATCATCTTCGGCAATGGGCAAATTTGCCGGGGAGGCGGCTTTTTTAAAATAAACTTGAGATTCTATGTTTGGTGAATAAATATCTTTTTTCTCCACATTACTTTCACTGGACCTCTTCACTGGTTTGATCCTGCTACCTTGACTCTCTAAGGGGAAAGAGGAAGAAAGTTTTTGGATTTTCTCCCGATTAGTTTTAAAAAAATCCCCCAAATACTTTTCTGTTTGGGCGCTTTCTTTTTTATTGCTAATTTTTATATTTATGAAGAATGAAATGGCATTTTCCAACAAACTTATGCCTACTTGCACCACCAAAGAAAGAACCGCCCCAATCACAATGCTCCCAATTAAAATAATAATTTTGCTATAACTCTCCTGAAATATTTCTCTTGAAACAACATCATAAAATTTACTGAATAAATTAGACAATTTTAAGATTGAACTGTTTGATAATTTAATAGATTCTGACCTACTGTTCCCATGGCTCTGGATCTCAATTAAATTATCCTCAGGATCAGATACCAATGCGACCCCCTCGTCCAAAGTATTGCTTTTTTGAGCAACTACTACGATTCCCTCTTTTAACTCGCTTAGATAAGCAGCCGTTTTTGTATTTTTAGGATAAACTAAAATATTAACGTTTGAAACATAACCGCCAAAATTATCCAACAACAAAAGATATGCGCTTCCGGCAAATGCTAGCGCAACAAATAAAAAATAGATATTAATTTTATTCCAGAAACCTCTTTTTGTCATATTTAATACAAAAAATTTAATTTACTCCAATCTTAGATAACTTGAAATAATAGCAAATAAAAATACTCTTGTCAATGTCTGATTAATGCGATATAATTTAACTATAAAAATAAAAACACACACATAAAATTGAAAGATTTTAATAAGCGTTTGCGTTTTATTAGGTAAAGCTTATTTAGAAATTTTTAAAACAAAAAAATGACAAAAAAAACTATTAATGAAGACAAGATTTTACAAATAGAAGCCCTTAGAAAAACCATCTCCAGCGCCGAAGAGACCATCCAGAGTGCTAAGGCAATGCTTTTGCAACTTGAAGGAAAAAATAAAATTAGCCGAAATAAAAAGATTGCTGAAGATGACGAAGGCAATGTTGTTTATGGCACTTTTGACGGACAAATAATGGTTGGGGATGATGGCAAACAATATCCTGTTCCTGCTAATTATGCTTCCAAATCAAAATTAATAGAGGGCGATATGCTCAAGCTATCCATTGACAATGGCTCTTTTATGTATAAACAAGTCGGTCCGATAGAAAGAAAAAATTTAATCGGAGTCGCAGGACAAGATGAGGGTGGCAATTATTTTGTTATTAGCGAAGGCGTGCCTTATAAAATACTACTAGCTTCTATAACTTACTTTAAAATAGAACCCGGCGATGAAGTAGTTATTACAATTCCTGCTGAAAATCCCAGCATTTGGGCTGCCATTGAAAACGTTCTGCAGAAGAACTCTGAAATAAAGGATTATGATTCAATCGCTATCCACAAAAAAGATTTTTCCAAACGAGAAGAAAATCTGGAAAAGGAAGATGAAAACATCACAGATGGGAAAGATCTAATGATAGATGAATGGATGAGTGATATTGAAGAAATCAAGAAAGAGATTCAAGAAGAAAAGACTAATATTCAAGCTTAAAAATAAACATTAAAACATCAAAGCATTAAAACAAAAAGCATTAAAGCATTTTTTGCTCCAATGTTTCTTTGTTTCATTGTTCAATTGACCAAATTTATGTCAGAAAATGTGAACTTGAGCCACAAGGATTTAAAGTTTAGCTTCATTGCAGGTCTTCTCATTGGTTTATTGTCTATGCCAGTTATAAAGGCCGCTAACTCCAATCTTTATGAATCAATTTTCTTCACTATTGTCCCCTTTTTCTTAATTGCCACTCCGCTAGGGACAATTATAGCCTTTAGAATCGGACAAAAAATAAGAATTGTTTGGCAAATCGCTAAATTTGGGGTTATTGGGGTTTTAAATACTGTGGTGGATATAGGGTTTCTAGCCTTAATAATTTTTTTAACAAAAAGTTATTTGAGCATAAATTCCACAGATACTCTTTTTGCTTTGGGAGCTTGGACTGTAACTTTCTATTCTCTTTACAAAGGACTTTCTTTTATTGTAGCTAATATTAACAGTTATTATTGGAATAAATATTGGACTTTTCAAGAAAATATCAAAAAATCTTCCTCAGAAATTATTCAATTTTTCATAGTTAGTATTTTAGGCTTTGTTATTAACATTACTACCGCTTCCTATGTTTTTGGAGCAATCAAACCCTTTGGCGAACTTAATCCTGATCAGTGGGGTTTAATTGGAGCCGCTGTGGGAAGCATCGCCGGACTGCTTTGGAACTTCATTGGTTACAAACTTTGGGTTTTTAAAAAGTAATATTCTTTAGAAAAAGCATTTAAAAAAACTTTGACCGCAAGTCAAAGTTTTTTATTAACCAAAACAAAAATATCTAATACCAAATAAACTAAATCTATCCTACAACATTTGTCATCTTGAGCGGAATTGAGATCAGCAGAGCGAAATGAAGTCAAAAGATCTAGACTTAGATTCCTCGATTTCATTCATCCTCTTTGAGGTCGGATTCATTGCACTCGGAATGACATGCTAGAAGTAATTAAGTTAATCTGGTATTAATATAAATTCTTTACTGCTAACCGCGCCACCTTTCTCCTGCGTAAAGCGGAAAGGGCGAGATTCGAACTCGCGGTGAGTTGCCCCACACACGCTTTCCAAGCGTGCGCACTAGACCAACTATGCGACCTTTCCGCTTTAAGCGGGATTTTATTTATCTTATTGAATTCAATAATGTGCTGCACTTCTATCACCATGCCACCCCTCCGCGCAAACGCGGAATTAGTATAATAACAAAAGAAAACTAAAAGAGCAAATATTTAAAATCATGTTAACATTTTAGCACGCTAACATATTAACAATAGAATATAAAGACACTCTAGAAAGATTTATGATATATGATTTAAGATTTATGAAAAAATAATATCTTTAAAATTTTATCAATTCTCCTTCTTGAATCTTACATCTTAAATCTTAAATCTACCAATTATAATTAATTTAATCATTTTGAATTTTGTTTGACATTTAAAATTGGAAATTTGAAATTTCCACAGTTTATCCTACTTTCTTCACTCCAACCAATCTCATCTTCTCCCCGTCCACTACCCTTCCCATTACCACCACCACTTTATCATTTTTCTTTAATTTTTTTTCTATCTTAGCTTCCGCCACCGCTTTGTCAATTAAATTTTCTAATTTTTTATCTTTAAATAAATATCCGGATACTCCCCATAAAATTGACAACTGACTAAAAGTTTTAGGATTATTAGTGGCCACAATTATTTTTTGAGTCGGACGAAAATGACTAATTAATTTAGCTGTGTAGCTGCTTACACTCACGGCGCAAAGCGCTTGGGCATTAAAGCTTTTAGCCAGTTCATAAGCGCTTCGGATAATTACGATATAATCAGCGCAGGAATCCTTTTCGCATTCTAAAGTTTCATGCACATCATCATAAACCGATTCCTCTGTTTTTTCTATAATTCTAGTCATTATTTCTACAGTTTCAACTGGATATTTACCATTGGCACTTTCTCCCGAAAGCATCACCGCATCAGCATGATCAATGACCGCGTTGGAGACATCTCCCACTTCCGCTCGAGTGGGGCGAGGATTATTTATCATACTATCGAGCATTTGAGTCGCCACGATTACTGGCTTTAAATAATGGATGCTTTTAGCAATAATTTCTTTTTGCAAAATCACTACCCGGCTTTCATCCATCTCAATTCCCAAATCCCCCCTGGCTACCATCACTCCGTCAGTTTCTTTCAAAATATCTTCTAAATTATCAATCGCTTCTTTTCTTTCTATTTTAGCAATAATTTTAGGTTGCGTAGAAGCATCTTTTATTTTTTTGGCAATTAATTTTCGTAAATTTCTAAGATTTTCTCCGTTTTTCACAAAAGAAATTGCTACAAAATCTACGTCGTTTTCCAAGGAAAATTCTAAATCTTTCTTATCTTTAGGCGTAATAATTTCAATATCCAAATCGGCCCCAGGAATATTAACCCCTTTGTGGTTTTTTATTGTCCCGCCATCAATAACTTTAGTTAGCAAATACTTTCCTTTATTTTTAGCCACTTTTAGCTTTATTAAACCATCTTCAATTAAAATTTCTTGTTCTTTTTTCAAGACACTTACAATATTTTTTTTGTCTAAAAAAATAAAAGGCTTGTTATTTTTGTCTTTCACTATTTCCCCTACTTCATAAAGCAATAATTCTCCTCCATTTTTTACCGTTACATCTTCTTTGGTATTAACTCTTATACGCGGACCTTGCAAATCAGCTAAAATAGCCACGTTGAAATTATTTTTCTTGGCTATTTTTCTTATTCTTTCTATAACCATTTTATGCCATGCATGTTCTCCGTGAGAAAAGTTCAATCTTGCTACATTCATTCCAGCTTTCATCATCTTTTCCAAAACTTTTTCACTTTCTGAAGCGGGACCAATGGTAGCTACTATTTTTGTTTTTTTCATAAATTTAATTTTTCACTAATTTAAACTTTACGCGATTGACTAATATATCCTTAGTAAAACAAAGCTTAAAAATATAAGCTCTAAATTTATTATAAACTAAAACAGGCAACTTTAACAGAGGCCTGTTTTAACTTTAAAAAGTAGTATTAATACTAATTTATAATTTTGAATCCGCCAATCATTGGCAATTCTTTCATTTCTCCCTTAGCGGCATTGATAAGACCAATAATTGCAAATACAAAAATTGCTATTGTACCCAAAGGTAAAATTAGAAACCATCCAATAATAGGAATAATAGCGCCAACTACATTAACTGCAATAGCTCCAATTAGCAAAATTAATTGCTGATTTGCATGAAATTTTGCAAAAGGGCTATTCTTAGCATCTGTTACCAAAGGAATGAAAAACAATATAGGAATAATATATCCGATAATCGCCATTGCTTTGTTTTGATTGACATCATTATTGGCAGTTGGTTCTACTTTAACTTCAGTTGTTTCGTTTGTTTTATTTTCTTCCATAGTGCACCTCCCTTCTTATTTATTTTATTATACACACGTTATCTTTATTATTTATTTAAATTCTCTAGAATTTTTTGTTGCGATTTAAGCATTTCACATTGGTCTGAAAATTTGATATCGTCAGGAATTGAAAAATCTACATCACCAGCATCTTCACAATTAAGATTTTCTGCGCCTGATAAAGCATCCACAAAATTATCATCATCCTTGTCCGGAGATGCCTCGCCATCAGCTTCTTTGGTTGCTTCATTCTTGATATCCAAGCTATTAATACAATCCATAGCCATCTTTGTCCCAACCTTTTGCCCGGCTGACCAACTGTACATCACATCTCCATCAAAAACGGACACAGTTTTCATTTGCCCCAAATTAACTTCCGTTTTATATTTTTCTCCTTGCGCATAAGTAGTTACCTCCGTAGCTCCATTTTCATCACTTATCTTGTACGTGCACTTCATTTTCTTTCCTTTAGAAATAGAATTTTTAAGTTTTTCCATCATCCCGCCTTTATTTTCTCCAGTGTCTTCTTTCGGCAAACTCTCTGCTGATTCTTCAGCTAATTTCAAATCAACCTGCTCGCCACTATCGATTTTTTCATTTTTCCCGCAACCCGCCAAAACTGCTATCAAAAATAAACCACCCAAAATTAAGCTTACTTTTTTCATATTTTTGTATCTATTAATTAACTTCATTGTAACACAGCCTCATTTAAAATCAATTAAATAGCTCACCAATTATCTTATCTCTATTTATCTGGCTTTTTGAGGAATAAGTTATTATTTTTATTCTATCATCACTTATTTTTTCTTCTGTTTCTCTAATAACTTTAACAACTTCACCTTGTTTTAATTTATCAATCTTATTCAATATCACGATAAAATCAATTTCTTCCGCTTTTAGTAAATCCACCATTTCCAAATCAAAATCCTGTATTCCCGCTTTGGCATCCACAATTAAGACAACTTTTTTATGTTTTATTTCTGAATAAGTCAAATACCAAATTATCATTTTTCTAATTTTTTCTCTTTGTTTTCCCGGAGTTTTGGCATAACCATATCCAGGCAAATCCACAAAATAAACTTTTTGATCAATAAGAAAAAAATTTATTTGCTGGGTTCTTCCTGGCGTTGAGCTTGAACGAGCCAAGCTTTTATTTCCCACCAAAGAATTCAACAGTGTAGATTTCCCCACGTTGGAGCGGCCCACAAAGGCAATTTGGGCTTTGGTGTCATTAATAATATCATTTGTTCCTACTATTCCCCTCACAAATTGGGCATTGCGTATATTCATAAGCTTAGTTATTAGGTTTTAGTTTACAGTTTTTAGATATATCTTACATATTAGCACGTTAGTATATTAACATTTCAGCATTAAAACATTTTAAATCAGTCAGCGTCTTCGCGATGCATAAATTATCTCCAAAGATGATTTTTGCCGCGGCGATCCAGTATTTAATTTGACCTTAAGCTATTTGAATTTAATTACTGGACTGCCACGCAAATTCTGAGTACAGAATTTACTCGCAGAGACGAAGAAAATAATTTATCATTCCCAAAATCCTAAATTTTCATATTCCCCTGCTTTCAATTCGTAATTTCGTAAAAATTCGTACTTCGTAGAGAATCCCTATAGTTCTCCCCAATTCTTACCTATTTTAACATCTACTGTCAACGGCACAGACAAAGGATAAACCTTTTCCATAATTTCTTTAGTTTTTTTGGCTACTTCCGGTGCTTTATCTTCATCAACTTCTAAGATAATTTCATCGTGAATTTGTAAAATAATTTTCACTGCTTCGTTATTTTTATAATATTCATAAACTTTAATCATCGCCAATTTCATAATATCAGCCGCTAAGCCTTGGATAGGCATATTGATAGCCATTCTTTCAGCTGCTGATTGAACCATAAAATTAGGAGAATTTATTTCAGACAAATATCTCCGTCGGCCTGTCTCCGTTTCGACAAACTCATCTTTTTTAGCAGATTCTTTGGTATTTTTGATAAATTGAGCTACTTGTGAAAAATTTTCCATATATTCATCAATGAATTTCTTGGCCTCTGCTCTTGAAATATTGGCTGATTGAGCAAAACCGAATGTTCCCATTCCATAAATAATTCCAAAATTCAGAGCTTTGGCTTCCTGCCGCATCTTTTTGGTTACCTTGGAAATAGTAGTATTATTCACTTCCATGGCTGTCTTGGTATGGATATCCTCTCCTGCCCAAAAAGCTTCTTTCATCTTTTTGTCGTTGCTCATATGAGCCATTACTCGCAAGTCAATCTGAGAATAATCGGCCGATACGAAAACTTTTTCCTCCTCAGCTTCAAAAGCCACGCGAATAATTTTTCCAATATCACTTTTAATCGGAATATTTTGTAGGTTAGGATTTTCTGAAGAAAGTCGGCCCGTAGCCGCTACCTCTTGTTTAAATGTAGTATGAATTCTCCCATCTTCTTTTATGAGCAAAGGAATATTATCCAAGTAAGTCGTTTTTAGTTTAAACAATTCTCGATAAGTTTCTATTTTTTCGATTATTTCATGTGTGCCTTTTAATTTTTCCAATTCTGGAGCCGCAGTTGAATAACCGGTTTTATTTTTCTTAATTCCCTCTGCGGGTAACTTCAGATCTTCAAAAAGAATTATACTTAATTGCTGAGTAGAATTAACATTAAAACTTTTCCCCGCTAATTCTTGAATTTTTTTCTCCAAATGTTCCAGCTGAACACTTATTTTTTCGCTAATCCCTTTAAAGATTATTTCATTGATTTTTATTCCGTTAATTTCCATCTCCGCTAAAATTTCTGCCAGTGGCATCTCTATTTTTTCAAAAACATTTTTCAAATTTTTAGTTTGAGAGTAATCTTTTTGATTAACCGAAATCTCCTCGATTTTTTTAGCTAAAATTCCTTTTAATTTCCATATATAGTCAACCTTCTGGCATAATTTTTTAGCCTCTTCTTCTCGCGAAAAACCCATTAAACTTATTTGACCTGTTCCTTTATCATTGAATTCTTCGCCTAATTCCGCCAAAATCAACCTCTCTAGCTCTATTTTTTCTCCTGATTGCAACAAATAATCAGCCAACATCACATCAAAAGCAAGACCTCGCAAGCTGATATTTTTAATCTTAAAAAATTTATACTCATTTTTTAAATTCCAACCTGTTTTCTTGATATTTTCGTCCTCTAAAATAGATTTTAATTTTTCCAAATTTCCTTTATTAATCTCCAATGAATAAGCTCGACCAGTCTTCCAAGAAAAAGCGATTTCGTTTTCTCTGATACTAAGCGCTATTTCTTTTTCTTTTTTCAGTTCCTTTAC
Source organism: Candidatus Moranbacteria bacterium GW2011_GWF2_35_54 (assembly GCA_000990945.1). Taxonomy (GTDB): domain Bacteria; phylum Patescibacteriota; class Minisyncoccia; order Moranbacterales; family UBA9337; genus UBA9337. The sequence goes on from LBQR01000022.1 coordinate 33,963, forward strand.
AAAATCATCAACTTCACTATCTTTTAGAACCTGATATTTAAAATCTTTTACACCAATTTTATTTTTTTCTTTCCCACTATCCGGCTTGCTTTCGCCCCCTTGTAAACGTTTAATTAAACTATAAAAACCCAACTCTTGAAAAAGATTAACCAGGGTTTGCCTATCAAAATCATGCGTCTGACAAGCCTCTAGTTTAAATTCAAAGGGCACGTCAATTTTAATTGTGCCCAGTTCCTTGGAGGTAAAAGCTAACATTTTATCTTTTTCCAATTTTTCTTTTATCGCTCCTTTGATATTCGTAAGATTTTTATAAACTCCTTCTAATGTTTGGTATTCTTTGAGCAAAGTTATGGCGCCTTTTTCGCCAATACCTTTTACCCCCGGGATATTATCGCTAGCATCTCCGCGAAGTCCTTTATAATCTTTAAGTTGCTCTGGCGTCAATCCTCCATATCTAGTCGTCACAGCCTCTCGATCATATAAAACAGCTTTACTCAAGCCACGACTCATTGTATATACTTTAATTTTATCATCAACCAACTGCAAAGTATCCATGTCCCCAGTAACAATTACAACTTCTATATCATCTGTGAACTGTGAACCAGAAACTGAGAACTTCTTGGCGATTGTTCCAATCATATCATCGGCTTCAAAACCTTCTTTTTCATAAATTGGAATATTGAAAGTTTTGACCACTTCTTTTACTCTTTCAATTTGACTATACAATTCATCCGGTGCTTTTGCGCGAGTAGCTTTATAATCTTCAAATTGATCATGCCTGAAAGTCGGGCCTTTTAAATCAAAAGTAGCCACGATATACTCGGGCTTAAATTTATCAATTACTGCCAAGAGTGTTGAAGCAAAACCATACACCGCATTAACCAGCTCACCTTTTTTGGTAGTAAAAGGTGGCAAAGCATGAAAAGACCGATGGATTATCGCATTTCCATCCAATAGCACTATTCTCTTATTTTTTTCTTGATTGTTTTTCATATATCTTAAGTATAATCATATTTCACAAATAATACAAAAAGTCTTATGTAAAGATATTTTTTGTTTTCATATTAGCCTAGGCACGCACCTCGATTCCGAAATTGATAGAGCCCAGGCTCTGAAATGCGCCTGCTCTATCGGCAGGAATTGAGAGGAGAAATTCAGACCGTTTACTTAAATCTTTAACTGCAATCCCCCATTTTTCCGCTGCGTTTAGCGCTGAGCGCAAATCTCCTCTACTCTTGAATTTCAAAGTGCATTTTTTCCTATCATCTTTTACCATTTTTCAGACCCTCCCAATTCATAGGTTAAGGTTTGCAAAAAATATTTTTTATATCTCCAACCATTCTGCCTCAAATTTTCCAGCCATACCTCTATATGGGTGACAGAATCTTTCAAACATATTATCTGGAATCACGATTGTCCAAGGAACTACATCATTTTCTTTTTTCACATCTACATATAAAATTTCCCATGGAATTCTCCAAATGGTATCCACCCAGTGAAGTGCGTTCATATGAGTATCTCCATCTTCAAACTGAAGAATGCAGATACCTTTGGGTTTTCCCAAGTACTCCCATTGTAATTCTGTGATGTTATTTTGCATCATCTTCCTCCTCTATACACTTAAAATACCAACAGTTAACTACACAATTAATTAAATTTTATCACTCTCAATCTATCATTCTTTTAAAAACTCCGCAATGAAACATCGTCATATTAACATGAAAACATTAAAATAATTTAACAATATAGCCATTTAACAATTTATTTTTCCAATTCAATCCCCTCAATCACCACATCCTGAGTCGGATGATCTTTTTCATTAATCCGCACTTTTTCTATTTTCTCTACTACATCCATACCCTCAATCACTTCTCCGAAATTAGTATGCTTGCCATCCAGATGCGGAGTTGAGTCAGCAGTTACAATAAAAAATTGCGATCCATTGGTATCTTTACCGCTATTAGCCATCGCTAGCGAGCCTTTAATTAATTTATGCTGATTAACTTCATCTCTAAATGCATAACCTGGACCACCCACTCTATCGTCATCCCAATTTCCGTCTTTGGAGTTAGGATCGCCCCCTTGGATCATAAATCCGCTAATTACGCGATGAAATTTTGTTTCATTATAAAAACCGCTCTCGGCTAATTTAATAAAATTTCCTACTGCCATTGGAGCTTCGGATGGATAAAATGTAACTTTTATATCTCCCTGATTAGTTTTAATAGTGGCTTTAGTGTATTTATTAGTATAATTTAATAACTCTTTTTCTATATCTGTCTTTTCTGTTACGACGGGAGCGGTTTCTTTTTTTAGTTTTTCCTCTTTTAATCGCATCTCGTAATCTGCTTGGTTAACTGCTTGCTCCAATTGTTGCATTTCACTGTCTCCCTTGGCTGCTTGAGAACCTTTTGCATAATCTTCTTTTACATTTATCTTGTTTAGAGGATTAACTTTTCCATTATTTCCGTTTAAATCGTCTTTTGGAGTAATAAAATTACATCCGCCAAGAAAGAAAGGGACTGAGGTAATTACTAAAAATAATTTTATCTTTTCATTTAACATATTTGTTCAAATAACACTTATTTTTCTACTTTTTTCATCTACTATTTCAAAATTTATCCAAATTGAATACTCGGGCAAAATATCTTTTATTTTTTCCGGCCATTCTACCAAAACAATATTTTGTTTATCCTTAATTATTTCCTCCCAGCCTAAATCTAAAATATCTTTGCTTCCTACTCGATAAGTATCGATATGATAAATACTTTTTAAATTTAAAACATTCTTTTTTATCGCGTATTGTTTCATCACCACAAAAGTCGGACTAGTTAACGCCCCTTCTGCGCCAAGTTCTCTCAAAAATCCTTGAGAAAAAGTAGTTTTTCCTGCGCCCAAATCACCCTTTAAGCAAATAACCTCTCCACCTTTGCAATTACTTGCCATTTTCTTTCCCAAATCCCTGGTTTCATCGGCACTATTCGTAATCATTTCTCTTAAGTCATTTAGCATATTAGTATTTTAGCACGTTAATATATTAACATTAAAGCAAACATCTGACGTGTGTCATCTCGACTAAATAAATTTCTGTACTCGGAAGTTTATGCATGGAGAGATCTCAAACTTAATAATTTAGCATACATTAAGAGATTCCTCCACTTCCAAATCTTTGAGTACAAAGATTTGTCCGGCCCGCTTCGACAAGCTAGCGAGGCGAGTCGGAATGACAGCCCCACTTTATAAACTTTAAGAACTTTACAAACTTTAAAAACTTTCATCATTCATTCTTAAACCGATATTGTATACTCTCGGCAATATGCATTGGTAAAATTTCTTTCTCCTGAGATAAATCCGCGATAGTGCGAGCTATTTTAATTAGGCGATAATAAGAACGAGCGCTCAACCCCATTTTAATAACCGCGCTTTTCAATAATACCAAAGAATCACCCGTCAAAGGACAAAAAGTTTTTATTTCATTAGATGACATTTCACTATTTGTTATTTTACTTGAATCTTTAAATCTTTCTTTTTGAATTTGCCGGGCTATTTCTATTCTAGCCCTTATTTCAGCGCTGCTTTCCCCAGAATTTTCTTCTTGAAGCTTATCAAATTTTAACCGAGGAACTTCAATTTGCAAATCTATTCTGTCTAAAATTGGTCCGGATATTTTCCGCTGATAATTTACTATTTGAGAAGGTGAGCAAGAGCACATTTTTTCAGGATCAGTTGCATTACCGCACGGACATGGATTCATGGCGGCTACCAAAGTAAAACAGGCTGGAAAACTAAGAGTGCCTTTGGCTCGAGAAACTGTCACTACTCCATCTTCCAAAGGTTGGCGCAAATTTTCCATTACATTTTTAGGAAATTCTGCAAATTCGTCTAAAAATAAAACTCCACGGTGAGACAAACTTATCTCTCCCGGCTTAGGATAGCTCCCTCCTCCTACGAGAGAAATAGCACTAGCGCTATGATGAGGCGAGCGAAATGGCCGCTGGGTTATCAGAGGATTGCTCTTGGGCAAATTACCTGAAATTGAAAATATTTTTGTAATTTCTAGCGCTTCAGGCAGGGTTAACTCGGGCAAAATTGAAGCCATAGCTTTAGCTAAGAGAGTTTTGCCACTTCCGGGAGGACCATTCATTATGATATTGTGTCCGCCGGCTGCCGCAATTTCTAAAGCTCGCTTAGCATGCTCTTGCCCCTTGATATGAGACATATCTATTAAAAATTCACTTTTTTTGAATAAGGCTTCTTGATCAATTTGAGGAAAAGGTTCAATAATTTTCTCTCCAATTAAATGAGCACATAAATCATGTAAAGTACCAATAGGAATTACGTCTATCCCATCAACCACGCTGGCTTCTCTGGCGTTTTCTAGCGGGACATAAATTTGGGTGAAATTTTTTCTTTTAGCCATAAGTGCTATAGGTAAAACTCCTTGCACGCAGCGAGCACTTCCATCCAATGATAGTTCTCCGATAAAAATTTTATCTTTAAAGTTAAAATTTATTTGACCAGTAGCTAAAAGAAATCCCAGCGCAATCGGAATATCATAAATAGGACTATTTTTAGGCAAATCAGCTGGTGCCAAATTAACGGTTATCCTACCACATTGATGCGGAGGCTTAAATCCACTATTTTTTATGGCACTGCTTACCCTATCTCTAGATTCTTTAATGGAAGTGTCTGGAAGCCCCACAATAGTAAAATTATGCAAGCCCTGACTGAGAGTATCCACTTCAACTTCTACTATTTCGCTATCCAGTCCGATAGTCGCGGCTGAAAAAACTTTTGAAGACATTTTAATTTTCAAATATTACACGCCTCTAAATATTAACTTAATTAAGCAATTAATTGTTACTTTTGTTTTAAATCTAGAGCTACCACAAATCTACAAATCTGTTACAAATCTACAAATCTCGCAGGAAATAAGTTCTTTTCACATTTGTAAATTTGTAGTTGATTTGCCTGTCTCGCTCTGGCTTGCCAAGACGGGTGGATTCGTGGGAGAAAAGCTAGAGTTATAATCAGAAACCCAATTAATGCCTGGAGTAAGTCAAAATATTAATGTGCGCAACACCTGCTTATTTAAGAATTACTTTTAAAACTTTTCATTATAATTATTATAGCACCAATTGTGATAAAAATATCGGCCAGATTAAAAACGGAAAAGAAATTCAAGTCAATAAAATCTATTACGCACCCATAATTATATCGATCAATAAGATTAGCCACAGCTCCGCCTAAGATAAAAACAATTCCAATTTTATTTAGGACAAAATTTTCAAATTTTATTTTCTCCAAAAGATAAAGCAACGCTAATAAAAAAATAACAGCTACGATAAAATAAAAAAACCAACTGGGGAATAGAAAACCGAAAGATATTCCTGGATTACAAATATAAAATCCGTCATTATGACGGATTAAATATTTAGACAATTGGTCGCCTACTGCTAGAAAAGAAATTAAAAAAATAAAATTGTATTTTTTGATTATTTTTTTCATTCTCTTATTTTTTCTATTCGAGTTATCGGGGTGTTATTCGTATCATTAGAGTCGCATTACGGAAGTTTATTTACCAGCGCATTTCATACATTTTTCAGCTGATGGGTTAGCTTCCAATCTTTCGGGAGAGATATCTACTCCGCATTCTTCGCAAGCTCCATAAGTTCCATTTTTTATTTTTTCTAAAGCATTGTTGATTTCCTTCAACTGTTCTTCTAAATTGCTCTCCAAAGCGACGTTATCCACATATTCCTCAACCTCAGAAGCATTATCTTCTCTGTCACTGCCTATTTCTTCATGCTTTATTTCATAATCCCCGTTATCAGAAGTTGGATTAGCTATTCGGCTAAGTTCTTCTTTCAATTTATTTTTTTGTTCAATTAAAATCCCTTCAAATTTTTTAAGATCTTTTTCATTTAATGCCATATTTTTTTATAATAACACTTAATCCATACGGATAAATTAAGGCTATGTCTGTTTACTGCTTATATATCTATATTATCAATTTAACCTGAAGATGTCTAGAGTCAGTCATTTTAGCATTTTAACATATTAGCACGTTAACAATTTAACAAAAAGCATCAAAACTTTAAAACAATTGAACAATGGAGCATTAAAACAAAAAACAACACAACAATTTTATTATAAAATTTTACATTCTCAAATTCATAATTCTTTATTCTTAATTCATCCCCATACTTTACAAACTAACTATTTTCTTCCTCAATAAATCCATTTCCGAAATATTTTCTTTATCAAACAAAAAATAATAATTTTTGCCGTGTCCACCATGAGCCGAAGTAACCTCTTTTATTTGATCATCCAGCATTTTTAGTATTTTTACCGGATAATTTCCCTCTCTTCCCACTATTTCAATTTCATCCGTACTATAAATCGCATTATGCACTTTCACTTCAAGTAAACTAGCATTTTTCGTATTCTTCCCTTTTGTTTTTTTTGTTTCATGTTTCATGTTCCATGTTCCATGACCTACGACTTCTCCGACAAACTCAAACTCACTCTTATTATGAGAGTTGGCGAAATTATGCTCCGGCTCAGTTCCTAAAAGAAACCCCGTCGTGTAACCGCGATGAACCAAATCACCGAGATTTTTCTGTTCTTTTTTAATTATCTTTTTTAAATTTTTATCTTTGCTGCTAATTGCGTTGCTAACATTTCGATAAGCCCTGACCACTGTGGCTAAATAATAAACACTTTTATTCCGTCCCTCAATCTTAAAAGAATCCACTCCGGCTTTAACTAATTCATCTAAATAACTCAGTAAATTTAAATCTTTACTATTAAAAAAATAAGTCCCCTGTCTATCCTCTTCCAAATCAATTTCAAACTCCCCCCGTTTATCCACCACAGTCATCTCCTTAATTTCATTTTTTGTATTTTGATTTTTTAATTTTGAATTCTTGCCTGCCGGTAGGCAGGGTGTTTGGAAATTGGAAATTGGAAATTGGAAATTGCGTGTATACTCCCATCGACATGGTTGCGAGCAATCCCCTAAATTAGCACTTTTATTGCTCATCCATTT
>LBQR01000023.1 GCA_000990945.1 Candidatus Moranbacteria bacterium GW2011_GWF2_35_54
GACACCAGGGGAATTTTTTGAAAAAATGGACAAGTCTGATAAGGAGGGTGGAGTAGATATGGATGTCAGAAAGGCGCACAAAGTAGCCAAGAAAGTAGAAGATTTGATCGCTTTGGCGCATATTGTCAATAACGCTGATAACGACGATCATGAGCAAAAAGCTAATGCCATTGTCAAGTATTTGTTAACCCAAGAGAACGTAAAAATTTCCCCTAACCAACTCAATAAATTAAAAGAATTAATTAAACATAGGATAATGAACAGGATTGATAGAGGTGTTTTCCGGGATTTTTTGGATGCTCCGCTTAATGCCGACGGGGCTGGCTTTAATTTCAAAACAGCCAAAAAAATAGCAAAAGCAGTGGATATAATATTGATGGTAGGCTATGGAATGGGTTAGGTATTTAGGAATATATGAAGTTAAGAATTTAGAAATAATAAACTTCTTCGCGAAGACAAACAGACGGAGGTCCCGTCTTTGCGAAAAATTATGTACTCATAATTTTGTGGCAATCCAGGATTTACAGTATTTTTTGAAATTTCTAGACTGCCACGCAAATTCCGAGTACAGAATTTACTCGCAGAGACAAGTAGCCGTCCGTCTTTGCGATGTTTAAATTATTCATAGGGGTGATTCAAAACTCCTGACGTGGCAATATTAAACTACAAACTGTGAACTTACATATACCGTAAACCGTGAACTATTTAATAAATTTATGTTGATATTTGATACAATTAGAATATCGGCCCGATCGTTTAAGAACAATCGACTCAGAACGTTCTTGACAGTGATGGGTATTAGCGTGGGAATTTCTTCCATTTTCTTTTTGGTTTCTTTGGGTTATGGTTTTCAGAAAGTTGTGTTAGAACGAATAGCCACCAGTGATTCATTGTTATCTATTGATGTATTTCCCAAACCTGGTGACAGCGGTGAATCCAATGTTATTTTAAATAAAGATATTCCAGAGATAGAAAAAGTAGACGGAGTTTCAAAAATTGCGCCAATCATTACTCAAAAATTTAAATTGCACAGCGGAGGCTTTACTACAGATGCAAAAGTGAACATCGTTAACGGAGATTTTTTTAAGCTGGAAGGTTTAGCTATTCAGAAAGGTGAATTTCTTTCCGATAAGGGTAAAAATGAGATTGTGGCAACTAGCTCCGTTTTGGACTTGTTGCATATTAGCAGTGATAATTTTGAAAATAATGAGATAACAATAGATATTTCCACTTTGACTGAGAAAGAATTGGATACAACTAAAAATAATAAGACCGTAGAAAAGAAATATAAAATTGTCGGAATGATAAATGATAAATCAAAAGCCAATGTTTATATTACAAATTCATCGGTGTCAGATTTGGGATTTGATTATTTTAACCGGATAAAAATAAGAGTTACTTCGGAAGAAAGAATAAACTCAGTGAGAAATGCGATAAGCGAAAAAGGTTATATTGTCTCAGCTATTTCTGATACGGTAGAGCAAACTAGAAAAATATTTAATGTAATTCAAATAGTGCTGTTGTCTTTTGGCATGTTGGCTTTGGTTGTTAGCGCAATCGGGATGTTTAATACGATGACTATATCCCTGTTGGAAAGAACTCAGGAAATTGCTATAATGAAATCACTCGGCGCTAGCGCTCGAGATATCTGGAGCATGTTTTTAACGGAATCTGTCCTAATTGGTTTTTTGGGCGGAACGATCGGAATCGGAATCGGATTTGCTGGCACAGAATTTGTTAATGTGCTACTCAATTTAGTGGCTAAGAATTTTGGCGGAGTAAGTGTGGACATATTTTATATCCCGCTGTGGTTTGTTGTTTTTATAATAATATTTTCTACAGTAGTGGGGTTGGTCACAGGATTTTATCCAGCCAAAAGAGCCGCGGCGCTGGATACACTAGAAGCGTTGCGATATAAATAAAATGATATAAATCACGTCGCTCGCGAAGCGACATGATAAATCTCTAATCTACACGAATTTTTTCACTAATCTTCTCGAATTCATTGGAGATTATTCGAGACTTATTAGGGTCGATTCGTGATTTAAATCCTTATATGAAATTCAATAAAGAAACTTTTGAAATAATATTTTTTGCCAGAGCGGGGCAGGGAGCCAAAAGCATTGCTGAATCTTTGGCACAAGCAGCGGTAAGCGAAGGAAAATTCGTCCAGGCTTTTTCTTTTTATGGACCGCAACGAAGCGGGGCGCCCACTAAGGCTTATGTAAAAATTTCTTCTAATCCCATCCGTAATCATGAGCCAATCACTGATCCGGACGTAGTAGTGGTTTTGGACGACACGCTTGTAACTAGTGAAGATGTGGGAAAAAATATTACCGAGCATGAATCTGTGATTGTTAATACGCGAAAAAATGAAGAAGAGATACGAAAAAGCATTCGCGATTTCAAGGGGAATATTAAAGCCATTGATGCTAACGGAATCGCCTTGGATACGGTGGGAATAATCCAGCCCAATGGCGTGATTTTGGGGAAGTTAATCGGCGTAACGGAGATTGTAAAATTGGAAAGTGTGATCAATCAATTTCGGGAAATTTTTGAGAAAAAAATCGGAGTAGAGCTGACCCAAAAAAATATTTTGGCGATTGAGAGAGGATACGACGCACTCTGACGAGAATTTCAAATTTCAAATTTCAAATTTTAAATGAATTTCAAATGACAAAGCATTAAATGTAATACCAAATAAACTAAATCTATACTACAGCGTTTGTCATCTTGAGCGGAATTGAGCTCAGCAGAGCGAAATGAAGTCGAAAGATCTGGGCCCAGATTCCTCGATTTCGTTCATCCTCTCTGAATCGGACTCACTTCACTCGGAATGACATCGTAGCAGTATTTAAGTTGATTTGGTGCAATTAGCGATTAGTTTAAAATTAAATTATTATATTTATTCGTATAATTCGCTTGCCACGTGATAAAAAATTTATTTTTTATTTTACGTGGTAATTAGTAAACATTTATGGAGAAAGGAGCAATTATAAAACATGATATAAAAAATGCGGCGCCGACCGGAAGTTGGAGAAATTACGCCCCAAACGTGGATAGCGAAAAATGTATTGGATGTAGTACCTGTGTTAAATATTGTCCGGATGCTTGTATTATTTTAAAAAATAGAGAGGATGGAAAGCCGACGAAACTGGCGGATATTGATTTGGAATTTTGTAAAGGTTGCGGCGTGTGTGCCCAGGTTTGTCCGGTCAAAGCAATTAAAATGGTATAAAGTAGACAGTATTTTGTATAATGTATGGATGATAAAAAAATAAAATCTTTTGTTGATTTGTAAAAAATTTTCAATGAACTCTCTTTACAAAAAATGGGTCTGTCTTTGCGAGGAGGTACTCCGACGTGGCAATCCAGAAGTATATTCAATTATAGAGATTTGTTTTTTTCTGGACTGCCACGCAATTTGAGAGTACTCAAATTACTCGCAGAGACAAATACAAATAAAGGACATAATCGAGGTTTAACGAGGAGTTATACAGAGGGAATAAATAAGAATTCTTAAAAATTGCAAATCAGACAATTATAGTTGTAAAATTAATAAATGGTTTAAAAAAGATTAAAAACAATGATACCAAATACTAAATACAAAATACCAAATACTAAGAAAGTTGCCTTAACCGGTGGCGCAGCTTCAGCCGAAGCTTTGCGCCAAATTAATCCTTTTGTAATGCCGGTTTATCCAATCACTCCGCAGACTCCGATTATCGAATCTTTTGCCAAGATTTGCGCGGATGGAAAAGCGGATACGGAAATAATCACAGTTGAATCTGAACACAGCGCAATTTCAGCCGCGATCGGTTCGCAAGCCGCTGGAGTGCGCACCGTAACGGCTACAAGTTCACAGGGTTTAGCTTTGATGAATGAAATTCTTTATATTGCCAGCGGGATGCGACTCCCAATCGTGATGTTGATTTCTGCTCGCGCTTTGAGCGCTCCGCTAAACATTCATGGAGATCATAGCGATGTAATGGGAGCACGGGACACGGGCTGGATCCAACTTTTTTCTGAAACTGTGCAGGAAGTTTATGATAATACAATTATAGGAACAAAATTGGCCGAGAAATCAGAGCTGCCCATTATGGTGGTGATGGATGGTTTTACCACTTCGCATAACGTAGAAAATTTAGAATTACTTTCTGATGAAATCGTCAAAGATTTTGTGGGCGAGTATAAAAATGAGAATGCTCTTTTGAATGTCGATAAACCGGTGAGCTACGGTCCAGTAGCTTTGGCAAATTCTTATTTTGAATTTAAACTTGATCAAGAAAAAGCGATGGATGAAGTGGTAGATAATTGTAAAAAAGTGATGAAAGAATTTAAGGAAATTTCCGGTAGAAAATATAATTTATTTGAAGAATATCATATGGAAGATGCTGACACGGTTATTGTTGTAATGGGGGCGACAGCCGGGACAGCTAAGGATGCTGTGGATAAGCTAAGAAAAGAAGGTAAAAAAGTAGGGCTTTTAAAAATAAAATTATTCAGACCTTTTCCCTATGAAGCCGTAGCTAAAGCTCTAAAAAATATAAAAAGTGTAGCCGTGATGGATAGGGCAATTTCTTCGGGTTCCATGCCCGCGTTGTATTCTGAAATAAATAATACGCTTAGATATGCAGACTTGAACGATATAAAAATAAATAGTTATGTTTATGGATTGGGAGGAAGAGATATTTTTATTAAAGATATTGAGGGGATTTTTAACGACATGATGGGTGGGAAGGTTGATAAAAAAGTGAGATATATAAAATAGCCAGGAGATCATCTGCCATCGGGTCAAAAGTCATCAAAAACAATTTCAAATTTAAAATTTTGAATTTCGATTGAATGTTTAAATGATGAAATGATTAAATAAATGTGCTTGTATGTCTTTGCGAGGAGGGTAATCCCGACGTGGCAATCTAGAAATATATTTTTAAAAATTAAAAATTGATTCGAAATTCAAAATTAAAAATTCAAAATTTAATTAAAATATATGGAAATAAAAGAACTATTAGAAAAATCAAAAAGTATTTGGGGCGATGAGAAATTAAGCCTGGCTCAAATAATTGTGCGAACTGGAAAAGTTTTTGGCGATATTTGTCGCTGGGAAAGGAATGTTCAGAAAGACAAAGAAACTCACAATGACTATGAATTAAAAAAAGAATTAGGCAATATGATTTTTTCCAATATCAGATGGTGTGATGATTTGGGTTATGACCCTGAGGAATGTATAAAAATAGCGATTGAGTGTCAGGAGAAGTTTGTGAAAGAAAATGAAAAATAATACTAATATAATTTTTAATTTTTAATTTTGAATTTCGATTGAATTTTGAATGACTAAATTATTAAAAAAGAAAGCGTGTTTGGGTGTCATTGCGAGTCGGTACTCCGACGTGGCAATCTCGTATGAAATAACTAATAATAAAAAATATGAAATTTGAACATATTAAAACAAATTTAGAAAAAGAAAATGAATATCCAAAGTTAGTGCGGGATAACATTCCTGAAGTAGTAGGTAAATTAACAGGCAAAGAAGTAAAGACAAGAATTTTGGAAGATGATGCGGAATATTCAAAATTCTTATTGAAAAAAATTGAAGAAGAAGCTCATGAACTTGCTAATGCAGAAAGCAAGGAGCATATTGCCGAGGAGGTTGCAGATGTTATGGAGCTCATTGAAGCAATATTGGAATTTAATGAACTCGATTGGGAAACGATTGAAAAAATAAAAAAAGAAAAAGCTGAAAAAAGAAGAGGATTTAAAAAGAGAATTTTAATGTTGGAAAAAGTTTAGATAAAAAACGCATCCCTCCTCCCCTTTTTGAGGGGAGGTGCCCGGAGGGCGGAGGGGTGAAGCAGAATGATTTATTTTTTAAAACAAGAAAATATTTTAATTTTTACACCACCCCCTCCCAACCTCCCCCTCAAAGAGGGGGAGGGGTAAGAAGCGAATTTTATGAGAGAAATCCATAATTTAAAAACGCAGAAAGTAATTAGAAAAAAGCTAAGATCTTCAGCTACTCCTCAAGAAATAATTTTGTGGTCAAGATTAAAAGGAAAACGGTTGGGTTGTAAATTTAGAAGACAGCAATCTTTTGGAAAATATATTGTAGATTTTTATTGCCCAGAAAAGAATCTAGTTATAGAATTAGATGGATGGCAACATAAGGAGCAAATAGAATATGATAATGAGCGTTCAAAATTTTTAGAAAGTTTAAATCTTAAAATAATAAGATTTTGGAATAATGATATAAATAATAATTTAGATAGTGTTATTTTAGAAATAGAAAAATATTTATAATTTTGTAATATTACACCACCCCCAACCCCTCCTCAGAGAGGAGGGGAGGATGAAGACAATATGAACCAACAACTAACAAAAAACTATTCTCCTGGTGGCGATACTTGCGCCGGTTGTGGAATTCCTGTGATTGTAAGAAATATTTTGGATGTCGCTACTGACCCGATCGTGATTATAAATGCTACGGGATGCTTGGAAGTGACTTCCACTATTTATCCATATACTGCTTGGAAAGTCCCTTATATCCACAATGCTTTTGAAAATGCAGCAGCAACCGCTGCTGGTGTGGAAATCGCTTATCAAGCAATGCGAAAAAGAGGGTTGATAGATAAGAAAATAAAATTTGTAGTCTTTGGAGGAGATGGTGGGACTTTTGATATTGGACTTCAATCTCTCTCAGGAATGCTAGAGCGGGGGCACGATGTCCTTTATGTAGCTTATGATAATGAAGGTTATATGAATACGGGCGGTCAACGCTCTGGTGCAACGCCAATTGGGGCTAGCATGGAAACTACGCCAGCCGGCAAAAAATCATACGGCAATAAAAATTCTCGTAAAAATATGATGCAGATCGTGGCTGGACATGGCGTGAAATATTTAGCTCAAGCTAATGTGGCTTATGTAGAGGATTTAAGAAAAAAAGCTAAAAAAGCTTTGGCAGTCGAGGGGGCGTCTTTTCTTTTAGTTTTTCAACCTTGTACCAATGTTTGGAAATTTCCCACCTCTGATTATGTTAAAGTGGGGAAGTTGGCTACAGAAACAAATTACTGGCCGCTTTATGAAATTGAAAATGGCCAATATAAATTAAGTTTAAAAAACGACAACTCTAAACCGATAGAAGAATATTTAAAAATTCAAAAAAGATTCAAACATTTATTTGCAGTGGGAAATGAAGAAATCTTGGAAAATATTCAGCGAAAGGTGGATAAAGATTGGGAAAAATTGTTGAAATTGAGCCGAGAATGAGATTTGAACTCACGACCTGCACGTGTAGTTTATCAGCCTCTGGCTGAAGTGTGTTGAGCCACCTGTCGGAAACGAACCGACGACCTACGCGTTACGAGTGCGTTGCTCTACCAACTGAGCTAAGGTGGCTTACGTAATTTCTCACCGACTTTTTCATTTCATATTTTTTTGTTTGTCTCTGCGAGTAATTTCTGTACTCGGAATTTGCGTGGCAGTCCAGTTTTTCAAAACATATCTAAATCTTGCATATTCCTGGATTGCCACGAATAATTTGAGTACAATTTGAATCATCTTTGGAGATAATTCAAATATCGCAAAGACAGACTTCATTTTTTTCATATGAAGTCAGTAAACAGTTGCCGGCTTGTTGCTTGTACTAAAACAAGTATTATTGTAATATAAATATAGTTAAATATCAAATAATAATTAAAGTAACTATTCAACCCTCTCTAAAGATAAAATAAAATCCTCTGTCTTTGTGAGTCGGTACTCCGACGTGGCAATCCAGGATCTCTACGTTAAAACCTAGACTGCCACGCAAATTCCGAGTACAGAAATTACTCGCAGAGACGGTAAAAAAGATTATTTTGGAAAAAGTTGGACAGTTGCTAATTGAAAAAATATGGAAATAATCTTGGGCATAGCAGTTTTTATTGTGTTGGTTTCGATTAAACAGATCAATCAATACGAAAGAGGGGTTAGATTTACGATTGGAAAATATACGGGGATTATGGAGCCAGGTTGGAGATTAGTTGTTCCAGTTTTTCAAAGCTATCAAAAAGTAGATATGAGAATTAAGGCGGTGGACGTGCCGGATCAAGAAGCTATTACCAAAGATAATATTTCAGTTAAAGTGAATGCCGTTATTTATTATAAAGTTAAAGATGCTAATAAAGCTATTATTGAAGTAGAAAATTTCTTTTATGCCGTTAGCCAGCTCGCCCAAACTACGATGAGAAATGTAGTCGGTGAAGTCAACTTGGATGAGTTACTTTCTAATCGAGATACCATTGCAGAAAAAATCAGAAGTATTGTGGACTTAGCTACTGATGCTTGGGGAATTGCAGTAAACTCCGTAGAACTCAAAGATGTTAATCTTCCAGAGGAGATGAAAAGAGTAATTGGCAAGCAAGCTGAAGCAGAAAGAGAAAAAAGATCAGTCATTATTAAAGCTGAAGGAGAAGTAATTGCGGCCGAAAATTTAGCCAAGGCTGCCAATACTTTAGCCGCTTCCAATGGTGCGCTTCATCTGCGAACTCTAAGCACAATTAATGATGTAAGCTCGGATCAATCCAATACTATAGTGTTTGCTTTGCCAATAGAGGTTTTGCGAGCGATTGAAGGGATGAATAAGAGATAAACTAAAAACTTTCAAAGAAAAGTGCGGAGTTGTTTTCAGTTAAAGAGTTCGGGAAATAATGAATGTAGTCATCGAGTCAACGGTCATTAGTCATCAAAGTTAAAATGTATTTTCGATGACCGTTTGCAGATGACCGATGACTTCAAATTTTTCAGCGTCTCCCATAACATATAATTCATGATTCAATTCGCCAGTGTTAAATTGTTGCGTTGTTTTAATGTTTTTATGTTTTAATATGAATTGAATTTTCCCTTGCATCCAAATTCTTTCATGGTATAATAAATTAAATTAAAAAACTTTAACAAAATAAAAAAATATGCAAAATAAAAAAATTATAGCAATAGTATTGTTGTTTGTTGCTGGTTTTGTGTTGGTTTACTTATCGCAGGCAGATAAGCTATTTAGCAGAAAAACAAATATCCCCGGTGAAGCCAAGGAGGAGAAGTTAGTTAAATTAAACTTACCAAAATTAAAATGTGATTTTGGTTCTGATCAAGATGCTTACAATGAAGCTAGCAATAATAATAATTTAGATGCTTGTAGCTGTATTAGTAATGAAGAGAATGGATACTATTTTATATAGCAGAGCTTTAAATAATTTAGATGTTACTCTTTGTGAAAATATTAGAACTCAAGTCCATAAGGATTCTTGTAATTCTGCGGTAAAAGACAGTGTTGAGCAATTAAAGAAAAGTGATCCGCAGCGTTTGGCAGATATTTAGATGCTTATAAAAATTTAACAGCTAGCGACAGTAGTAATATAAATAATTATATACTATTGGCCTTGGCTTATGCCGAAAAAGGACTCAAGGAGCAAGAACAAGGAAGAGATAGGCAAGAATATATTTCCAATGCTCTAGTAATTATTGAAGAAGCTAAAAAGATTGATAATAATAACTCTGAGGTGTATAGAATAGAGGCATATGTTAATGAAATAAAGCCGGATTATAGTCAAGCTCTTGTTTTGTATGACAAGGCAATTGAAATTGATGATAAAAATATTTTTGCATATGCTGGAAAAGGACACACTGAACGTATGCTTGGGATGCTGGAAGAATCCGTTGATAATTTTAATAAGGCGGCGAAACTAGATACGGATAAAAACTATGTCTTCATTTATACAAATCTTTGCAGTTTAGAATATTCAAGAGGAAACAGTGAGATAGCTTTTGAAAATTGTAAAATTGTTACAGATAAAAAAGATATTGATCCAGTTTTTCAATCAAATGCTCATCAGACTATGGCAATTATCTTAATGCGAAATAACGACATCGTGCAAGCCGAAAATAATTTATTAAAGGCTAAGACTTTGACTCCCAATGATCCTAATCTTTTTATCACACTATCAAAGTTAAATATTTTCGAAAAAAAATACTCGGAGTCAGAAGTTAATGCGAAAAGAGCTATTGAGTTTTCTCCTACAAGTGCTAATGCATATTTAGCACTAGCACATGCTTTATATATGGAAGAAAAATTTAGCGAATCAATAATGAATGCTGAAAAAGGGGTTTCCTTAGTAAAGGATGACGTGTCTTTGTTAAACCCAAGTAAACCAGTAGTAGAAAGAGATTTGAATTATTCAATTGCTAATTGCTACAGAGAAATGGGTAATATTGAAAAGCAAGAGGAATTTGAGGAAAAAGCAAAAAACTTATTAAATAATAATAAATAAAATATGAAAAAAATATTAATGTTTTCGATAATTTTATTAGCTTTCTCATCGTTTCTAGATGTTTCTTTGGCTGCAGTCAATTGTCCCAGTAATACAACCCCAAGTTTGGGAGTAAGCGATCCTGCGTGTTGGACTAGTGTTAGCAGTAGCTATTGGCAGTCATGCACGTGGTATAATGATGGAATTTATTGTTATTGGCCAAGAGTTTGGGACTCTTCAAGGAACTATTATACAACAGGATCATGTTTGTCAGGATCAATATTCCATGCAAACGCAAAAAGAGATTCTTGCACGGGCGCATTAGCGTGTGATAACGGTTATTATAATATAAGCAATTATGGGTATTGGGTTGGTTCAACATCTTATAATTGTTATTACACTACTGTTTCAGCTTGGGGTGCGCCGGCGGCTGATGGGAGAAGAGTTGCTAGTTCAGTTACTCAACATTCTGCTTCTGGAACTACCAGTTGCTCCAGTCAGTCAAATGTAAGTTATGTTAATGCTCAGCCAAATTTAAAAATAAATGGATCCGAGACTGCTATCAGTGTTAATAAATATAATCCTATCACCATAAGCTGGTCTTCTACGTATGCTACTTCATGTAGCGCGCCTGCTGGAGGTTCAACTGTAGGAGGCTGGACAGGGGCCAAGGGAATAAGCGGAAGTGAGCCTAAAGATATTTCATCTGCTCCAACGCCAGCAAGTTCATCTGCCCCAAATACAGTTTTAAATTATCAAATTTCTTGTACTAATCCTGGTCTAGTAAATGTCTTAGACACAGTTCCGGTAACAGTTGAATGTACCGAGGACTTAAATCCTGCTTGGGGACTTTGCGATAAACAATGCGGAACTGGAGACCAAACAAGGGTAACTCGCTATACTAATTGTTTCCAAAATATTGAGCACCAAGCTTGTAATACAGAACCTTGCCCAGTGTCTAGCGAGTGGAAAGAGGTGCGACCATAATAAAGTTTAGAAAAAACTTTTAAATAAAACAAAAAAAACAACCCCGATGAAATGTCGGGGTTGTTTTTATTTTAATAAATTTTCTGAACCATCCATATATTATGTCATTCCGACCGAACAAATCTTTGTACTCAAATATTTGGAAGTGGAGGAATCTAAGCTGTCCCATAAAGCATGATTTAATAAAATTATCAAGAATTTGAGATCTCTCCATTTAGTCGAGATGACATGTTCGAATTATTTGTAGATGCATAAAAATTGTTACATTGTTTTTATGCTTTAATGCTGTTTTGTTTCAATGTCTATTTGCTTTAATGTTAATATGTTAAAATGTTAGTATGCTAAAATGCTAACGTGATTTCCCTTGCACTGAAATTCGTTTATGGTATAATAAATTAAATTAAAAAACTTAAACAAAATAAAAAAATGGAAAAAAAATATTTCATTGTAAGTGCTCTAATATTGGTAATAACAATAGGAGTAGGTATTTATGTATTTCAGTCTAAACTTGGAAAGGAAATTAATATTACTAAAGGTGGGGTTGAGATGACCGAGAAAGCGAAAGATAATGAATTTATAATTCCGAAAGATGAACGATGTGAAACCTTGGACAATTCTGCTAAAGTTATAAATATGGCTTTGAAAAAAGGAGATATTTCTTTATGCAAATGTATAGAAAAGGATGATCAGAAAGCTATAGATTCTTGCAACGCCCTGCTCGAAGAAACAAGTATCTATCAAAGAGCGGCCGAGGAGAATGATGTTAATATATGTAAAGAAATAAAAAGTGAAGAAGGTGCTAAAAATTGCGAAGAAAACGTCTTGGCTAAAATTGAATACAGCAAAAAATAAATATTAAAACAAATAATTCTTTAAAATAAAAAAATGAATAAAAAGTATTTAATTTTGGTAGGTATAGCGTTTGTAATTATTGCTGGTTTTGTCGTGTTTAATTCTAAAAAAGAAGGTAAGTTTTTGTTGCCTAGTGATTTGGGTGAAACTAAAAAAGACACAATAAGCGAGAGCAAAGCTACTCTAATTTCTCAAGAAAACAATGTTTTTAAAATCAATTTAAAATTTAAAAAAGATGATAGTGTCGGCAAGTACGCGATGAGATATTACATTTTTTTATACAAAGCTGATGATGCTGGCAATGACATCGGTTTTGCTCCGATAAATAAA
>LBQR01000024.1 GCA_000990945.1 Candidatus Moranbacteria bacterium GW2011_GWF2_35_54
CTTGCCAAAAATAATCCTTTAGTATACACTAAAACTAAGATAATTATTAAGAAAAGTTAATATTTATAGAATGTTTTAATTCTATCAGTTTTCTTGATAATTTCCTACTAAATAGGAAATTTTTATTATTTTGCCTTTAATTATTAATTTGGGAGTTGGCAAAACCCAAAAAGCAAGTTAAATATAATGAGTAATAATATTTTAGACAATTTGGTTGATAGTGTGAAAAAAGAAGCTCCTCAAAAAAAAGAAGAAGCTAAGAAAAGTCTTATTCCTGAGGACAATTCTGTGATGGGCAAACTTTTACAAGCGGCTAACGTTGATTTCCCAGAAATAGGAGACGTTTTAGATGGTGTAGTAATTGATATTAGTCCGCACTCTGTGCTTTTGGATTTGGGAAGTTTTGGAACAGGAATAGTATATGGTAAAGATACTAGAGATGGTTTAAGGGGAAACACTAAATTAAAATTAGGCGACCAAGTGCATGCTACTTTGACTAACTTGGAAAATGAAGATGGCTACATCGAATTATCTATTCGAGAAGCTTCTTACGAAAAAGCTTGGGAAGATTTGGAATCCAAAAAAGATAATGAAGAAGCTGTGGATACTCGCGTATTAGATGCTAATAAAGGAGGTTTGATGGTGGAAATTAATGGAATCGGAGGATTCTTGCCAGTATCTCAACTTGCCAGTGAACATTACCCACGAGTAGAAGATGGAAACAAGAATAAAATTTTAGAAAAACTGAAGAGACTAGTCGGTCAAACCTTATTGGTTAAAATCATTGATACTTATCGTGATGAAGAAAAATTGATCGTAAGTGAAAAAGCCGCTATGAGTGAGAAAGAGCAAGTGATGATTTCTCGACTTAAAGAAGGTGATACGATTGAGGGCGAGGTAAGTGGAGTAGTAGACTTTGGAGCCTTTGTTAAATTTTTGCCTGCTGGCGTCAAGGAAGGTGATGATTCTATCGATGGAGATAAATTAGAAGGCTTGGTTCATATTTCAGAATTAGCTTGGCAGTTGATTGATAATCCAAGAGAAATAATTAAAGTGGGCGATAAAATCAAAGCTAAAATTATCGGAATCGATGAAGCGAGAATTTCTCTTTCCATTAGAGCACTTGCGCAAGACCCTTGGAAAGAAGCTCAAAATAAATATGAAGCTGGCAAGGTTTATACAGGAAAAGTTGATAAAATTAACCACTTCGGAGCGTTTGTTTATCTAGATGCAAATATTCATGGATTAGCTCACGTGAGTGAATTTAGCGAGATGTACCCTGGTAAGAAAATGGAAGAAATGATGGAAGCTGGCAAAGAATATAACTGGAAAGTGCTTTCTATAGAACCAAAGGATCATAGAATGGGATTGGTTTTGGTAGATGATTCCCTAGGAGCTGAAGTTAAAGAAGGAAAAAAATCAGCTAAAAAAGAAAAATCAGAAAAAACTGAGAAAAAAGCAACTAAAAAAGTAGCTAAAAAAGAAACTGTAAAAAAAGAATCCTCCTCCGCTAAAGCTACGGCGGACGAGAAAAAAGTAAGTTTTGTGAATTAGAAAAGCCGTAGGACTTAAGATATCCGCGGCTTTTCGCGTTAAATAATTTAATTAAAAAATAAAAATATGATTATTTCTTTTAATGGTGATCATGGATCGGGAAAAAGCACTGTAGCTAAAAAAGTAGCTGAAAAACTTAATTACCCTAGATATTACATGGGACAAATTTTTCGAAAGCTAGCCGAAGAAAAAGGCATGTTACTTTCTGATTTTCAAAGTCTTTGCGATAATGATCCTTCTGCAGATAAAAAAGTGGATGAATATTCAATAGAGTTAGCAAAAAAAGAGAAGGATTTTGTAATAGAAAGCCGTACTTATTGGTATTTCGTACCGGACTCAATCAAAATTTATTTAAAAGTTGATGAGAGGGAAGCTGCTAAAAGAATTTTGAAAGAGATTGACGCGAACGCCGCTCGAAAAGCTGAGGATAAAAATCTTGATTCCTTGGAATCAATAATTATTAGTGAACGAGATCGTACAGCGCGTGATGATAAGCGTTACATGCAATATTATGGAATTAATATTCGTGATGAAAAAAACTATGATTTTGTTCTTGATACAAGCAATTTATCCAAAGAAGAAGTTTTTGATAAAGTGATGGATTTTATCAATTCGAAGAATAATGTTTAATTAAAAAAACAAACATCTCTTGTGTGTCATTTCGACTAAATAAATTTCTGTACTCGGAAATTTATGCATGGAGAAATCTAAACTAAATTATCAAAAAATATCTAATTGTTTGTTTGAGATTCCTCCACTTCTAAATTTTTTGAGTACAAAAAATTTATTCGGTCGGAATGACAGATTAGTTAGACTGGGTACAATTCGTAAATTCGTATCAATTCGTAATTCGTAGAGAATAACATGAATAGTTTAATCAAAAAAATTCAAACCTTCTCGCATCAATTTGACCTTTGGCAAGAAGGCGACAAGATTGTAGTGGGAGTTTCAGGCGGACCGGATAGTGTCTGCCTTTTGGATATTTTGGTGCGCTTGGCTAAAAAAAGAAAATTTGAGCTTATCGCAGCGCATATTAATTATGGTTTGCGCGCTTCAGATAGCGATAAAGATGAAATTTTTGTGCAAAAACTAGCCAAGAAATACAATTTAAAATTGGAAATTTTGAATGTTAGGGATATCGCACCCCCCCTTAATCCCCCCCTCGGAGAGGGGGGGAGGGTGATTGATAATCATCTTCATAAAGAGGAAAAGAAAATGCCTAGCGAAAACGAACTCAGAAAAATTCGCTATGATTTTTTTGAAAAAGTTAGACAAGAAAATAAATTTAATTTAATCGCCGTGGCTCATAACCAAGATGATCAGGCGGAGACAATTCTGATGCGCTTGATTCGCGGAAGCGGTCTCTTGGGACTACGCAGTATTCGCCCAAAAAATAATTTAATTATTAGACCGTTACTGGACACTAGCCGAGAAGAAATTATTAATTATTTAAAAGAGAATAATCTCAAATATCGAATTGATAAAACTAATCGAGAAAGCAAATTTCTTAGAAATAAATTTAGAAATAAATTAATCCCTTTAATTGAAAGAGAATATAATCCAAAAGCCAAAGAAACGCTAGCCAATTCTGCAAGCAGTATCGCGGATGACTATGATTTTATTTTTCAAAGTGCTGAGAAAGTTTTTAAAAAAATTAATTTTGATGCAGAAAAAAATATTTACTCTTTTGACTCAAAAAAATTCGCCAAAAACCATCGAGCTTTGCAAAAACAAATTTTGCGCAGAATTATTTTTGATTTAAAAGATAATTTATTTAATATCGAGAGTGCCCATCTGAATGAGGTTATTAAAATTATCGAAAGTAATAAAAATAAATCTCAAAGTATGAAATTTAAAGGGTTGAAAATTAGCAAAAAAGGTGATATTATACACATTGGTATTGAGAAATAAAGATAATTATTAAACAAATAAGATAAATAAATGGATAAATTTTTAAAAAATGTTTTAGCTCCAACCCTGATAGTATTCTTACTTATATCAGGTTTAATGATGATATATAAATCACCCGCAGTTAAAATAGAGGATATCGCTCTATCTAAATTAGTCAGTCAAATAAATAGTAACGAAGTTAAAGAAATCGTTGTTTCCGGCGGTGAATTAAAAATTGATCTCAACAACGGAACTAAGGAAAAAGCCTCCAAAGAGGTGGAGAGTTCATTGGTAGAAACCTTATCAAATTACGGAGTTAACAAAGAAGCTTTACAAAAAGTTAATATTGAAATAAAAAGAGAGTCTGGTTTTGCCGTCTGGGCAAGTATAATTTTGCCTTTTCTCTTGCCAATTCTTTTAATAGGGGGATTTCTTTGGTTTATGATGCGACAAGCACAAAGAGGAAATTCTCAGGCGATGTCATTTGGAATGAGTAAGGCTCGAATGCTAGATCCGAAAGATAAAAAGAAAAGAACAATGTTTAAAGATGTAGCCGGAGCCAAAGAAGCTAAGGAGGAGCTGATGGAAATAGTGGAATTTCTTAAACATCCTAAAAAGTTTCTAAATATGGGCGCTAAGATTCCCAAGGGAGTTTTGCTTTTAGGACCTCCCGGAACTGGTAAAACTTTAGTGGCTAAAGCCGTAGCCGGAGAAGCAGGTGTTCCATTCTTTAATATTAGTGGATCAGAATTTGTGGAGATGTTTGTCGGAGTAGGAGCTTCTCGCGTAAGAGATTTATTTAAACAAGCTAAAAAAAATGCGCCAGCTATTGTATTTATTGATGAGATTGACGCAGTGGGCAGGCACCGTGGAGCGGGTCTCGGAGGAGGGCATGACGAACGCGAGCAAACTCTTAATCAGATATTAGTAGAAATGGATGGTTTTGAAACCGGCGCCAATGTTATTGTAATGGCGGCTACTAATCGTCCCGATGTGCTTGATCCAGCCTTACTTCGTCCTGGAAGATTTGACAGGCGAGTAACTTTGGATTTGCCGGATATTAATGAGAGAAAAGCGATTTTGAAAATTCATTGTAAGAATAAAAAATTAGAAGAAGGTGTGGACATTGCAAATATTGCCCAACGAACTCCGGGGTTTTCGGGAGCGGATTTGGCCAATTTAGTTAATGAAGCTGCAATTTTATCCGCGCGAAAAAATAAAACAGTAATTGGAATGAATGAGCTTCGCGAATCAATTGAAAAAGTAATGATGGGACCAGAAAGAAAGAGTCGCGTGATTCGCAAGGATGAACAAAAAATTGTCGCTTATCATGAAGCTGGACATGCCTTGGTGGCAGCTTTTTCCAAACACGCTGACCCGGTGCAAAAAATTTCGATTATTTCTCGTGGTAGTGCGGGAGGTTACACAATGGCGGTACCAACTGAAGATAAGATGTTGCATTCTCGAGGATATTTCCTAGATGAAATTGCCGTTTTGCTCAGTGGTTTTGTGACTGAACAAGAAATTTTTGGTGACGTGACTACGGGAGCCTCTAACGATTTAGAGCGAGCGACTAATATGGCGCGAAATATGGTAACTCGCTATGGGATGAGCAATCTCGGGCCACGCACTTTTGGTAAAAAAGAAGAATTAATTTTCCTTGGGAAGGAAGTAAGTGAGCAAAAAAATTATTCCGAAAAAACTGCCCAAGATATCGATACGGAAGTGCATAATTTAATTGAAGGAGCGAGAAAAAGATCTCTGGAAATTATTATTGAGAAAAAAGATAAACTTGATAAACTCGCTGAAACTTTAATTGAAAAAGAAACGATTGAAAAAGAAGAATTCGATGAGATTATGGGCATAACCGGAATGGAAGAAAAGATTGAGATGGTGGAGAGGAAAGAAGAAAAATAAACTTAAAAACTGCCTTTTTTAATAGGCAGTTTTTTAATCTCTGCATTCCTCTTCCCCCCTCCCCTTTGAAGGGGAGGGTAGGGAGGGGTTATCCTTTTGACAATAAACATGTTTTAAGATAGGATAATTTTAACAGTGGTTTTAAGAGAAAGAGTTTTTTTATTATCAATATTTCAAGGAGGATGGGGCATGGGAGATAATAATAAAGAAAGGACGAGCAACCTTTTCCGTAATCATAGAGGTGGTCCAGAGAAAGGAGTTGTGAGTAGGTTGGTAGAAAATTTTGATTTGGCAGAAATTAAAAAAGAAAATGAAGCTCTGAAGGCGAAATTGACAGAGGTTACCAAAGAACGGGATGCTTTGTTGGGCAATGCATCAGTAAAGACTGCTGTTATTTTGCCTGTAGCAACACTTGATCCTACGACAGTTGATTTGAGTGGCTAGTCATGAGGTTAGGGAATTTGCAGACAACTCGGCGATGTTGCGGGATTAGATACCCCGTATTTGCAACTTGCAATTATGACATTCGCCAGACATTATCAGTCTTTCAAATTCCTTAGGGATTCGTCATGAGGGCAAAGGCCCGCTATCGCAGAAGCGAAGTGAATTCCGAAAACGCTAGGGGCACATTGTGCAACTAGCGTTTTTTAATTTTTTATATTAAAAACAAACCTAGTCTTTTAGATACGGCCGTATCTGAAAGACTAAGCTAGAAGAGTTGGCAAAAGAATAAAAAGAAGAGTAAAATAAGGGTAATAAAAATAAAATATTATTTATGAAAAAAAGAATATTTATAATTCATCGTTGGGATGGGACGCCGGATAAAGATTGGTTGCCTTGGGTCAACGGAGAATTGGAGAAAAAAGGATATGAAGTGAGTGTGCCAGAGATGCCAAATGCAGAGGAGCCGAAGATAGAAGAATGGGTTCCGTTTCTATCAAATTTAGTGGGCGAGGTGGATGAAGATACTTTTTTCATCGGACACTCTATTGGTTGCCAAACCACTATGCGATATTTGGAAACTATTTATCCTGCGAAAATTGGAGGAATTATTTTTGTGGCGCCTTGGTTTAATCTCATGAATTTTGAAGATGAAGAAAGTAAAGCGATCGCCAAGCCTTGGCTGGAAACACCAATTGATTTGGAAAAAGTAAAAAGTGCAACAGATAATATTACTGTTTTTATGTCTGACAATGATCCATTTGTACCACTTAGTGACAAAGAAATTTTTGAAAGCAAATTAAATGCTAAGGTGATTGTGGTAAGTAATAAAGGACATTTTACCCAAGATGATGGAATAAAAGAATTACCAGAAATATTAAATTTAATAAAATAAATGTTAATTTATTTAGCCTTATTTATATTTTTTGAAAAATCCATCTACATTGTCATTCCAGAAAGTATAATTTCTCGGCGAGACCGCCAGCTGGCGGAGAGCCGTAAGAAATTAACTTATCCGGAATCTTTCTTGATATATAAAACAAATCCACTTATACTTGAGATTCCACATAGATGATTTTCTAAAAGCTCTTCGCCAGCTGGCGGATCGCTTAGAAAATCTATCTTCTGGAATGACAGAGAATTATAAATAACGTTATTATTTTTTACAAATAAATTTATGCAAAAACAAATAGTTTATATTCACGGAGGAGATTCTTTTGATTCCCATGAAGATTACATCAAGTATTTAAAAGAAACTGAGTTTTCTCTAGATTGGTTTGTGCAAAAGAAAAAATGGAAAACATCTTTAGCAGAAGAGCTAGGCGATGAGTTCCAAATATTGATGCCGGATATGCCCAATAAATTTAATGCTGTCTATGAAGAATGGAAAATTTGGTTTGAAAAAATGATGCCTTTCATTAATGATGGGAGTGATTTTAATCGGGCATTCACAGGGAGGAATATTTCTAGCTAAATATTTATCAGAAAATAATTATCCTAAGAAAATTGGAGCTATAATGTTAGTTGCGCCAGTGTATAACAATACGCCAGAAGTGGGAAGTTTCAAAATAGAAAAATCTTTAAATAATATTTCTACCCAATGTGAGGAAATTCATATTTTTCACAGCAAAGATGATTTCGTGGTGCCATTTAGTGAAATGGAAGAATATAAAAAAGAACTGCCTAATGCCAAGTTTCATATATTTGAAGATAGGGGACATTTTTTACAAGAAACTTTTCCGGAGATAATTGAGGAGATTAAGAAGATAGGATGAAAATTTTCGATGTTCAATTTTCAATTTCCAATGAATTTCCAATGATTGAATTTTAAAAACTTTTATAAAATTAAAAAGAAGCCGGAAACCCCCCTATGGGTTTTCCGGCTTTATTACATTTTCTATCGCACGTTTATTTATTGAGAGGAATAGCTTGCTCGAACAGTCGAAGGAGTTTATCTTCGCGGTGCAAGAAATCTTTCTCTGGGTTGAATCTTTTCCCATCAAGATAGGAATATGCAACAGCAGCATCGTTAATTGCCGATTGCATATATTCAGAGTTGGAAAATAGACGTATTCCAATTCGACCACTATTTTTTTGACACTCTTCGACAATCGGCCTTAAATTTACAACTTCAACATAGATATCACCCTGATAATCATAATGCCAAACAGAATGTTCGTCAGGCTCAAATGCATCAGGGTCATTGCATATCCAATATTCTCTCATGGATATCGTGCCTAAAATTCGATATAAATGACAACATTTTTCATCAAAGAACTGTTCCATCTTTTTTACGCATTTATTTTCCTCTTTAGCCGCTTTGTGCCAAAAACCCGAATCAACGATAACGCCAAAACAATCATAGCGTCTGGAGTTGTTGGAGTCGGCATAAATTATTGTTCCCGGAGGGAGATTCTTTTTGGACATTTTTAACTCCTTGTGGTTTGGGGTTAAGCAAACTGTGAATTTATTGCGCCTAAATTCCTTGGAGAGATTATGGCAAATTTAAATAAAAAAAGCAAGGCTTTGCAATAAATTATTGCATTTTTTAGATAAGATTGCTATTATCTATGTTAGCTAACGACTCATGGAGTCGTTAGGTTTATTGAGTCCACCAGTTTTTGTGGAATGGATGATGAGTAGCGGCGAGCGAAAGTCTAAGGGTATCGATGGGAAATCGCTGATTTCCCGAGAATAGCGTGAGTGAAATCTCAATACCTACGCGAGAGGAGATTGTCGCCCCGCGGAAAAACCAATCCATAATTAAAAGCGAAAGGCTTACTGGTGGCCTTTCTTTTTTTATTGACTAAATGAGGAGTTAAGTATAATATAAATTATAGTTAAAAATATTTACGGAGCATGGTGTTAATGGCTAGCACGCGCGGTTTGGGACCGTGTAGTTTGGGTTCGAGTCCCAATGCTCCGACATTTATATAAAATAAAGAATATGTTTTTTATTTATATCTTGCAAAATAAAAAAGAACAGATATATATTGGTCAAACAAATAACCTAGATAATCGTTTGTATCGACACAATAATAACGAGTCTAAATATACAAAGAATAAGGGCCCGTGGAATATTATTTATAGCAAGGGATTTGATACGCGTGCTGAAGTCATGAAAGAAGAGAAGTTTTTAAAATCAGGGAAAGGCAGGGAGTGGATAAAGAATAACATAAAAAACAGATGTTAACGACTATCACGTCCGCCTCGGGCGGATAGTTTGGGTTCGAGTCCCAATGCTCCGACAAATAAAAAATAACCCTCGTTTGATGGGTTATTTTTTGTTAATTAGAAAATTGAGATCCCACATAAGTAAATTTCTATAGCTCTCCGCCAGCTGGCGGATCGCTAAGAAATTTTACTTTCTGGGATGACAAATTGTGGATTCGGATAGTTTAAATTAAAATAAACCCCATCTGTCCTGTCGGACATCTCCCCCTTGATTACAAGAGGGAGAGGGGAGGTTGCTTCTAGAAAATTCTTTTTTTGTAGCGTTTCATTGAAAGGGCGTTGAGGATAACGCTGACTGACGAAAAGGCCATAGCGACTGCGGCGATAGAGGGGCTTAGGAGCCAGCCGGTAATGGGATATAGAACTCCAGCCGCCACAGGGATGCCGACAATATTATAAAAGAAAGCCCAGAAAAGATTTTGTTTAATTTTGTTTAGTGTGTAATTACTTAGATCAATGGCAGTGACGACATCGCGCAAGCCATCGCCACGTCCGTTCCCGAACCTAGGGCGATTCCTAAATCCGCTTGCGCCAGAGCAGGAGCATCATTAATTCCGTCACCAATCATGGCGACTACCCGCGTTTGGCGGGAATTTCCGATTTCCCCGCCTGCAAACGCTGTAGCACTGCGGGCAGGCAATTTCCAATTTCCAATTTGTGCTCCTTCCTGAATTTTTTTTATTGCCAAAGACTTGTCTTGAGGCAACACTTCTGCAAGTACGTAATTAATATTAACTGTTTTTGCTATAGCATTTCCAACTCTTTCATTGTCGCCTGTAATCATTACTACTTCTTTACCCATCTTATGAAGAGAAGCAACCGCTTCTTTAGAATATTTTTTAAGCGTATCCGCTACGGCGATGATTCCGATGATTTCTTTGTCTTGGGATAAAAGCATAGCAGTCTTTCCCTGATTTTCCAGAGCAATCATCCGTTCTTCTATCCAGTTAGTATCAATGTCGTTTTCTTTCATCAGTTTTCTGGTGCCAAAAAATATTTTTTTATTTTCTAATTCAACTGTTACGCCATAGCCAGGCAGAGCTTGGAAATTTTTTATTACTAAAAATTCTATTTTATCTTTGGTGGCTTTATTGACGATAGCTTGAGCTAGCGGATGCTCGGAATTTTTTTCAACCGAGGCAGCGATTTGTAAAACTGTTTCGTTCGAAATATTATTTTTAATCGCAACTATATCTGTAACACTGGGCTCACCTTTAGTTAGGGTGCCTGTTTTATCAAAAACGACAACATTTATTTTTCTGGCAACTTCCAAGGCCTTTCCGCTTTTAATCAGAATTCCATTTTTAGCGGCCAACCCTGTGCCCATCATTACGGCCGTAGGAGTAGCCAGCCCCAATGCACACGGACAAGCAATAATTAAAATGGTAACTAAAATTGTGATAGCAAAAGATAGTGGCTGTCCGACGAGTAGCCAAATAATAAAAGCTAAAATAGCAATTCCAATCACAGCGGGAACAAAATAAAAAGAAACTTTATCGGCTAAAAATTGAATCGGGGCTTTGGAACCCATAGCTTCATCAACTATTTTTATAATTTGAGCGAGCATGGTGTCAGCTCCTACGCGCGTGGCCCTAAATTTCAAGACTCCCGTTTTATTAACGGTGGCGCCAATCACTTCATCACCTTCCTTTTTTTCTACGGGGATGCTTTCGCCAGTAATTGTTTTTTCGTCTACACCGCTGTAGCCATCAATAACAATTCCATCTACTGGAATTTTTTCTCCAGGCTTAACTAATATGATGTCGCCCACTAGCACCTGCGAAATGGGAATTTTTATCTCTGCATTATTTCTGATGACGGTAGCTTCCTTAGGCTGGAGGCCGATTAATTTTTTGATAGCCTGGCTGGTTTTCCCCTTGGTAATAGCTTCTAGATATTTTCCCAAGGAGATAAAGACAAGTATCATAGCGACACTTTCATAATAAAGGTGAGCTGGGGTTTCTATGTTTGAAAACATTAATACTGAAATGAACAAACTATAAATATAAGCCACGCTGGTACCGATAAATATAAGAGAATCCATATCTGGAGAGAGGTGCCATAGCCTTTTGAATCCATTTTTCCAAATATCAAAACTGGAAGCGATAACCAAAGTGGCTAAAATAAACTGAATAATTATTTCATAATTTTCTGATAATTTAAGGGTAGGCAATTCCATCATTTTGTTTAGTGCTATATAGACAATGGGTAAACTGAAAATCAGAGCATAGAGAAAGCGTTTTTTTAGTCGAGTAGCCTCATCGGGAGTAGTTTTTATGTGATCATGATGATTGTGATCGGACATTTTTTCATTATGATTTTCTTCAGTTCCGCTGTAGCCTGATTTTTCGATAGCCTTTTTTATTTTATCAGTGCTTGTTTGCTCAGCATTAAATTCGACGTAGAGTTTTTCGGAAGCAAAATTAACATTAGCAGAAGTGATGCCAACTTCTTTCTGGAGGGTATTTTCAATATTGGCTGCGCAAGAAGCGCAATGCATACCGGATATTTTTAGAACTGTTTTTTTGTTGTTATTCATATATTTTTTAACCTGTCAGTCACGACTGACGGGTTTTTAATTAACTACTTCGATGGTACCCGTAACCATTCCCATCCAACAGCTAAATTTGTATTTGCCTGCTTTTTTGGGAGTGAATTCCTGGATACTGGTTTTGCCGACAGTCAAGGCAATTTCTCCTTCAAATAAGCTTTTGGCAATAATCGCATTAGTGCAACCACTGGTCCCTGTATCAGTAATTTCCCATCTTACTGGTACATTGGATTGAACTTTAAATTTATTGGGTGAGTATCCTGAGCTTGAAGCATTCATCTTTATGACTTGCTTGCCATTTACTATTGGTGGAAGATTTTTATCTGCTATTTTTGGTAGGAGTATTAGAAGCTGGCGCAGAAATAGATGGATTTTCTCTACTGCCCAAATTACTTAAACTAGAAAATCCCAAGACATTTAATTGCGAATTAATGTTAAATAATGCAAAAAATAAAACTAAAATTCCAGCTACTTTTAAAAATCTATTTGAAAGAATGCTCTTTTGGCAAAATTTAACGCTAGAAAGCCCAATTCCCAAAAGCATCGGCAAGGTTCCCAGAGCAAAGGTAAACATAATTAATCCTCCTTGAAGCACGCTACCTGATATTAGAGCTAATCCCTGAGCGGTTATCGTGAATCCGCAAGGCAAGAAAAAAGTCAGTGCCCCCATCAAAAAAGGCATGTGGCGACCCTTGAAACGAGATTCATCAGCGATAGTTCTGGTGATGAATTTCGGCATAGTAATTTGGAATTTTTGTAGTGTCTTAATCCCAAGCATTTGAAGCGCCAAGAAAATCATCATTATTGAAACAAGTATGACAAAAATCGGACCTAACTTCAAAGAAAAGTTTAATTGACTGCCAATAGCTCCCAATAGGGCTCCGAAAAATCCATAAGCGATAAGACGGCCAGCATTAAAAATTAAATGAGGTTGAATTTTTTTCCAGCTAGAATCATCAGTTTTATATAATTGGTTCCATTGTTGAGACATGGATAAAATTATTCCGCCTACCAAAGCGGCGCAACTGGAAATCCCAGCGATTAATCCAAAGATAAAAAACATAGGTAAAGATGAGGAGGCGCTCACATTAATTAGTCCTGACAGTCCAGTACTGTTTAATCCCAAAAAGCCCAAGATAATCAATAATCCTATAGTTAAGATTATAAAAAATTCTTTGGGTTTAAAATTATTGGGTTGTTTTTTTAATGATGTATTTGGAGTAGTAGAGATGTCAGAAAAAACATACAGTTAGTTTTTGGGGTTCAATTTTTTCTCCGGTGTATTCAATAATTACTTCTTCTTTGGGGGATGAGGCGTCTACTGATTTTACAAAGTCCAATTCCAATAATTTTTTTTCAATTATTAATTCGCACGATGCGCAATGCGTTCCTGAGACTCGGTATTTATATCCTCTTATTTTTTTATCCATATAAAATAATTTATTTGTTAAATAGTTTGGTGAGCTTTAGAATCTCTTGGGTCATTTCTTGTTTTTCCTTTTCATTTTTACTATCCATCGCGTGCTTAAAGCATGTGTTCAGATGGTTTTCCATAAGCATTTGGTGAGCAGAGCGGAGAAGTCCCACCGCGGCCAGATTTTGCTGCATAATATCAATACAGTATCTATCTTCTTCTACCATTTTGATAATACGCGTCATTAAACTATTGGCTTTCTTAAAATTAATCAGCGCTTTGGCTTTTTGATCGGTCATGGTTGTTATTTTAATAATATTAATACCTATACCCTAGGTACAGGTATAATAGCAAAATGGGAAAATAATGTCAAGAAGTTTAACATTGCTGTATTGTTGAATTGCCAAATTGTTGTTAAAGATTATTTGACATTTTTTCTATTTCTTTGTATATTATAAAGTCGCAGAAAGTGCGTAAATAGTTGTTTTCATAAATGCCAATAATCTAATTGGTGAAAGAAATAAAAACATTTAATGGGGAGGATAGCATGAGAATTTTATTTCATATCAGTATTCTTTTTGAAAAAGAAGGGAAAATTGAGGACGTTGTTTTTGAAAAAGAAATTGAAATGGAAGATATTCCGCCAGCGGAGATGGATTTGTATCTGTTTGATGTTCCAGAAAATGATCCTTTTGTAACTAAGCGAAAGAAGGGTGTTTCCTCTTCCTGTTATATGAATAAAGAATGGAGAGGCGAAAGCGACAGGCCTCTTTATCGGATTTTTTTAGAGACTTGTGAATGGGATGGGAATCTTGAGAAATATTATGAATGGGATATTTTGAGAAAGTCTTTTATTTCAGATGGATGGAAAGAGAGTGAGGGATTGTAGATTAGTTGAAAATAGATAATTTCTTTCGAAATTGAGTTTTAAGGGGTTTAGCCAAATTTTGGCTAAACTCCTTTGGCTAAACTCCTTTTTACTTTTCTTTGATTTCAATATACTATTAGATTATGAAAATAAATTAATAATTCTAGATATTTATGAAAAAAGAATTTTATATAACTACCACCTTGCCTTATGTTAATGCGGAGCCACACGTGGGTTTTGCCAGTGAGATTGTTTTGGCCGATGTTCGCGCTCGATTTGAAAGAATTTTGGGCAAAGAAGTGATTTTTAATACGGGAACGGATGAACATGGTTTAAAGATTTGGCAGAAAGCTAGAGAGGCAGGAGTGGAGGCACAGGACTACGTAGATGAGTATGCGGCTAAATTTGATGATCTCAAAGAAATGCTAGAACTCAGCTATACTAATTTTATCCGCACCACCGATGAGAATCATAAAAAAGCTGCGCAGGAATTATGGAAGAGAGTGGACGATAATGGTTATATTTACAAAAAACAATACAAAGTAAAATATTGTGTCGGTTGTGAATTGGAAAAAACTGACAGTGAACTAGTGGATAGATATTGTCCGCTTCATCCTGGTAAAGAATTGGAAATTATTGAAGAGGAAAATTATTTTTTTAAGTTTAGCGCTTTGCAAGATAAGCTTTTAGAATTGTATAAAAACAATCCAGAATTTGTCGTGCCGAATAAAAGATTTAATGAGATTAAATCTTTTGTCGAAAGAGGTTTGGAAGACTTTTCAATTTCTCGTTTAAAAACCAAAATGCCTTGGGGTGTACCGGTGCCAAATGATGATGATCAGGTCATGTATGTTTGGTTTGATGCTCTGACAAATTATATTTCGACTTTGGGTTGGCCCGGCAACCAGGAAAATTTTGAAAAATTCTGGGGGACAGTTGATGCGCCTAATGCGATTCAAATTGCCGGCAAAGACAATCTTCGTCAGCAAAGCGCGATGTGGCAAGCAATGCTTTTGGCTGCCGAACTTCCCACCAGTAAACAAGTTTTTATAAATGGTTTTATCGGAGTAGACGGACAAAAGATGAGTAAATCAATCGGCAATGTTATTTCGCCTACAGAGATGGTAGAAAACTTTGGGATAGATGGTACAAGGTATCTTTTATTAACCAAAGGAACTTTTGGAGAGGATAATGATATTAGTTGGGAAAAAATGACTGCCAAATACAATGCGGATTTAGCAAACGGTCTTGGAAACTTAACCAGTCGTGTGATAAAATTATCCGAAAATTTAAATTTGGAAATTGAAAAAAAAGAAATTATCTTTGATGAAGCTAGTATTAAATTAGTAGAGAGTTTTGACTTAGATAAAGTGTTAGAAAATATCTGGCTTATCGTGAGAGAGGATAATAAATATATAGAAGATACTAAGCCTTGGGAATTGGCAAAAAACAATGAAGATGAATTTAAGAAAGTGATGAAAAAATTAATTGAAGATTTGAATTTTATTTCTGAGCTATTAATTCCTTTTATGCCCGAAACATCTGAGAAAATTAAAAAAGCTCTGGAGACTAAGGAAAGGGTGATTTTGTTTGAACGAATGAGATAATGTTTTAGATTTCTCCACTTCTAAATTTTTGAGTACAAAAATTTATCCGGTCGAAATGACACCCCTGTGTTCTTTGTTTATTTGTTAAAATGTTAATATGCTAACGTGCTAATATGATTATCGATTCCCACGCTCATGTAAATTTTAACGCTTTCAAAGATGATGGCGATGAAATAATCAAAAAATGTCTGGACAATAATGTCTGGGTGGTTAATGTCGGCGCAGAAATTCGCACTAGCGCGCGAGCAGTGGAATATGCTAATCGATATGAGGAAGGGGTATATGCGATTGTGGGTCTTTATCCTTTGCATATAAAAATTGATGATAGCTTGTCGGACATTACAGATAATGAGGATTTTAACTATCAAGAAGAATTTATTTATGAAGATTATTTAGATTTAGCAAAAAATAAGAAGGTTGTGGCCATTGGTGAAGTTGGATTGGATTATCACTACTTTAAAGAAGGAGATAATGTTGAATCAATAAAAAAAAGACAAGCTGAAATTTTTATTGAAATTATCAGGTTAGCAAATGAAGTTGATAAACCTTTATCGATTCATTGTCGGGGCGTAAAATCAAGAAAGGAACTTGATCACGCCCGAGCAGATGCTTATAAAGATTTGTTAGAAATATTAAAAAACAATCCGGTTAATAAAAAAGGTGTGCTGCATAGTTTTGTGGGTAGTTACAAGACGGCGCGAGAGTTTCGAGAGTTGGGTTTTAAATTGAGCTTTAATGGGATTATTACTTATTCAGAAAGCTATGATAAAGTTTTGACAGATACGCCAATAGAAGATATTCTAGTTGAGACCGACTGTCCGTATCTCACGCCTCGACCGCTAGCTAGAGATGAGAGAAATGATCCAATGAATGTAAAATATGTGATAGAAAAAATTGCGAAGGTAAAAGGGATGGAAGTGGAGGAGGTAATTAAAATTGTAGAGAAAAATACAAGGGAAGTGTTTGAAATATAGGTACATGATTAATTTTGAATTTTAAATTTCAAATTTCGAATCAATTTTTAATAATTTAATGTCAAAATTAAATCAGATTTTTCTTTGCTTACCATTGGGCAAAGATAATAAGATTATCGATTTGTCATCTTGAGCGGAACGATAGTAGAGTCGAAAGATCTCAGTTGATTTAAGGCTAGAGATTTCTCCACTACTAAATTAATGAGTACATAAATTTATTCGGCCCGCTTCGCAGTAGCTTTAGCGAGGCGAGTCGAAATGACACATGTTGTATTTTTTTTATGTTTTATTGTTAAAATGCTAATATGTTAAAATGTTAACGTGCTAACATGTTAACATGTTAAAATGAACTCTTATGAAAATTGGAATTGTGGGATTACCTAATGTTGGAAAATCAACTTTGTTTAAAGCGCTGACCAAAAAGGCAGTGGATATTAGCAATTATCCTTTTTGCACGAAGTGCCTGATGAAAGATTGGATAAATTATCCGAGATGTCCAAAACTCAAAAAATAGTTCCAGCGGTGGTAGAATTCGTGGATATTGCGGGGCTGGTAAAAGGAGCTTCGGAGGGTGAAGGTTTGGGAAATAAATTTTTGGCTAATATCCGCGAAGTCGATGCAATTTTGCAAGTGGTGAGAGTTTTTAAAAATGATACTATTATTCATGTGCATAATGAAATTAATCCTGCTGAAGACATCGGGGTAATCGAAACTGAATTAGCTTTGGCTGATTTTGAAACGGTGAACAAAAGAATTGATAGGTTAAGTAGGGATGCCAAAAGAGGAGATAAAGAATCTATTGCAAAATTGGCCGTGGCAGAAAAAATAAAAGTTGCCCTAGAATCAGGCAAGCTTGCTAATGAAGCAGAGCTGGACATGAAAGATGAAATGACTAAAGTAGCTGTTGCAGAATTATCGTTGCTCACCATTAAACCTTTTTTATATGTATATAATGTTTCAGATTTAGATGAAAAATTAGCTCCTGAATTGGAATCTAAATTACATGTAAAAATTGATATTAAAATAGAAGAAGAACTAGAGCAAATGACTAAAGAAGAAATTAAAGAATTAGGTTTAAAAACTGGGCTAGATGAATTGATTAAAAAATCCTATGAGCTTTTGGGACTGATTACTTTTTTAACCACTGGCGAAAAGGAAACGCGCGCTTGGACCATTAAAAAAGGCTCTACTGCGCCAGAAGCAGGGACTGCTATCCATAATGATTTTAAAAATAAATTTATCTGCGCCGATGTTATTGCTTGGGATGAGCTAATTGAATATGGTTCAATGAGTAAAGCTAAAGAAGCAGGCAAAGTAAAGCAAGTAGGCAAAGATTATATTATGCAAGATGGGGAAGTGGTGGAATTTAAGATAGGAGGATAGCGGGAAAATTTCAAATTACAAATTTCCCCGCCTGCCATAGCCTGGCACTGGCGGGCAGGCAATGTCAAATAAATTTACAATGATTAAATTTCAAATAATTTAATAAAAATGAAAATGTCTGAAAATAAAAACAAAAAATCAATAGCTATTATTCCAGATGAAAGAATAATCGGAAAAATATATTATTTGCGTGGTAAAAAAGTAATGTTTGATCGTGATTTGGCGATGCTTTACGATGTTGAAACTAGGGATTTAAACAAGGCTGTCAAAAGGAATGCAGACAGATTTCCTGATGATTTCATGTTCCAATTAAGTAAGGAGGAATTTAAACTTTTGATGTTCCATTTTGGAACATCAAATAAAGGCCGAGGTGGTACAAGAAAATTGCCTTTCGTTTTTACTGAACAAGGCGTGGCTATGTTGTCTTCTGTTTTAAAGAGTAAACGAGCAATTCAAGTAAATATTCAAATTATTCGTACATTTACCAAACTTCGTGAAATACTATCGACTCACAAAGATTTGCAGGTTAAAATTGAAAAAATGGAAAAAGAGAATGGGGAGAATTTTAAAGTTATTTTCAAAATCATAAATAAACTTATAATGACGGATCCAAAAAGCAAGGAATTAAAAATAATTGGATTTGATGATAAGAAGAAATAGAATATTTATTTCAAATGATTAATAAGCGAAAGAAACTCTCTGATTTGTAGGAGAGTTTTTTATTTAGGTGAAATTATAATATCCAGATTTTAGATATTGACTTTTTGCATATACGATTATAGTATATGAATAAGACTATACAAACAAAAGAATATGCTGATTTTATCCAAAGATTAAGAAAGGCACGATTGGAAGCTGGGCTTAAACAGATTGAAGTGGCCAAGAAAATGAAGCGACCGCAATCTTATATTTCCAGAGTGGAGTCAGGAGAATATAGGTTGGATATTTTGGAAGTGAAAAGATTCGCCAAACTTTACAAAAAGAGTATTGATTATTTTTTGAAATAATTATTTAAGAAAAAAATAAATGAAAAAAGTGCTAATAGTTACTGGAATTGTTATTGGAATTTTAGTTGTTCCATTTTTAGGAATGACAATCTCACCAACTCGCGAGTTGATTATGGGATTGGCTCCAGATGAGGCAGTTTTACAACTAGCAGATAAGATTGATAAGAGTAGAGCTGAGAATGAAAGCAAAATCCAAGAGTTGAAAGTTATGAATTATGAACAGCAAAATAAAATTCAAGAGTTACAATCCTTAACAGAGGAGCAAAGAGCTCAATTTGAAAATCAAAAAAGCGAATCGGCTAAACAGCAAATTAATACTGAAAAAAAGCAAGATAACGTTAGCAACTGTTTGGAGGTAAATGAATTATTTACTAATATTCCATCAAAACCCAGTGGGGGATGTAGTCGCATGGGTCCAAATAACATTGTTGATATGTATAAGGAAATTAAAGATGGATATGAAGAGGCTAAAGATAAGGATGATGAAATTTCAGAAAAATGTTTTAAAAAATATTTAGATGTTTTGGAGCCAGCTTATAATAAATATCTAGAAGCAAAAAAACTTTGTTTATAAACTTAGAAAACATATGAAAAAATATTTGATAATTATTGGAGTTACAATCGGAATTTTAGCTGTTCCATTTTTAGGAATGACAATCTCTCCAACTCGCGAGTTGATTATGGGATTGGCACCAGATGAGGCAGTTTTACAATTGGCGGATAGGATTGATGATAATAAAATTGAATTACAAAATGAAATTGCTAATAAGAATAATAAGATAAACGAATTACAATCTTCTATAGATCAACAAGAAATGAAAATTCTAGAGCAACAAAAACTGATTGACACGCAGAAATCTGATGTTGCTTCTACGAGAGCGGAAAGCCAGGTTACGGTGGCTACTGTCATGAAGCAGAAAGACTGCTCTATAGATATGAATAAATATTGCGTTTCTGATTCATTCACTGATCCTGATAAATTTAAAAAATTTCTAAAAGTTTATGAAGAAGACTTTAGTAAATCTGAATATGAAAAATATAAAGATAAATTTACTAAAGAATTTAACAGTTGTCAGGAAGCGTTAAAATGTAAATAATTTGAATAAAATAAATGTATGAATAGATTTATAGTAAACAATAAAGAGCTTTTGATAACATTTTTCTGTATTTGGGTGGGCACAGTTTTTACGGTGGGAACATTTGTCCTATTTAAAAGTAATGAAAATATAAAAAATACTAATTATGAAATTAGAGAATTGAAAAGCGAATTAAATAGTATCTTGTTTGTTCTTGCTGGTGTAAAAGATTCTTTGGCTGGTATCGACGATATAATGACTTCTGACTTTAGAAGAGAGAGAGTGAAAGAAATAATGCAATAACTTTTTAATCGAAAAGAATTCCTCGGGGCTTGCCCCGGGGTCACAAATACATTCCCAAATTAGCGATATGCGGATATAATATCCATATGACAGAAGATAAACATATATTCAAAAGACACAACAAGACTCTCTTACTCTATCACATAGTGTTTCCTGTAAAATACCGTCGATCTGCTTTGACTCCAGCAGTTGAAAATACTCTTAAAGATCTATGCTTGGAAATAGGAGTATGTTACGAAATGAACTTCATAGAAATTGGAGCAGATGATAATCATGTTCACTTCTTAATCCAAAGTATACCAAGCATGTCAGTAACAACAATAGTGACCAGAATAAAGAGTATTACAGCTAGAGAAATATTCAAGAAACATCCTGAAATAAAATTATTACTTTGGGGCGGGAATTTCTGGACATCAGGGTTTTATGCAAACACTGTAGGGCAATATAGTAACGAATCAATGATAAAAAACTACATTAAAGAACAGAGCGTAAATTACAAAAAGATATACGAAGAACAACTGACTCTATTTTATTAACAAAGGCTTGGAGCTTGCACCAGATACCTCGGGGCTTGCCCCGGGGTAATTCATTTAAACTAATTTTGAGTGTTATTTTGGTAATATAATTTTTTTAACTTCAACAATATAAAGATTAATCGAGATATATATCTTAAGCCAATTTTAGAAAAGGATTTTCAATTACGATGCCCATTCTGCAACAATGGTTTATTGGAGATGGAAAAAGAAACATTAGTTGAAAAATCTACGGAGATATCTAAAAAAGAATACGAAATAACAGAAGAAGAATCTTCATTGGATAATAAATTTATTTCATTTTTAAGGTGTAATAATAAAAATTGTAGAGAAATATCAATAGCGAGTGGCAGTGTATCTGTGGATAGCTATGACACTTGTGATTGCTATCCTGTCTGTGATCATGATTGTGTCCAATATGAACGTTATGTTAATTATTACAAAATAGAATATTTAAACCCAGCAGTAAATATTATTGAAATTTCCAATAATATTCCGAATGATATTAAAATTCTCCTTAAGGAATCATTCTTTTTATTTTGGTGCAGTCCTTCTTCAGCAGCGAATAAAGTGAGGGGAGCCTTGGAACTCATCATGGATGAACAAAAAATTGATAGTAAAAAAGTTAATAAAAAGGGAGAAGAGTATATTTTATCATTGCATAGTAGGCTTATCGAATTTGGAAAAGTCCATGGAGGGAAATATGAGGAGTTGTCAAAAATATTAATAGGCATAAAATGGTTATTAAATGCAGGAAGTCACAAGGGAGAGATAGACAGAGAAGACCTACTTGATGCTTATGATGTTTTAAATCATGTATTGTTTGAAATTTTTTTACGAGAAAATCAAAAATTAGATGTAGCGGATCTTTCAAATAAATTAAAGAATAAATTTTCAATCAGATAAAATTACACGACCGTGTAATTTTATCACCTTTTGAGAGTTGGAAATTGGGAAAGAAGCTTTTGAGAAAAATTAAAATAATTTGATTCTAAAATTTTGCTTCAATAAGAAAACCGGATATTCCTTGTGGATTATCCGGCTTTTTTGATCTGATGTTGATACATTTCGCGTTACCTCCCGAAAACGCGAAATGGATTATTGGGAATGTCCAGCAGTTTTTTGGCAATCTCTCGAAAAGTTGAGAGATTTACCTGGTAGTTTATTGGCCAGGTTGGTTGGGATTGTCGGTCCAGCGGCCAAATCGTTATCCAACATCCGCGCTCAGGATCAAACTGACTATCGGATGCTGATGGGTGTATTATGGGCTCGAAAGATAAAAATATCATTAATAATGAAAAAACTATGCGATATTTTTCTTCGCACTCTTTGCAAAAATATACAGGAGTGAAGACTGCTGGAACTGGTCCATTTTGTGCTGAGTATATTTCCGGATGAACTCCAAAAATTATTCGCACATAATCTTTTGGAGGTGACATTGTACACGTTGGACTAAGACGTAAATCTGCCCATATGTCCGTTGTAACTTTTTTACCACAACATGAGCAATGCGCTATTGCTGTATACACGCCATTGATTTCGGTTTTGTGTATGATTATACTGCCACCATTTATTATCAGCTTATTCATCTTTTCCTCCATCGAATATTATTAAGACTGCTCAAATTTAGTAAGTACTATTTTGAATATATCAAGAGTGACGATATAATGCAAGGGAATGAGGGCTTTAAACATAGGATTTTGAACGTAGGTTTTGCTGTTTGACAATAAGCCATTTTAGGTGTATAATATAATGTTATGAAATTATGGAGCGTTATTTAATTAGTCTATAAATAAGGGAGATGATCATGAAAAGGTCTATACTTTTAGCAGTATCCTGGGGTTTTGTTTTTATTTTCGCTACGCTTCTCGGTGGTTGTTATAATGGCGTTGCTCATATCAGAGCAGGCATAGAAGATCATGTTAATAGAAATAGCACCATAGATACATGTCTTATATTGGTGGCGATAGCCCCGAGGATACTTCACGGAAAATATTATTACGACAGGTGTCTTTTCCAGGGACCGGGTAAAGAGACTTCGTGGGCATATTGTCCCAAGAATTCTTTGGAAAGCGGAAAAATGACACTGGGTCGGGACTACATGGTTCACGCTAATTTTTGGGGAAAATATGGGAGCACCATCGACCCCAATGAAGGATTTTTCTTTGATGCTGACGGGGAAGTTATCTCCTGTCAAAAATGAACGGTGCATAACGCACAAAAAGGAGTTTGTCGGATTTTCGATAGAACTCCTTTTTAATTTTTTTTTAAAAATCTTGACGAAAGGGCTAAAATTTAATAAGATAAGTTAGCAGTTGGAGAGGGAGAGTGCTAATGTCATTAAAACATATTAACATTTTAACATATTAGCATAGCGCATAAAATTATAAATATAGAATAAAATACATAACAAGAAATATATAATGTGTAATTTTGAGACAATAGAAATGTTTCATGTTCCATGTTGTATGTTCCATGAACTATTATGAGCAAGCAAATTAAATACGACGCCGATGCGCGCAAAAAAATTAAATCAGGTATTGATCAAGTAGCTAATGTGGTTAAGGGAACCTTGGGACCGAAAGGACGCAATGTTATTTTGGACAAAGGTTTTGGCACTCCGACGATTACGAATGACGGCGTGAGCATCGCTAGAGAAATTGAATTGGAAGACAAATTTGAAAATGTGGGTGCATCTCTGATCAAAGAAGTGGCCAATAAAACTAATGATACAGCCGGAGACGGCACAACTACTTCAACAGTGATTGCCCAAGCTCTAATCAATGAGGGTTTAAAATATGTCGAAACTGGCATTAATCCAGTAGGAATCAGAAGAGGAATGGAAGACGCCAAAAATGATGTTATTAATATTTTAAAAAAGAATTCCAAAAAACTAACTTCTCGGGAAGAAATCGCGCAAGTAGCCACTATCTCAGCGGAAAACGAAGAGATGGGAAAAATGATTGCGGGAGTGATGGAAGAAGTTGGTAAAGATGGTGTGATAACTGTAGAAGAATCACAAACTTTTGGAATTTCTAAAGAAATTGTAAAAGGAATGAATTTCAGTAAAGGTTTTATTTCAGCTTATATGATTACTAACGCCGAAAACCAAACAGCGGAAGTTAAAGAAGCACCAATTCTAGTAACGGATAAGAAAATTTCTTCAATCTCAGAGATTCTTCCTATTTTAGAAAAACTTACAAAATCTGGAACCAAAGAATTAGTGATTATCGCGGAAGATTTAAGCGGAGAGGCTTTGGCCACTTTGGTAGTAAATAAACTTAGAGGAGTATTAAATGTGCTGGCTATTAAAGCGCCTGAATTTGGAGAATCCAAAAAAGATATGCTTGAGGATATCGCAGTTCTAACTGGAGCGCAAGTGATCAGCGAAGAAAAAGGAATGAAATTGGAAACTGTGGAATTATCTGATTTGGGGGAAGCGCAAAAAGTCATTTCTTCCAAAGATGATACGACGATAATCGGTGGTAAAGGCAAGAAAAATAAGATTGATGAAAGAGTGGCTCAGATTAAAAAGTTAGTTGAAAAATCCGAGAGTTCTTTTGATAAAACTAAACTTAGTAAAAGAATGGCCAAGCTTGCCGGAGGAGTAGCTGTAATTAAAGTAGGGGCTGTAACTGAAACAGAGCAAACTTATCTGAAGCATAAAATGGATGATGCTCTAGCAGCCACTCGCGCTGCAGTAGCGGAGGGAATTGTGGCTGGCGGAGGAACAGCTTTAGTGAAAGCTGTTGCTAGTTTGGCTAGTAAAAAAATAAATGGTGATTATGAATATCAAGCTGGTTATAATACTTTGCTTAAAGCTTTAAATGAGCCACTTCGCCAAATTGTGATTAATGCCGGAAAAAGAGAAGCGGCTGTGGTTTTAAATGAAATAGTTAAAAACAATAAAGTTAACTATGGTTATAATGCCAAAGATGATAAATATGAAGATGATATGATAAAGTCCGGAATCATTGATCCTTTGAAAGTTACTCGAACTGCTTTGGAAAACGCAGTCTCTGTCTCTGCCATGCTTCTTACAACTGAAGCGGTGATTACAGATTTGCCCGAAGAAAAAGGAGCACAAATGCCTCCGATGGGCGGAGGGATGCCGGGGATGTTTTAAAAACATAGAGCATATATCATATAGCATAGATCATGCAACATGTAGCAAAAAGTAAAAAACTCTCTTATCTCTAAGAGAGTTTTTTTATTTCTGGTCATTCCAGAAGATAGATTTTCTAAGCAATCCGTGGTGGCGGAGAGCTTTTAGAAAATCATCTATGTGGAATCTCAAGCCTAAATTAATTTTTTATATAACGGAGATCCCCGATAAGTGAATTTCTAAGGCTCATTCTTCGCCAAGAAATTTTACTTTCGAGGATGACACCTCGCTAGGTGTCAGTTTTTTAACGCTCTTTTCGAGTTGATTTATTTTATTTTATCCGTAAAGTGTGGGAATGTATATGAGATGTTTGATATGTATTCAATTTAATTTTTTTAAAAGCAATTCAACAATATAACAATCTTATTTAGTTTGACTTTTTGCAGTACTCTTGTCATAATGAGCTAC
Source organism: Candidatus Moranbacteria bacterium GW2011_GWF2_35_54 (assembly GCA_000990945.1). Taxonomy (GTDB): domain Bacteria; phylum Patescibacteriota; class Minisyncoccia; order Moranbacterales; family UBA9337; genus UBA9337. The sequence goes on from LBQR01000024.1 coordinate 25,326, forward strand.
TGCAGAAACGGATAGTTTTTTATATTATTAAAATATGGATTAGGAGGTAAAGAAAATGAAAAGACCTCAAAATTATAAGAAAGTGGAGATAGCGTTAAAAGTGCTTTTAGAAAGTAGTTATTTAATAAGCTCACTGGAGACAGATTTCCAATATATGCGCAGGCATGACGGCGTAGACGGAGAGCGAAAGGATGAGCATGATTCAGTACAATATTTATCTTTGTATATTGATTTTGTGAGCGATGTTAGCATCAGTATTCCTCCCAAGAAAAAAGATGATGAGTGGCGTTTCCGCAATCGTGGAGGAGGAGGGCAATCACCGCGAACTTTCAGAGCGCTGGTAGTTCTAATGGAGGCT
>LBQR01000025.1 GCA_000990945.1 Candidatus Moranbacteria bacterium GW2011_GWF2_35_54
AATAATTTTTGAAACTTCCGTATAATTTGTATTGCCTTGAAAATAAAAATCAGCGATTTTTAAAAGATTTCTAATTTGATAAACATACATAGAAAGGATATAAAAAGGATCACTTCCTTGAGCTAATTGCTGATGCAATAATTCCAGGGCCTTTTGCTTATTGCCCGAAGCAATAAATTCTATGGTTTGAAAAATATTAGCCTCTACGTTTGAGCTTAGAAATTTAGCGACCTGATCACTCAAATCCTCATTAAAATCATCTTTACCAATAAAATTAACAATTTTTGATATCTCTCCATCAATCGCGAAAAGATCTCCATTTTTACTGCTAACTAAACTATCAATAATTTTTGAATCAACTTTGGCACCAAGAGATAAAAATCTTTTTTCTATCCAATTTCTCAGCTGAACATTGCTTAACTTACTAAATTCTTCACTTTTTGAATTTCTAATCAACCATTTGAATATTTTATCATTTTTTTTTGGTTTTTCGTTTTCTAAAAAAATAATAATATTTTCGGGAGAATTTGCATTATCAAGATTATCTGTAAAAAAATTTACAAAATCTTCTCTTAAACCAGCATTTTCTTGGGATAATAAATTTTTGGCAATTATTAAATAATTTTGCGAAAATAAGCCTCTTGATTTCATGGCTATTTTAAATTCGTTGTAAAAATTACCTTCGCCAAAATCAAAAACACTCGAAGTTGCATTCGAGGTGTTTTTTTTAAAGAATTCTTCTTTAAGTTGCTTTAATTTTTCATTCAGGCGAAATTTATCTTCGCCATAAAGAAATACAATCATTTTATTTGATAAATAAATTAACTGGCGGGAGTCCATCTCAAGACTTGTCCTGGCTCAAGAATCTCCACCCAAATTTGACCAGGGATAAACATTATTTCTTTGCCACTCTCGTCATAGAAAAATAATTTACTTTCTAATTTTACTCTTTGCCATTCATATAATAATAAGCTTCCCCGCTTCCACTCTCATCGTACCACGGATCTCCGATTTGTACGTTATTGTATCTTCCGCTAATGCTTTCTGCTCCGGTATTTTTTACTTCCTCAACACCTTCCCAGGGACTTTTTAATCCCTTACCTGTATAATCTTGAGTGTTGGTGATTTGTTCTGATTTAGCAAACATTACTACGATGTTTTTTGGCGCCAATCTTTCTTTGTTGTTTCTATCTATATCAGCCACATCGTTCCAGGTTCGCAAAAACGTATTTGTTTCTCTGTCATAAGTATAATTTACGTCATATGGACTAGCAAAGGCTACTCTCAGTTCCCCGCCATTTCCTCTATTTTCAAGGCTAGCTTCTTTTTGATGAGGATAACCGGCAAACTTAGTCTCCGCTCTACCACCAACCGCATTCATGGCTGCTAGCGCTTTTTCACCTTTGATATGTCCGGAATCTTCCATTCGCATAGTCGCATCGTTTTGCCAATCCCATCTTTCGCAATAGTTAGTTGTCATGCAATCAATGCGATCAATGACATTTTTGTTTAACAAATCAAGAGCGAAGTGTGATCCTCCCCAATGAATAAAGAAAGCATCTATGGCACCAGCTAGAGCGATATGATCATGACGAGCGCTTCTCATCGCGCCAATCTCTTTTGGAATAGCACATGAATATACTCCCAATAATCTAGTTACCGAAGAAGTATAGGCTGGCAATTCAAAAACCATATCCGCCTCCGAAAATCCTGCCGCTGGCCTAGCTTGAAGATCAGAAGGTTGCATCACCGCAATCGGTCGGCGATTCCAATTTTCACAAGCCAATCCGGAAATAGGATTAATATTTCCTTCATTTAAAGGTTCTTGATTTTCTTCAGTTTTTTTTTCCGATACTTTATTTTTACGAACTGCATCTCTTAGTGTTGTAAAATAAACCACTACACCAACTACGATTAAAATTGTGCTGGCAATAATCATTTTTTGCTTTTTGTTCATTTATTTATTGTTAAAATTATTTAAATATTTTCTATTATTAGGACTCACACATTTGAACTACTGCAACTGTAGTTTCTGAAAAATATTATTTTTTCGAACTGCCGTGCGAAGCGAAAGGCGAGAAAAAATGATATTTTTTAGAAACGCATGCAATAAAAGAGTAGCCAAACACGTAGGTATTATATTTTTCCTATTCAAGCGCTCTCCATTCGTGTCGCCTTGCTTAAATTATTTTTGACATTTTTTACAAATAAAAACACTCCGCTGACCCATTTGAATCCTTTCTACTATATTATCACATTTTTTATTTTTTGCGAGAGCTTGCCTAGATAGACATTTTTCTCCCTCTCTATTATAGACTTTTAAAACTTTTTGAAAACTTCCCGGTTTCCCCATCGTATCACGATAATCGCTATCAGATGTGCCTCGCATTTTTATTGCTTTTTTAAGAGTCTCTACAATTTGTTTGTATATTAAGACTATTTCAGTATTTACTAATTCTCCGACTTTTCTCTCTGGATTTACTCCAGCTTCAAAAAGAATTTCACTGCGATAAATATTGCCTATTCCTGCAATCAGATATTGGTCCATTAATAATATTCCGATTTTGCTTTTTTGCTTTTTGCTTAAAATTTCTTGAAACTTTTTCAAAGTAAATTTTTTATCCATCGCGTCGATGCCCAATTTTTTTATCTCAGGCAACTCCCCAATCTTATCTGTATCCACCAAGACAATTTTCCCAAATTTTCTCAAATCCGAAAACTCCATCAGTAATATATCTTTTTCTTTCTTTAGCGTCCACCTGTGTCTGATATACTGATTAACCCGATCCTCAAAATAATCCTTCTCCTTCCCCGTTCCATTCCCGTCCCTCTCTCCTGTACTCGGGAGAGAGTTGGGGTGAGGGTGAATTTTTGATTTTGAATTTATTTGGAAATTGGAAATTGGAAATTGGAAATTCTTTTGATTCCTTTGAGACTTCAAAAGCAAATGTCCTGTCATCTTCAAATGCACATACATCGTTTTTCCTCCGCTCAAATCAATAAAAATATTTTTTCCAAGTCTTCGCACTCTCAAAATCCTTCTTCCGCCAATACCAGCTTGAAATTTTTTTAAACTAATTCCCTTAATTCCTTTTTCCCATTCACTCCAAAAATCGACTACCTGGTAGCCGACTATTTTTTTATTTAAATCCCTGATAATTGTCTCAACCTCAGGTAATTCCGGCATATATTTTCGCCCGCTAATAAATTAATTCTTTTTTTCTTATTCTAATAGAAAATATGCCGTTGGTCTAGCTCAAAAATCCACCAGCCATCTGCAATCAGTCATAATATTATTCTAACATTAAATCATTGGAAATTTATTGGAAATTGAGCATTGAGCATTGGAAATTACTTAAAATTTTACTAAATTTTAAGTACACAACTTTCCACTGAGGCGAATTTTCTTTTACCATCAATGAGGGTGCTTTCGAAAACTTCTACGCTTTCAATCGGAAGTAGCACGGTGAAACCTTCACCTATTTCAGGAGTTGGATCTAGTTTTTGCCAACCATATTGCTGAATCCTGCCTAATGTAATAGTGGGTCGAAAAACTTTTTTGGGCTGAGTAAAAATTCCAAGAGATTTTTCAATCTCTTCACAAAGTTTTTTTAATTTTTCGTTTTCCTTACCGCTAAAAACAATCATCTTTGCCCCTTTGCCAGCTACTGGACTAAGTTCAATCTTGTCCATATCAATATCAAAAAGATCCACTCCTTCGGTTACTTTTCGCACCTTATCGCAAATATCAAAAACGACATCGTCACTCACATGTCCCAAATTAATCAGATTTAAGTGCAAATTCTCTTCTCTGCTCCATCTGATGGGCAGGTCTTTCCATTTCTCCACCTTTTGCATCAATCTTTTTTTGACAGCCTCTGATAATTCAATTCCAATAAAAATTTTTCTTTGCATAAATGTCTTTACTTGCTAGTTAATTCTAATATTTTAAGCTTAAGCTATAATTAAATTTTTTACAAATAAGCGCTAGGTTTTAGTTTATAGTTTATAGTTTGTAGGTTTTAGTTTATAGTTTGTAGGTTTTAGATTATAGATTTTAATTGCAAAAAGTAGCGGATAAGCATAGTTTAAAAAATTAAAAAAATTACGTGCCTAGGCATATTTCTGCCGAGGCACGAGAATGAAAGAATTTAATCCTCAATTTTTTTGGGTTCGAGAGCAGCCCTCGCAATTAGCAGTGCTTCCAGGCTTACAGTCCTTTAGAAGATATATTCCTGGACAATTTAAGTACTCTCGCGCTGCATCTGTCTCCTGATCTTTGGGCTTACTGATAAGATGAAGTTGCCATAGACAAATGCCAGTAGTTCCTAGTTTTTTTCCCTCTTCAATTGTTGTAGACATGTCTCCCTCCCTTATTTTGCGATCTGATTTTTCAGATCTTTTTTTGTTTTCACGAAGAACTTCTTTAAACTGACTATATTATATACCTATCTACAACCAAAAACAACTACAATCTCAAAGGCGCAACCTTAAAAGACCCCAAGGTTGAGCCTTAGTATTGCCACATTGTTACATTGCTAAATTGTTTTAATGTTAGGATGTTAATATGCTAATATGCTAAAATGTTAATATGACCAAATATATTATCAGCATCGTGCCCTTAACCAGAATTCCGCTTTATCGGGATCAATCTTTTTATTATCTTTATAAAGATAAAATTGCCCCCGGCTCATTGGTTAAAATTCCTCTTGGCAAAAGAACTATTGACGGCATAGTTTTGGAAAGCAAATCAGATTTCCCCAGAATGGGTAATATTCAACTCAAAAAAGTTATTTCTATTACGGAAGAAAAGTTTTTGACTCTCAAGCAGATACAACTCGCTCAATTTATCTCCGATTATTACTTTGTCTCATTAGGAGTTGCGATAAAAATGTTTGTCCCGCAAATTGCAAAAACAAGAAACAAGAAGCATGAAACACAAAACATGGAGCATGGAACATGGAACATGGAACATGGAACAACAAACAAAATAAAGTTAACTCCGGAACAAAAATCCGCCATATTAGAAATTACAAAAACTTCTACAAACTACAAGCTACAAACTACAAGCTACCTACTATTTGGTCCCGCCTCTTCTGGCAAAACCCAAGTCTATTTCGAATCTATCAAAGAAATTTTAAAAAATAAAAAAAATGCTCAAGCCCTAATTCTCTTGCCTGAACTCACCATTACCGCCCAAGAAATCCAGCGCTATGGAGAATTTTTTGGCGAGGATAAAATTGCCGTACTTCATAGCAAGTTATCCAAGGGTCAATATTATAAAAATTGGCAAGCTATCAAAAATGGCACCGCGCAAATAATTATTGGCGCTCGCCATGCCGTCAGTGCTCCTTTTAAAAATCTAAAAATTATAATTGTTGACGAAGAGCAAGATATTTCTTTCAAACAATGGGAAATGAATCCGCATTATGATGCCCGTACCGTGGCCGAAGAATTAGCCCGTCTTTATAAAACCAAACTAGTTCTTGGCTCGGCCACTCCCCGCGTCGAAACATATTTTAGAAGTAGTTCAGGGTTCGCAATCAACAGTTCACAGAATAGATATAAATTATTGACACTGCCTCCACTGCGAACTGTTGACCAAAAACTAAGAGCTAATTTAAATATGTCTTTACCGCGAACCGTTGACCGCGAACTAAGAACCACTATAGATATTATTGACTTAAGAAAAGAACATTGGAAAAATTGGAAAAAAGTAAAAATCGTTTCTCCCATATCTGAGAAACTGGAAAGTGAAATTAGATGGACTCTTCAAAATAAATTCCAAACTATTCTCTTTATTAATCGCCAAGGAATGAGTACTTTTTCCGCTTGCACCACTTGTAAGACTGTTTTGACTTGTCCTGATTGTGAGCGGGCTTTGACTTATAGGAAAAGAGGCAACTATGAATGTTTGCACTGCAAATTTGAAACCGGAGATTTCCCGATGTGTCCAAATTGCCAAGGAATGACTTTTAGAAATGTGGGACTGGGCACCGAAAAAATAGAAAAAGAAATTGAAAAACTTTTTCCATCTGCCAAGATTGCTCGGGTAGATTCCAATAGTATGAAAAAATCAGTAAAATCTCAAGAAAATATTTGGGCTGATTTTTCGAGTAAAAAAATTGATATTTTAATCGGCACTCAGATGATTGCCAAAGCTTGGGATTTGCCCAACATTGGACTGGTAGGAATTATCGATGCTGATAGTTTATTTGCTTTTCCCGATTTCCATACCAATGAAAATGCTTTTTCACTCATCACCCAAGCTGTTGGTAGAACTGGAAGAACCGGTGCCAGATACGCCGGCAAAGCCATTATCCAAACTTATCACCCGGAAAATCAAGTAATCCGCTGGGCCAGTGAAAAAAATTACGCCCAACTTTATGAATATGAAATTAAAGAAAGAAAATCCCTTTCTTATCCCCCGTTTTCACAAATTATTAAGTTAACTTATAAAGATTTTTATTTAAATTCTGTAGAAAAAGAGTCAGAGAGAATTTACCAGAAACTAAAAGAAGCTAATAATGAAAATAATAACCTTCAAATCTATCCTCCGTGCGCACCTTATGTCCCCAAGATTAGAAAAAGGTACGCCATGCAAATTATTTTAAAAATAAAAAACGAAGGAAAGCTTTCCTCGTTACTTGAAGCAGAACTAAAATCTTTGCCCAACGGCTGGCAAATCGATGTTGATCCGATAAGCCTTATTTAAATTGTTCTAGATGTTGTAAATGTTTTAAATGTTATAATTGCTTGTCATTGCGAATAAAATTTGTACTCAAAATTTACGTGACAATCTCCTTAAAGTATTGGAAAAACTATCATTATTGTCAGTTTTACTTTTAAAATAAAATATCTTGTATGTCATTTCGACTAAATAAATTTTTGTACTCGGAAATTTATGCATGGAAAAATCTAACAAATATTTAAAAAATACCGTTCTAATTCATTTCGCATTTTACTTCCACGCTTTGAAATGTAGAATTAAAATGCAGAAAGTAATTTTGTAATAAAATTTAAGAACAATCTTCTGAATTAAAATTTTTTATAAAAAATAATCCTGTTAAATTCATACATATGCGGAAAATAACAGCATTTAAAAAATTAAAAATCCCACCGGCAAACGCGTGCTAGCGGGATTATTTTATAAGAAAAACATAAGACGTCAACGACCTTCCGCGTTAATGATAAGTGCTATCTCATCAACTATTTGCAACACTCCCTGATTTGCAGAAGGCTCACTAGCAAGAAGGATTTCTCTATTTCTCTCTATCTGAGATTGAAAAGGAGAAATATCCACCCGATTATCGAGAATCCTCAAAGCCAGATCATTTTCAACTACTCTGGCACATACTCGGAAAGGACTACATAGCAAAGTCGCCAACTCTAAAAATTCCATTTTCGCGCAATCTACGCCCAGCAGATTAGTGATTCTCGAAAAAGCTGCTGTCTCGCAATAATCAAGTCTCTTTAGCGATACCTTTCCTTTTCCTGATAAAATATCATCTGCTTCTAGTTCAAAAATCACCAAAGCTCTTTCCATGTTTTCTTTAACCATAATCTCTCGGGCGTCTTTGAGCATATCTCGAAATTTAGCATCAAGAAAAACATCGCCTTTGAAAACAAGTGTCCAGGCTTCCTCCAATAGCCCTCCCTCCTTAACAAGATTATTGAAACTATCAAACAACTTTCTGCTTAATAGTTTTAATTGAGCGATGTTATCTTTCCTTTTTGTTATTTCCTCAAAATAATTAAACAGAGCAAAAACCAGTGTAAGAACAACACTAATTACTACAGCAGGAATAAGAATTTCTTTAATTATTATACCCAAAGATTCTCCAATTTTTACAAAAGAAACTATGGCAACTGCTACTACCAACGCTACCGCTCCAACTAAGATTTTAGAAATGTTCTTTTTCATGACATTCTCCTTTTTTGCAGAAAAATTTATTTTCTGTTTTTTTAAACTGCTTTCCATTCTGATATGCACACTAATTCTATTGTAATCCTTATAACATAAATCCAATCAAAGCGTCAAACAAAAAACTTTTCCAATCAATCCGAATTAATCATTTACTACCGTACACTAGAGTACGGTAGTAAAATGCAAAAAGTGATTTTATAAAAAACAATACAACAATGCTGTTATTTTCCGCATACGCGGAAAATAACAGGATTTAAAAAATTAAAAATCCCGCTAGCAAACGCGTGCTAGCGGGATTTATTTTTGAGAGAATTGTCGACGCAAGTTAAGATCATTTCTCTGACCTTGTTGGTTTTTAAAATCATCATCCGTATACTAGAAAAATATTTTCTGTAATATTTTCTTATCAAGGGATATGCTGGTCCCTATCAACAGAAGCTTCCTTTAAAAACTCAACCTCTCCAACACTTGCATGCATCTTTGTGATGTTTCGGCATGATGCACAATGCCTATCTCCGCCAAACGGAGAACATTATCATCATATAATCATAGCATCCTCCTTGCGGTTAATTTTTCACTTTCTCCACCACGGAAAAAGTTTCAGATCAATTAATCGGCATCACCTCCTTCGACATTAAATTCATTTATTTTTCTATTATCCCTCTTCTTCTTGAATGCCGTATTTTTCTACCGCATCGTCAAATCCTTTTTTAAATATATCTTGAACCAATTTGGTCATCAGTTCCTCCATCTGACCACCAAGATATTTACCACTCGCCGACAGCGAGTCCTCAATGAGTTTCCCAATCGGCTCGAGTGAATCTTCTAGCGGATAATAGGCGATAGTTTTTCCAGATTATCCGTGTTGATGAACCGCACACGCGAAGTCTCATATGCTTTAATTACTGTTAAATAATGCATTTGTCATCTCCTCTTTTGTCAAAAAACTTTATAATTTAGCCCCGATATGCTATTGTTAAGCGTATGGAAGCCCTTTATCGTAAACTTGTCTGCCTATATCGACAGCATTAACTACGATTTTAAATAATAGCATAAAATAACCAAAATGTCAATAGATATAACCCCAAAAAAGATTCTTTTTGTTTCCCGCCCCATCACTCCCCCTTGGGACGAAGCTAGCAAAAACTTCGCCTATAATCTGGCTAAAGAGATAGCTCATAGTTCGGATTCGCCAGAAATTCATCTGATGACCACTCATACTCAACTGAATTTGCCTGAGAATATCAAACAAGAAGAAATTTATAAGTACAGTGAGAAAGATTTTAAATTTTCCGACAAATTACGCTCTTTATTTTTTCAATTTTTATTTAAAAATTCTTTTGATATCAAACATTATTTTTTTACTCCTACCAAAAGTAATTCTTTCCTCATAAAAAACATTCTCAAAGGCAAAAGTAAAACTATCCAAACTGTGGCCACCTTACGCGAAGATTTATTTAGTGACGGCGAAATAAAAAAGATGATGTTTGGCGACATCATTACCACTTACTCGGATTATGCGAAAAATAAACTAGAAAGTTTAGGATTTACAAATGTTTATAAAATCTATCCCGGCATTGATCTGCATGATTATTATCCGCGAGAAAAAAGTTCTGCAGAATTAAAAAAGGCGGGCTTTACCACAGATAACTTTATTATTAATTTTTCCGGCGAATACATCCGCCTGGGCGCGATGGACACCGTTATTGATAGCTTTATTGAAATCAGCAAGCAAATCCCTGAAGCCAGACTTTCACTAGCTGTGCGCGTAAAAAATGATAAAGATGCCCAGAAAAAAGAAGAGGTGATTACTAAACTTGAAAAAGAAAATATCTTAAATAAAGTTTCTTTTCATGATAGTGGAAGTTATAAAATGAGTGACATCTATAATTTATCTGACATCAGTATCTTTCCAGCGGGCAATATGAAGGGTAAGTTTGATATTCCTCTAGTAGTTGTCGAAGCTATGGCTTGCGCTAAGCCAATTATAATTTCTGACTTGCCAATTTTAAAAGAATTTTCCAGTGATAATAATTCTGTTTCCGTAGAAAAAGATTCTGTTCCGGCCTTAACCCAATCCATTGTCGATTTATACAACAACAAAGAAAAAAGGCTTACTCTAGCAAAGAATGCCCTGGAATTTTCCCACAAAAGCTTCAACATCCATGTCGCTGCTCAGAAATATCAAGAGCTTTATGATAAGTTGTAAAACCACAAAAAATTATTTTCTTCTTGCAAATACGTAGCAGTACTGCGTCTTTTGTTTTTTCTAGACGCCCCACCGGGGCGTCTCTACGTTTTTAATGATAAATTTAAAGAGACGGCATCCGCATTCGCGAACACCGCCTCTGTTTTTCATTTCTCACACCTCCTTATCGTTGAGAAGTACCGTTAATCCCTTTTCAACATAGAAAAAAGTTAGCTTGTTTTTTCCGACAAAAATATTTCTTTCCTCACGATGCTGATCAAATTTTATATTCTCAGAAAATATCTCTCTATTGCCTTGGAGATTCCGAATATATACCACACAGGTCCGTCCCTGTATCCCCTTGAAATGAACGCTCAGGGTCTTCGTTGAATCCAAGTCGATAAATCTCATTTCGCCCGCAGATATTTCCTTGGCAAAAGAACTGGAATTGATAATCAAAACAAAAAGAACTACTAATATAGAAACAAACCTTTTCATAATTTTCTCCTCAAGGATTTTTGAAAAAAGAAAAAATGTTTATGTCTCGTTGGTTTTTTGACCATAATATGTTACCATAAATTAGTAAAAAACCAATGATTCAATATACAATAAAACTAAAATTATGTCAACTAATATTACTAAAAAATCCCAGCATTTACAAGAATTTAAAACCGAAAAAATGTCCGTTCCGGCTCTATTTTTCATGAGCGAGGACCTGCTTCCCGAAGAACAAACCTTTGCTCAGGCAGAAGATATCGCTTCCAACAGCGATACTTTTTTCCACCATACCATAGCCATGCCCGATGTCTGCTCGAAACCAGGCAGAAAAAATGCTTCTGGCACCACTATTGTTTCCGAGAAATATATTTTACCTCAAGTTAATGATTCTGACCCAAACTGCGGAATGCGCTTACTTAAAACCAGTTTTAATGAAGAAAATCTTTCCACCCAAGATATAGATAAATTATTTCAAGAGTTGGTAAAAGTTGTTCCCACCAAAAAATTTGTCGGCACCACTGTCCCATTTGATACTGTGGTGGATATTTGCCGAGGAGGAACTTCCGCCATCATTAAACATTTGGGCATTACTACCAAAAATGAACTGACAAATACTCAATGTGGCGGTAATTTTTTTGGGCGTGAAATGACGCGCCAAGATATTTTTGATGTCATTCCCAAACTTTATCTCCATTTTGCCAAATATAGACTGGGCATTATCGGAGCGGCTGGCAATCATTTCCTTGATTTAATGAAAGTAACTAACATTGTCGACATTGAAGCGGCCCAAAAACTTGGTGTCCAAAAAGGACAGTATCTTTTTATGATTCATACCGGATCTGGAATACTGGGCCAATATACGATGTACACTCACACGGCCAAAAAAAGAGAACACTTATCGCAAGCGCTGATGGTGACTCTAGGAAAACTGACTTTTAATTCAAAAAAGAAAGACGTTTACAAAAAAATGCAAACCGCTATTGAAAAGCACATGCTTAAAGATGATTCTCTTTTAAAATATGATGGAGATGGTCCAGATGGAGAACTTTATATGAACGCTCGTGCAGCCGCTTCTAATTTTGGAACTGCTAACCGTGCTGTCATCACGCACAATATTTCCGAGGCCATTAAAAAATTATTCGGCCGCGATCCAGAAATGGATTTAATTTATGATCTGCCTCATATTTCTATTACCCGAGAAGAACACTTTGGCAAAAATGTTTTCGTTCATCGCAGTAATACTTCTCGCGCATATGGCCCATCCAAAATGTCGCACCATCCTGTTTATAAAGAAACTGGCGAGCCGGCCTTTATTCCCTCTTCTATGGCTACGGATGCTTATATTTGTGTCGGCACCGATAGGAATGCTGAAAGTTTTTATTCCGCCCCTCATGGTACTGGCAAAGGAAAAAATTCTAATGAAGAAGCAATATCAAACAAAGAAGAATTGTTTTCTAAAATGAATAGTAAAGGAATTAAACTCTATAACGCCCAGTCTTCCATTGTGATTAATCAAGACAGCGCTCGTTATAAAAATATTGACCGCGTTATCGAAGGCGTCGAAGCCAACGGTGTCGCGCATGTAGTGGCGAAGATGCAACCAGTGGCAGTCCTAATGTATTAATTCTACAAAATACTAAATTAGCGAAATACGAAAATGAAAACGAAGAAAGATTTAATATATGCCGAAGAATGCTATCAGCTAATGGGTCTTGCGTTTAAAGTTTTTAGGGAATTAGGGTTTGGGCATAAAGAAAGTTTCTATCAAAAATCCCTAGCAAATGAATTTGAAAGTAATAATATTAACTTTACACAGCAGCTACGATGCAAAGTTAAATACAAAGACGAAGAAGTAGGTTTGTATATCTTAGATTTTTTAGTATTTAATAAGATTGTTATTGAATTAAAGCAGAAAAGTTTTATCTCATCAAAGGATATTGATCAACTCTACAGATATCTAAGAGCGACAAATTTAAAACTAGGTTTAATAATTACTTTCACAAAAGACGGAGCGAGGTGCAAAAGAGTTGTAAATATTGGGTAATTGTTTTAATATATATTTCGTAGTTCGCTAATTTCGTATTTCGTAAAACATGAAGATAATAACTATTTCCGGCCTCGACGGCTCTGGAAAGTCGACACAAATTGAAATATTGAAAAACGAATTGGAACGCAATGGTTCCAAGGTTTTTTATTTTCATGCCATTGAATTTAGCTTGGCTGCTAAAATTAACAATTTTAAAAATAAATATTGTTTGATTTGCAGGCTTCTGGGAAAATGCAAAGTTAAAAAAACAGATTCCCGCCTGCACAGGAATGACAACGGGAAAAGTGTAACTAAAGCAAATTTCTTACAGATATTTTTGCGTAAAATATTTTTGCGTCTTGATTTGATACGTTTTAAAAAACTTATTCAGAGATTAGAAAAAGGAGGATTTGATTACATATTATCAGACCGCTATTTTTATGACACAGTGATTAATATCGAATATCTCAGTGGAAACAAAAAAGATGCGATAAATCGTGCCTCTGCAAAAATTTTGAAACCGCACCTATCTATTTATCTCCAAACTGACCCCGAGTTAATTATGAGTCGCGACCGCGTGCCCGACCAAGGTCTGCAATATTTGATAGATAAAAAAAATATATACGATAAGTTTTCAAGTATTTTTGAAATGAAAATTGTAAATGGAAATGGAAATGTGAATGATATACATCAAGAAATTAAGATTTTATTATAATTATTTAGACTATTAATAAAAGATGCTCTACATTGTCATTCCAGAAGATAGATTTTCTAAGCGAGTTTGCGAGCTTTTAGAAAATCATCTATGTGGAATCTCAGTATTAAAAAACGAGATCCCACATAAGTAAATTTCTAAAAGCTCTTCGCCAGCTGGCGAAGAGCTAAGAAATTTTACTTTCTGGGATGACAGAGGAAACATAAATAAAAAACTGCAACTTTTAATTTTTAACTAAAATTATGTCTGCTATCGCCAAATCCGCCCTTTGGGTCACTGTTTCGGAAATTATTTTTAATCTTTCCGGTTTTATTATCCATTCCATTTTGGGTCGTGTTTTGGGACCGGCTGATTATGGGCGCTATGGAATAATTATTACTCTGACTACGATGGTTATTGTGCTTATTAGTAACGGAATTCCTACCGCCATGGCCAAATACATCAGCGAAATATTTGAAACTAATCCTCGTCTGATTTTTAAAATCAAAAAACAGGCTATCATTATTCAAACGATTTTGATTGCTTTCATCACTGCTATTTTTTATCTTTGCGCTCCACTCATTTCTCTTTCTCTCGGAGACTCAACTCTTACTCCATTATTCAGAGTTTCTTCTCTTATTATTCCAGCTTTTGCGGCCGCTTCTTTTTATTTCTCCTACTACACAGGACTTCACCAATTTAATACTCAAGCTACACTAAAGACGGTGCGCTCATTTTTACGAATTATTTTTGTGGTTGGACTAGCTGTTATTTTTGGTTTATATGGATCAATTTCGGGCTATATCATCGCTCCCTTCATCGTTTTTGTGATTGCTTTTTTAATCGATAAATTTATAATTGATAAAAAGATTAAAGAAAAAATTTCTCAACTACCCGAAGATAAAAATCTGCCCGTCGATTTTCCTTGGAAAAAATTAGTCAATTACGGCTGGCAAATTGTGGTTTTCTTTTTGGCCTACGAACTGCTTATCAGTATTGATTTATATTTAGTCAAAGGAATTTTACATGACGATGCGCTAACTGGAGTTTACAATGCCTCTCTTACAGTCGGCCGCATTCCTTATTATATTTTTTATGCTATGACAGTTTTTCTCTTGCCGATGGTGTCGCGAAAAAGTGCCGGCAATAATTTAACCAATGCCAAGGAAATCATAGACAATGCTTTGCGAATCATGCTAATTTTTTTAACTCCGATGGTGATTTTGCTTTCCGTTTACGCGCCTCAAACGCTAGAACTTCTTTATGGAGAAAAATATTTAACCGGCGCCCTTCCAATGTCAGTTTTAGTTTGGGGAGTGGGATTTCTAACTATTTTCTATGTGCTAAGTTTTGCGGCTAATGGTGGCGGAAAAACTCTAATGGCTATGTGGATTTCATTTTTTGGCTTAGCGCTAAATATTATTTTAAACTATATTTTAATAATAAAAATGGGTATTCTAGGCTCAGCTATTGCCACCTCCATCGCGTCCTTTATTGTTATGCTCGCGATGCTTTACTATATCCGAAAACACTTCGGAGCTTCTTTTGATTTTAAGGAAATATTAAAAGTTCTTATGGCTGGCATAATTTTATATGCGCTAGCTCTCTTTATCCCTGCTGGAAAATACAGCTTTATCCTTTGGGGATTAGGCTTATTTTCACTTTACTTGGGGCTATTATATGCCTTAAAAGGAATAGTATCCGCAGATCTGAAAATTTTTACCAAAATTCTAAGGAAAAAATAAATCATTTAATCTCTTATTTACTAATTTTGTTAAGCTGTGTAAAAACTCCTCACTAAGCTGGCAGTATTTTATCTGAAACTTTCTCCACAAAATGGAGAGAGCTTGCCCCGCCTCGGCGGGGGTTAT
The DNA here is from genome assembly GCA_000990945.1 of Candidatus Moranbacteria bacterium GW2011_GWF2_35_54. Lineage (GTDB taxonomy): Bacteria > Patescibacteriota > Minisyncoccia > Moranbacterales > UBA9337 > UBA9337. Next base: position 15,205 of record LBQR01000025.1, read on the forward strand.
TTTATTCACTACACTAAATTATTTAGCGCGCCGCACAAAATATTTTTGCGGAGAGTGTTTTTGAAATAAAATACTTTTTACCAGCTTAATGAGGACTTTTCTTAAATTTAATTGGAACTTTATTCTAAAAATCTCCTTTCTAAAAAAGAAACTTTATAGAATGGGCAAGCGTTTAAACACACGCTTGCCCAGTTGAACTTATAGATAGGTACACATAGAAGCACCTGGCCCCTCGGCGTCTCCGAGAAGATCTTCAAGTCGCAACTCTCTTACGGCATCGAAGATGGTCCTTTCGGCAATTTCGCCATTGGACCAAATGGCGCGATTTTCATCGCCGTCTATCCAGCCAGCAATAAATGCCGGCTGTTTCATTTTTTCCAGCATCGCTTGGAAGCGTTGCCGGTTATCCTCTTCGGACACTCCGCTGAAATATTTCTCCAGTGAAAGTCCATTGATTGTATTCTCTGTTCGGGCTTTTTCGTAGCCCGAGAGAGAAGTGAAAGTAAATACGTTACCGCCCGAGGTAACGTATCGGATAAACGGCGTTACTCCTTCCCCCTTACGCTCCCCGCAAATTTGAGACCACCCCAGGTGGAGCAGTCCAAACTCCACACTCTCGTAAGCAGACTTTTTCACAAGAACGCTTTCCTTTCTCCACCATCCAGTGGAGTTTTTTGCCGCCTGAGTGAAATGGGCGGCAGCACGAATTTGGAGTCCCTGTGGCCTCCGCGCACTCCATCTGATTTTTACCTCTTGTTCTGGCCACTGGTCACCCATAATTTTTTCAAACATAACTCCTCCTCTCTGCCTCATGGACAGAAAAGTAAATTTTTTACTCCACCAAAGACGAAATGTCTGCGTGGAGCGTTTATTTTGAATCACCCATGCAAGACAATAATATATTTATTGTTTTGCAAAGAGTGATCCAAACAGAGAAACTATGAAATTTTTATCAAAGAACTTTTAACCCCGTCGAATTTATCCCATTGTATAACTGGGATGACTGGAGAACTACTATGAAACTTCGATTTCAAAAATCAAAATTTCAATAATAGTGGCGGAACTAATCTGAACTTTGATGAGTTCTGCCACAGTGAACAAATGGATTTATTAAAAGTTCTTAGTGATCTCGAATTTTGGAAAATTAGAAATCACTAAGGAAAAAAGGGCGGTGTTCTCTGCTGCCATGCAGCAGACATTGTCGCTCTCTCGCCATGTTTTTTTTCCAACCAAAGATAACTCATCTCTGGTTGTTACCACTCTCGTATCCCAGTAACCCTGGGTTATGGGATGTCTGTCTGAACAGACGTGACTAGTAGACTTTCCGTCTAACAGAAAGCCCACCTCTATTACCAGACCGTTTCGCAAAACAGCTTTTTTGGACTCACAGTCAAAACTGACCGGAGTCAACTTGTTTCTGGTGTTTTGCCATGATCCAGGATCGAACCATGACTCCTCGTAAAGCTCAATCTCTTTAGATTGAGTATTAATATTTGCAACAACTCCATAACCTGACGACATAATACCCTCCCATTTATTTTGATTTCTTGCTCCATCACAAATGATATATCTATGTGGAGCGTTTGATTTGAATCACTCCCGTAAAACAACGATACATTTATTAATTCAAAAAATAAGAAATTACAAAATTTTTATCAAAGAACTTTTACCACTATGAAACTTCAATTTTAAAAATCAAAATTTCAATAATAGTGGCGAGATTCATTAGAACTTTATAAATCTCGCCGGGTGAACTTATCTCCGCCTTAACTTCTCAATGTAAGCAAAGATGATAGTTATCGGTCCAAACATCGAACCGATTATTCCTCTGAAAAACATAGAAGAAAAAAATGCGATGGCATTGGAATATTCCAATGCGCCACTATTTATTTTTGCTACCATGTCATACATGGCAGCAGAAATTCCCATAACTGCCCAAATAGCAGCCAGAACGACCAAAAAATCTTGCATGGCAACCTCCATCTTTAGAATGTTTACTTCACACAAACAAAATTGTCTGCGTGAAGCGTTTATTTTGAATTGCCCATGTGAAACGATAATTTTTTGTTGAAATTACTCATCTCGCATAAAGGCAATCCAAAATATTTGGAGAAACTATGAAATTTTTATCAAAGAACTTTGATATCCCTCCGCCTTGCTCAAGATAACATCTCTCTGTTGTCTTAATATCCTGAATCAAGTTCAGGATGACAAGAAATTTTATCAAAGAGATTTTTGCATCCGAATAGGTGTTCAGTCTATTAGGTGCAACTGATCTCTTTCCGAAAAAAGGATTTAAACCCCCTCTCAGTCTCCCCCTTGATTACAAGAGGGAGAGGTTATTTTAATCAGGTGATTGTGATAGTAAAACATCTTACTCAATACTTAGAAGTGATTCCGAAAGGATATATCGTTCATATATCGACTTTCCCTGTCGCATCCAATCTGATTGAACGATTTTAGACATATAATTCAGATTCCTATCTTCTAGCTTTACTCTCTCCATGCGACCAATGCTATAGTTCGCAAAAGTAAACTCCATGAATCTGTTTTACAAAGTCTTAGTTTTAAATGTTCTAGCTAAGATTTTATTGTCTAGACAATATTTATCTTAACAACATAGTATAGCATGTCTTGATAGATTTGTCAATAGTTTAGTAACAACTTAAGCTTAATCTAGTATATTTTTATATATTTTAAGCATTTTTTCCTTATTTTATAACTTATTTTTGTCATATTTTTATTGACAAATTGATAATATTTTGCTATAATAGATTTAAATAAAACATAAATTATGCCTTTGCCCCTCCACCTCTTTGACCGCGTGTCGCTTTAGCTTTAGCGGTGGCGCAAGGGGAGGTTGGAAGGGGGGTGAATAAAAACACAATTTACATATGGAAAATATTATACTAAAACAACTCGGCTTAAATAAAAATCAGATACTAATTTATGAATATCTGCTTGCAAATGGCGCGCAAAAAGCTAGTATTATAGCCAAAAACACCCCCCTGCAAAGAGGGGTGGTTTATAAAACCCTGGACGATCTAATTGAAATGGGGATTATAGAAAAAAATGAAGAAGAAAACGCTATTGCTCATTTTACCCCTCTTCATCCCAGTACGCTCAAAAGCCTAGCCGAAAGTAAAATTCGAACGGCTCAAAACACTTTTAATCATTTGGAAAGCGAAATTGGCTCTTTGGTATCAATGTATAATTTAGCTAACAACAAGCCTGGCATTGAATTTTATGAAGGGATTGATGGAATTAAAAAAGTTTTGGAAGACACGCTAAAAAGCAAGACGGAAATTTGCTTATTCCTTAATAGAGATGCTTTGCAAAAAGAAGAGATGTTTCATGAAATAAATGAAAAGTATAAAGTTAGAAGAGAAAGGGCCGGAGTCAAGAAAAAAATCATTCGTGCTGGAGCTAAATCACTAGGTGACGAAGAGCAAAAAAAGGAATACCAAGAGATTACCGAGATCCGTTATTTTGAAAAAAATATCTCACCTTTCAAGTCGTCCATTCAGATTTATGACAATAAGATATCCTATCAAATTATTGAAAATGGCCAGGTCGTTTCTATTATTATAGAAGATCGCAATATTTATGAAATGAACAAGGCTTGGTTTGAGTATATGTGGGAAAATAGTGAGAGATAGTTCAAGCTGCTTTTTGGAGTTGATTTTTAGCTGGCAATAACATATCTAGATACTCTACGCCATCATTTTCTTTGTGTGTTCCAATAATTAAAAATCCTTTCTTTTGATAATTACTGTTAGCCGGATTATCCTTTCTGGTTTTGATCTTAATATCATACTCTCTAGAAACTTTCTCTAAGGTAGATCCAATGAAATAATCACCTACAGACAAGCCTTGTACATCTTTACTAACATTCAAAGATCCTCCATAAACTTCTCGCTTCGATATCGGAGCAAAGCGACAAAAGGCGATTATTTCGTTTTTATACTTCATCACATAAACAGTCTGGCCTTCCAAGTCATCAATTTCTGCCTCAAAGTCCTTTAATACTCTTTCATAGGCCACTGGGTTTTCGGCGAAGATGTCTTTATAATTATCGCTAAAAATTTTAGTTAGTTTATCTTTTTCTTCTTGAGTCAGGTTGTTTCTCTTTGTTATGGTTTTTTCTTCTATTTTAAGGTCCTTGATAATCTCAAAAACAATCTCCATGCCATCATCTTTAGCTGATTTCAAAGTGGCGGTAAAAATCTCCACTTCGCCTCTGATACTATCTAATTTTGTATAAATTTTTTCTAAATCCAGATCTTCATCCGCGCAAAGACTTAACAAGACTTTTCCTCGTCGCAAAAGATGCTCAGCAATTTTTTGCGCTTTGTCTTTGTCATTTATATTGAATTGCTCTGCTAAATATTCTCCTGATTTTTGAGCATAATCGACTAATTCGGCGTATTTAGTGAAAATAGCGTCAGCTGTAGATTGATCAAATTTTTCTCCGATTTTAAGAATTTTTTCGCCCATCTCTTGTCCATATTCAAGGGAAAGAAAAGCCCTAAGTCCGTTAAGCTTATAATTTTTAGCAAATTGCATGAATCGTTGGTCTTTTTCCATCACGCCTGAATCATATTCCATTTCTGCGATCTGTAGTTGTTCTCTCCAGCTTAAATTGTGGATGCCTACGCCTGCTTCGGCAGACAGTTTTTTAGTTACTTGATGGACATAGTCGTAGCGGGCCAAACCGGAAAGCCTTTCGGCATATTTTTGAGGACCTTCTCCTTTTTTTTGAGGGATGATTGCGCTGGCAGAATATTTCTCTAAGCGCTGAGAAATTTCTTTTTTTCCAATTGAGGTGCGCGCGGAAAGATCGGCATTGGAGAATTGTTTATCCTCATTTTTACTCGTAACAACTTTCTTTTTCGCTTCTTTTTCTTCATTGCTCAAGAGGTCGAAAGTATAGACAAGCTCTTCCCGGCCGTTATGCATTTTGACGATTCCAGCCGATTTATTATCCAGAATGACGACTTTGATATTTTGGATAGGGATCTTTTCTTCGCCGTCTATGAAATAGTTCCGGCCGATATAGTATCGGACAGAATCTATCATGACAGAAAATGGCTTTTCAGGATTGGAAGAAACGAATTCCTTTCGGCTTATTTCTCCCCCAATGTCGTTAGTAATAGTTTCAAAATCGGTGAGTTTTATGAGTCCGCTTTCTAGCAAATTAGGGCAATGCATTATCAGTGTCCTTGTTATGCTGTTATTGTCCTTGGTGCTTAAGTATCCCAATTCTCTTAATTTTGTGGCGGTAATTTTTTTAAAAACATTCATTGTTTTATCAAAAATCATAAGCTCTCCATTTTCATTCCGATGTCCTCGCAACTTTCTGAATATTTCAGTGGCTAAGAAAAGTTCTTTTCCTCCAATAATATCTCCATTCTTAGCTTCTGTGTCAATCTTTTCCCAGGGGACTTGAGAATACAATTCCCAAGGATCAAGAGCATAATTCTTCTCTTTTATTTTGTTTTCATCAAAAGCATCTTTTGCGCTTGCAGGGATATTGAAAAGTGGAATTTCATGAGCCCCTCTTCCTTCTTGCAAGGCTTTTTCGTATTCATCCTTGGGAATAATTTCCATGCCTTGCAATAATTCGAAAGCTACTCCAGGAGAAAATTTAGCATGATCCAATCCTATTCTTTTATTTACATTTCTTTTCCATAAAGCTGGATTTTTTAGGGCTTCAATATCTGCGACAGTGTGTCCATTTATTGTTTCAAAAACACTTTCGCTTTCTAAAATCCGAAGAACCTTCTCTTGAGGAGAAAGGATTTTTTTAGTTTCTTTAGAGGTTTCGGTTTTATTTGCAGTTTCCTGGATAGAGGCTTTATGAGGAGAGGTATTAATTTCAAAAGCAGAATCATTTCCAAATTCTTTCATAAAAAATAATCTCAAAATTATGTTTTAATTATACATCACCTCGGTCCAAACCCCAAAATTTAATTCCCTTTATTTTTTCCTGTTTTTTCGCTATACTAAGAATCATAAAGCATTTTAGCACGTTAGCATATTAACACTTTAACAATAAGGCATTTGAGGTCATCCGTAGCTAATCATTTAAAAAATTTACTTCAAACTCTCGGTACATGTCATCTCGAGTGGAGCGATAGCAGAACCGAGAGATCTAAGTCAATAAATTTAATTGAGATTTCTCCACTTCTAAATTTTCGAGTACAAAAATTTATCCGGTCGAAATGACACTCTGTATTGTTCTATTCTCAAAATCATAAATTATCACATTTCTAAATTCCCCTAAAATTAAATTACACTTTATGACTTTATTTAGAAAAACTGAATATAAAACACTTTCAATAATCTCAATTATTTTAGCTTTAAATTCTTATTTTTTCATCGAACGCAAATCCACTAACGCTTTTCCTCTAATTTTTGATAATATTAAAATTCATTATTTAATTTATATCATTTGTATCAGCGGGATTATTTGGATTATTTGGAAGTTTTTAAAAAATGAAAGTATAGCACAATTAATCAAAAAATTTCTTCTGATATCTATTCCCACTGAAATTGTTTTTATTTGGGGACTTTATATAATTCACGATGAAACCAAAGCGCATTTTTTGTTTTATTTTATTACCGGGCTTTATTTGGTGATTTGGGCTTTATTTTTCATTGAAACCAAAAACAATTTCGCCCTTAGAGAAAAAACTAAACCCCTAAAGTGGCTTAGAAATCAAGGCGCATCAATTCTTTTGCTATTATTTTTATCTCTTTCTATATTTGGTTATTTTGGCACCAAAGATATCGCTAATTATGCTGGGGTAGATGAACCTCTCTGGACACTCGACAGAATTCCCTATTTTTGGAAAAATGTGGGCGAAATGGACTGGAAAAACACCTCCATTAGTGATAAGCCCGGAATTACCGTGGTTATTCTTTCTGGATTAGGATTGCTAGACCATCCTGTGAGTTATCATTACGATGACAAAAAAGAACTTGGCAGTTTTGTCGCCCAAAAAGATATTTTTACCATAAACAAAGATTTCCGCTTGCCATTAGTTTTGTTTTGCCTACTTTCCTTAATACTATTTTATATTTTTATCCAAGAATTGCTGGGCAAAAAAGTGGCTCTCCTATCCACAATTCTTATCAGCACCTCGCCAATGTTAATCGGTATGAGCCGAATTATTAACCCCGATGCAATTCTTTGGGTTTTTGCCCCTCTGACAATTTTAGCCTACTTAATTTTCCTTAAAAAAGAAACTCGTTTTTGGCTCTATACATCTGGGATTTTATTAGGACTCTCTATTTTAACTAAATACGTCGCCAACATCCTCTATATTTTCTTTTTCGGCTTAATCTTTTTGGAATACTTATTTAAAGACCATCAAGAAAATCTTTCTCAATATTTAAAAAAATCTTTTATTCAATTTTTCTCCGTTATTTTAATTTCGCTGGTTACTTTTTTCCTCTTGTTTCCGGAAACTTGGATAAATCTAGAAAAATTGTTTACAGGAACTATCTTAAGTCAAGCTTTTATCACGATTGCTCCGATTTTTATTGCTTTAGCCCTATTTTTAACATTTGATACTTTTGTGTTAAAAAATAAAATTACTGGACCTATTTTAAATTTTTTCTTTAAGAATAAGCGCTACTTGATACTTATTTTATCTGGATTGTTTTTATTGTTTATCATTTTTACTTTTCTAAATACTTATTTAAAAATGCAATGGGTTGATTTTGAAGCAATTCTAAGCTCTCCTAAAACTTCTTATCGCCTTAATTCATTTCTGGCTATTTTTAGTGCCAATTTTTATCCTCTCATTTTTGCCTCTCTGCCAATTGTTATTTTTGGATTATTTGCTACCTTATTTGCTATTTTTAATAATGTAAGACTTACACGTTTCACCCTCTCCCCCTCTCTGAGGGGGAGAACTAAAGAGGGGGTGAGGGAAAAATATCAACCAAAAGCCATCAAAATAATTTTTTATTTCATTAGCTTTATATTATTATATTATTTTGCAACCACCTTTAATGAAGTGGCTTCTACCATTCGTTACCAAGTAATTCTTTATCCGCTCCTTTTGATAATTTCTGCCCTTGGAATTTACAACCTTATTGGAATTATAAAATACAAATACAGTTTTGAAATAATTTCACTTACTTTATTGATCATAGGAAGCATTACTCTTTTTAATATTAAATCTCATTATCTCGGCTACGCCTCTTTTTTATTACCCAAAGATTACATTGTTGATGTTAAAGATATGGGCGACGGCTCCTATGAAGCTGCTCAATATTTAAATTCTTTACCTGAAGCCAAAAATTTATTTGTTTGGACTGATAAAAACGGGGTTTGCTCTTTTTTTGTTGGTAAGTGCGATTCTTTTTATGATTCGTTATCTTTTAAAAATAGTCCTGCTATAGATTATTTCGTCATATCTTCCGGCAGAAAAAGTAAAATTTTAAATGTAACCCAAAATAAAAGTTCTCTTCCGTATGATTTTGAAAAAATATATAATTCCAAAGAAACTGAATTTTCTCTTTTCATTGGTAATCGGCAAGGCAACTATGTTAAAATATTAGAAGCGGAAGATTTTAAGAAATAATATATCCTATCCCCACTCGAGGAAATCCCTTAGGCTCTAAGAGCCCTATAGGGCTCTTAGAGCCTAAAAACATATGCTGAAAAAACAAGAACGAATTGTGACTCTTTTAATTTTATTTATTTCCGTAATATCTTTTTTTTCTTTTGGTTTTTATCATTTGGGGAAATTTGAAACCACTGACGAACACCTTTGGAAATATGACCGCATCCCGCAATATTGGAAAGCCCTCAAGGAAAAAAATTGGGAAGAAACTTACATCAACGATAAACCAGGGGTGACTGTCGCACTTATCTCTGGCGCAGGCCTGTTAGTCGAGCCCGATCCAAAAGCAAATCAATATCTGCCAGCTAAAAATGCAACCGAGGGAAAATTATTTGAACATTATAATTATCAACAATCAGAAATAACCAATTTCAGATTCAGATTGCCAATTTTAATATTTTCCAGTCTCTCTTTATTGGCTTTTTTCTACCTTATCCTTAAAGCATTTGATTCCCATCGCGTTGCTCTTCTGTCTACAATCTTAATCGCTACTAATCCAATTCTTTTGGGTATTTCCCAGATCATAAACCCCGACAGCTTTTTTTGGATTTTTGGCGGACTTTCTGTGGCAGCTTATTTGGCCTATCTCAATACTCAAAAAAGAAAATTTTTAATACTCTGCGGATTAATTACCGGCTTTGCGCTTCTCTCTAAATATACCGCCTTTATGCTTTTTTTCTTTTTTATCTTGAGTGCTCTGGGAAAAATAATTTTTCAAAAAGAAGATTTAGCCTTAAAAACAAATTGGCAAACACTGGCTAGATATTTTTTGGGTATAGGTTTTATTTTTGTTATTTCAAATATTATTTTTTCCATTTTTTTACCCGCTACTTTCGTAAAGCCCGAGTATCTATTCAAGGGAATATCCCAATTTCTAAATTTAAAAATTATTTTGGTTGGGATAGGTTTATTTTTAGGATTTTTTGCTTTAATCACTTGGAAAAAAAATATAATTGGACAAATAACCCAGCAACTCTCTAAACAAAAAAAATATCTGGTTCTTCTTCCTCTTGCCTTACTTTCTGTCTTAATCCTGATTTCTCTGCTTAATGTTTGGACGGGTCAAATAATTTCGCCAGTAAACGAATTGCGCGATTTAGCTTATATAAATGAGCCCAAGGAGTTTAATTTTAAACCTCTAATGGACAAAAAAAACGGCTCTATCCTTAATAATCCTCAATTATATTTAATGGAAGCCTATCCTTTTATTTTTTCCATCTCTCCGTTTTTAATAGTTTTAATATTTTTTTCTACTATCCTAGTTTTGAAGGGAAAAATTTCTCAGAAAAGTTACACGGTTTTATTTTCACTTTCAATCTTTATTTTGTTTTATTTTTTCTCCACCCTTTTGGCTAAAATAGTAACCAATGCTAGATATTCTATTATTCTTTATCCACTAATCGCTATTATGGGTGGGATTATCATTCGTGAATCCCTTAATCTTTTTAAGTTGAAAACTTTTAAGCATTTTATTATCACCGTTGCAGTTATTTTTATTTTGAGTATTATATCCCTTTGGCAAAATAAACCTTTTTATTTCAGTTATACCAGTTTTCTCTTACCACAAGAATATACTATCCATGATTCTTGGGGTCATGGGGCTTATGAAACCGCTCAATACCTAAACTTTCTTCCTCAAGCAAATGATTTAGTTATTTGGTCCAATAGCGACACGGTTTGCAGATTTTTTAAGGGCAATTGTTTAAAAAATCGAAAAATAGATCTGTCAGTTATCCAGCCTGATTATTTTGTTATATCCAAAAGAGGAGCGTTAAAAGATAAGAACCATTTCGTCTTAGAAAATAACCCCAACCCGCAAAAAGACGCTCAATCTTATTTCGAAAATCTAGAAACTAATTATGTCTGGCAGATAATTATCAACAATCGCTCCGATAATTATATAAAAGTTATAAAATTTTAGGAACTACTCACTTAAGTGTAATCTCTCACTTACCCCTAGGGCAAAAGTGGGTCTGTCTTTGCGAGGATAATTTGTACTCAAATTATCCGTGGCAATCCAGGAATGTATTAGATTTAGCCACGCAATTTGAGAGTACTCAAATTACTCGCAGAGAACAAGAAGGAACAAAGATATGAGTGAGTGGTTAGTAAGGAATTACGTTCAATCTACTATAAATATTAAATTCAATAATTAAAAATATGAACCGTTTAAAAAATATTTTCGACGATAAATTCGTCAAAATCGATCTTAATACTTGTAATAATTATAGTTATTGGAGCTTTTTTAAGACTCTACGATTTTAATGATCTTTTGCGCTTTAATAATGATCAGGTCCGAGATGCTCAAATCATCGACGCCATGCACTCTGGCGAAAATTTCCCGCTTTTTGGACCTAAAGCGGGAGGGACTAAATTTAATCTGGGTGGAGCTTTTTATTATTTAGAATATCTATCCGGCGCTATTTTCGGATTTTCTCCAGCAGGAATTGCTTTTTTTATCCCCCTTCTATCAATAGCTTCAATTTATTTATTTTATTTATTATTTAAAAAAATATTTTCTATCAATATCACTCTAGGCTTAACATTTTTGTATGCTATTTCTTTTTATGCCATTAAATATTCTCATTTTGCTTGGAATCTTAGCTTTTTTGCTTCTTTTGAGCAGGATAGTTAGCCAATCCAATCAAGACGCGATAAATCGCGCCTCTACATATCTTGATTTTATTTTTCTGGGAATAATTATTGGCATTAGCGCCCAACTACATACCACTCTTTTAATTTTAATGCCCCTTATGACCCTTTTAACTATTTTGTACGCTTATTTTAAAAAAATAAATATTAGCTTAAAAAATATTTTCTTGCTTATCTTTTTTTTCATCCTGATAAACATCCCTTTCGTTTATGGAAATTTTTTAGACCATGGCGAAAATCTTAGGGAATTTTTAGCCGGCACTAGCACCAAAACTGGCGCTAGTCTATCAATTGTTAAAAACACGGCTGCAGATATTAAATTTTTCTTGCAAGGAAGTAGTTATTATCTAACGGGGATTGAGCCTCAAAAAAATTGGAGTAACGTCATAAAACTAATCAAATCTCACAATTTAATTTTCCTTAATTATATTTTTTGGAGGAATTTACCTTCTCTTTTCTAAGAAAACACAAGCTAACCGCCGGACTATTGCCAATGATACAATTTTAATCTTAAGCACCTTCACCCTGCTAGCTTTTTTATTTTTTCTTCTTATCGGCAATGAATTAAATTTAAGATTTTTTATTATCCTTTCTTTTTTGCCCTATTTATTTCTAGGGGCAATTAGTCAATACCTCTCTGAAAAAATAAATTCTCTTCAGATAAAGGCAATTCTTTTCCTTTCAGTGCTAGCTATCTTAATTTTTTCAAATTTAAATATGTTTACCAAAACTTATAACTTAAATAATTACCGCGCGCCCCAAAGCGCCTATGGCGGGATTAGCTTAGGAGAACTGAATGAATTGTGCCTAAAGATGGATAACGCGCTAAAATCAAAGCCTGGCGCTTCACAGACAGCCTTTATCGATTCATTTGAGTTTAAAAGATCGCTAACATACGTTTGCGCAAAAACGAACCTTGCATTGGAAGAATTCTCCAGCGGAGAACTCATTGGCGCTCAATTATTTTTCGTAATCGTAGAAAATGAAAACATAGAAAAAAATATTCAAAAATACACCAATAGTTTTAAACTTGAAAATTCTCAAAAAATAAAACGCTTTACGCTTTTAACTTTTAAATCTATTCAATAAATTTCCATAATTCGCATATTCTCCCGCCGGAAACGCTCGTAGCAACTACGGACGAGTATTTGATTCACCCGCCACGTGATAAAAAATTTATTTTTTGTTTTACGTGGTAATTTGTAGGGAACAAAAAACATCCTTCAAAGAAAGATGTTTTTTTACCCACTCAAGTGCCAGCTAACTTAACTTTTAAATTAACAAACACCTGACAAGGTTATGGAAACCAGGCGCTGAACGCCGAATATATAAATAAAGTGGCTTGAGCGCCTGGTGTTTGACATGTACCAACATGTAAACCGGAAATCCCCTAGCCCGGGTGACAGGCAATCAGTGATTATGGGAATGCATGTATTTTGTGTACATACTTGTTATCCTCTACTTTTCTCTGGGACGAACCCTTTTTTAAAGAACTTTATTTTTCTTTTTATTTTTATTTTTAGAAAAATTTTATTAGTCCCACTCAATTAACGATTTTATCCCAAACTTAGTGGGACTAATAATTTTATTTTTTTGTTTTTATTTTTATTTTTTTTGAAGTATGTTTAGAATAGTAGAAGAAAACTTGAGCTGTTTTAGGAAAAACCGCTAAAATTTTCTTCTACCAGATAACTTTTTTATTCATTTGTCAATGTGCTTATATCACTACAATACAATTATAACAAAAAAATGGCCCGTCGTCAATTTTCACTCTCCAAAACCCTTATTTCAAGCCTCGTATCCCCCTAAATGAATTTTTATAAAAAATATTCTCAAAAATAAACAAATTTTAAATTAAAATTATGATATTTTTTAAACAATTTATACACAACTTATCCACAGGTTGTTAAAAATGCCTTAATTTTCCGAAGAAAAAATATCAGTTTTGCTCTCTGCTTCCTTAGATAATTTGTCGATAATCAATCTTCCACTCTCCTTATTGGTAGCAACCATGAGATAATCACCCACCACAGCGTAATCTAATGATAAATCTAGACTTTTATTCAAATTGACATATCGAATGATATTGCCATTATAGTTGCTCTCGCCAAACTTACTAGCTGAGATATTTTCGGGCTTAGCATATGTAAACAATGCTTCTATATTTTTAACTAGGGTTCTTTCGTTTTTAACTAAGTTTGTTTTTAATAAATCTTTATTTTTTGTACCCACAACAACGCTAACTCTTTTTATGTCTTTATTTTTGTATAGAAATAAAGAAAAATTATCTGGGGATAGGTTATTTACAACATTAGGACTCAAATATATTTTAAAATTATCAATAAAATTCTTAAATAAAATCGGCTTATTATTCTTATCTACTACTAAAAACTCCAGTTGATTGCCACTATATTTTTCCATTTCTATAAATTTTCTTTCAATTATAGATTTAATTCCAAGTTGGTCAAATTCTTCATCATTCACAACCATAAAATTAACTTTATCGGAAAATCCACTTTTATCATCCGCTAAGTCCTTTATGGCATTAGTAGAATTATTCTCTGGATTAGCACTGCTCTTCTTGTTTGAATCCGCAGTTATCCCTGATTTAGAGATATCATTATCTTTTTCATCTCTCATAAACCAAATGTAATATCCGCCCGCACCAAGCAATAAAATTATTACAAAAATTATCCCATAAATAAAGGTACTACTTTTTTCATTAAGTGTTTCAAAACTCGCCATATCCGCATTTTTAACACTTGGGGGAGCTTCCGTCTCTGCAGTAGGTATATGCGGATAACTATTTAAATTTTTTGGCATAGTGCCCGATCTCGCCCCTATATTATCTGCTTCTTTGGATAAGCCGTCACTTGCTTTATTTTCTAAATTATTTTCTACGTTGATAGCAACAGTCTTACTCAGAAATGGGCTACCTTCTTTGTTATAATCCTCTGCTATTCCATCACTGCTCTCTTCTATGGCATTATCATTTTCACCCAAAAGATCTTTTTTCATGGTGTGGAATTTCACTGATTCTAAATATTCATTTTCAGATTTTGTTTTGTTATTATTTTTATTGAACATATTTAAGAAGTAATTTTTTATATACTTATATTATAACATTTTTCACTTATTGCCAAATAAAAAACATAGAACATTAAAACAATCGAGCATTAAAACACTAGAACTCAATTTATTAGCCCAATAAAAAGCGATTCACTTGCGAATCGCTTTTTAAAAAATAATTTTAAGTTTTATTTCTTTGCATCTTTCATGGAGAGATTTATCCTGCCCATTTTATCAATTTCTTTAACTTTTACCATCACCATATCTCCTACTTTAACCACATCATCAACTTTATTGACACGTTGCTCTGATAGCTCTGAAATATGAATTAATCCATCTTGACCTGGTAACAATTGAGCAAAAGCTCCAAAATCCATTATTTTAACTACTTTAGCATTAAAAATTTCTCCAGCCTTTACTTCTCGGGTAAGATTTTCCACCCATTCCCTAGCTTTATCGGCAGAAACTTGATCTGGAGAAGTGATGAAAACTAGTCCGCTGTCTTCTATGTCAATTTGCACTCCAGTTTCGTCAATAATTTCATTGATAACTTTTCCACCGGGTCCGATTACTGAACGAATTTTATCTGGGTTGATTTGAAGGGTAATAATTCTCGGTGCGTAAGGAGACATTTCTTTTCTCGGTTCAGCTATTACCTTGAGCATTTCTCCCATTATAAACATCCGACTTTCTTTAGATTGAGTCAAAACATTTTTTAACATTTCAATTGTTACACCATCTACTTTTACATCCATTTGTAACGCAGTTATGCCCTTTTCTGTTCCAGCTGCTTTAAAATCCATATCCCCGTAATGATCTTCCATTCCTTGAATATCACTTAGAACTTTAAATTCATTATCATTTTTGCCCACAATTATTCCCATCGCAATTCCACTCACCGGTCTTTTTATCGGTACCCCAGCATCCATAAGAGATAATGTTGAGATTCAAGCACTTCGGAAACCAAAAGCATCGTATAGGGAAATTCTTCTTTAGATGGAAGAACGGGAATTAAAGCTTTTTCAGCTAGCGCCCCATGTCCAATTTCTCTTCGGCCCGGTCCGCGCATAAACCTAACTTCTCCCACAGAAAAAGGAGGGAAATTATAATGATGAATATATCTCTTTTTCATATCCACCTCCATAGTATCAATTATTTGTTCGTCTCCTGGAGATCCTAAGGTTGTCACAGTCAAAGCTTGAGTTTCACCCCTAGTAAAAAGTCCAGTCCCATGAGTTCTTGGTAAAATCCCTGTTTGAATAGTAATTTTTCTAACTTCTTTAAGACCTCTACCGTCGGGGCGTTTATCGCTCTCGATAATATTTTTATGCACCATTTCATCGCAAACTTCATCCAATATAAGATTGGCAATATCTTTTCTTTTATCAAAATCTTCGGGATGATTTTCTTTAATATATTCTAACACTTCATCTTTTATTTCGCCCACGGCTTTTTCCATTTCCTTCTTTTCTTTTATGTACAGAGCTTGCTCAAGTTTTTCAGTTGCAAAAAGATCTTTAATCTTCTTTTCAAACTCGGCATCTCCCTGAAGAAGAGCTGGCTCGGATTTTTCTTTGCCCGACTCTTTTTGAATATCTTTTATAAATTTAGCTATTTTAGACAAAGCGTTTTGTCCGAATTCAAAAGCTTCTAGAATGTCTTCTTCTGGAATTTCCTTAGCGGCCGCCTCTATCATATTGGTCTTATCTTCAGTTCCAGCAATTACCAAATTTAAATCCCCATCCTTAAGATCCCCATTAATTGGATTGAGCACTAACTCACCATTAATCTTTCCTACCTTGACTGCTCCAATTGGACCATTCCAAGGAACATTGGAAATAGAAAGCGCTGCTGAAGCTGCAATAATAGAAACTATATCCGGATCATTTTCCCCATCAATAGAGAGAACTGTTATTATAACTTGCACCTCATTTCTCATTCGACCATTAAATAAAGGCCTGATTGATCTATCAATCATTCTTCCTGTCAAAACAGCATCGTCAGAAGGACGTCCTTCTCTTTTAATAAATCGGGATCCCTTTATTTTTCCCGCAGCATAATAGCGCTCTTCATAATCCACCATCAAAGGGAAATATCCCATATTGCTAGCTGCACCAGTTTTCATAACCGCTGTAGCCAGAACTACTGTGTCTCCATAGCTAACTTTTACAGCTCCGCTAGCTTGTTTAGCTAAAACTCCGGTTTCTATGCGAAGTTCTCGACCTCCAATTTGGAGAGTCCATTTTTTCTCTTCCATATTTTATTTATGATTTTGAAAGAATCTTGAAACAAGGAATTTAAAATAATTTTAAACTTACACGATTAAATTCATATTCGAGTTATTAGAACGTAATTGGAGTATTAGAGTCGCTATTGAAAATATAAATGCGACTCGAATAATTCGAATAAGCACACAAATAACGCTAATGGATAAAATGCGTAGATTATGTAAAATTATTACAAATTTCAGGTTTCAAGTGTAAGTTTCTTCCAAAATCAAATTTATTAATTACTAATTAACTTCTTGTACTATAGTTCAAATTTGTACATTTGTCAAAAAATAAAAACACATTTTTTAGGTGCGCTCTTATACAAAAAAAATATTCAATTTAATCATCTTTTCCTGTATTAAGCGGGAGCGACCGGACTCGAACCGGCGACCTATTGCGTGACAGGCAATCGCTCTAACCAGCTGAGCTACGCCCCCGTTTCATGTATCATACAACATGAAGCATACAGCAAATTAAAAAGATTTGTTCTATGTTTCATGCTACATGTTTATATATTTTTGTACCAGGAGAGAGATTCGAACTCTCGACCTCAGGCTTATGAGTCCTGCGCTCTAACCAACTGAGCTATCCTGGCATTTTAGCATTTAGTATAAAGTATTTTGAATTTAGTATTCAAAAAAACTTGATACAAAATACAAAATACTTAATACCAGATACTCCTGCTCATTACTTGTTGCGGGGGCCGGATTCGAACCGGCGACCTCCTGGTTATGAGCCAGACGAGCTGCCAGACTGCTCTACCCCGCGGTGTAAAATTCGCTTTATTTTAAAACACTTATCAAATAATATTACACTTTACTCTCGTTGTCAATAAAACGTAAACAAAACAGTCTTGTCAAAACAGTCTTAAATAAATCCAGCTATTTAATGTTGTCCATTAAGCCGTACATTGGTTGTAACATCGCGATAGCAAAAAAACCCACGGCAATTCCCATAAACAACATCAAAACCGGCTCGACTATGGAAGAAATATTTTTCGTCACTTGGTTTACCTCGTCTTCGTAAAATTCAGCCATTTTAATCAAAATCGCTTCTGTCTCTCCGGTTTGTTCTCCTACCTCAATCATTTGCTTGACCAAAACAGGAAATATTTTCTCATTTTCACCGATAACCTTGCTTAAATCTATTCCTTTTTGAAGTTGCTTTATGCTATCTCTCAATGCCTTTTTATAATAATAATTAGAAAGAGTATTGGCAACTATTTTTAGAGCATCTAAAGATGTTACTCCGCTTTTCAACAAGGAACTATAAATTCTAGAAAACCTAGCACAATTTGTTTTTATAACTATATTATTAATAGCGGGTAATTTTAAAGAAATAAAACTTATAGCTTTCTTTCCCGCTTTGGTCTTCATAGCCAATCTCAAGAAAATAACAAAGACAATCATTGCTATTAAAACAATAACACTATGCTCCTTGAACAAATCACTCATGGCTATTATGAATTGCGTGCTTTTGGGAAGTTCCACATCCATATCCTTGAAAACTCCAGTCATCTGGGGAAGCACATAGGTGAGCATCAAAATAGCCACTCCTGTCATTGCAACCATAATAACAGCTGGATACATGAGCGCTCCTCGTACTTTACTTAAAAGGGCGTGTTCTTTTTCTAACTGAACTGACACTATGGTCAAGGTTTCATCCAAATTACCGCCAGTTTCTCCAATTTTTACCATATTCACAAAAAGTTCGCTAAAAACACTGGGATATTTTGCCATTCCATCTGAAAGATTTTTTCCTGCTTTGATATCCTCATAAATAGCTAATAAAATCTGACTGAATTTTTTATTTTTTGTTTGATCAGCCAAATTCCTTATCGACTTTGAAACCGTCAAGCCCGAGCTTATCATCACACTCAAATTTCTAGCAAACATCATTTTGTCCTTAAGGGCAATTTTTGTAAATCTATCCATAAAAGCTACCCTTACTTTTCCATCATCATCTTCCATTTCCCTGACCGAAGTAACCAAAAAACCATCCGCTTTTAATTGCTGAGCTATTCCTTGTTCATCTTTAGCGACTAATTCTCCGGTTCTTACTTCACCGTCATAATTCTTGGCTACATAAAGAAATTTTGGCATACTTTTTTATTTGTTTTTATTTTTATGACTTACACATTTGAGCTACTGCAATCTTAGTTTATGAAAAATATTATTTTTTTGAACTGCCCGCTTCGCCATAGCTTTAGCGAGGCGAGCCGTGCTACTGCGAAAGGCGAGAAAAAATGATATTTTTCAGAAACGTATTAAACAAAAATAATATTCAAATACGTAAATTCTAATTTTTAAGAAATATGAATTTCTTTTATTATAGCATCTTTTAAGAAAAATAAAAAAATTACTGGATAACTCTATCCACTATTCCATATTTTTTAGCTTCAATGGCACTCATAAAATAATCTCTCTCCGTATCTTCTTCTATTTTATCAAATTTTTGCCCAGTATGTTTGGCTAAAATTTCGCTTAATCTTTTTTTGGTTTTAAGGATCTGCTTAGCGTGGATATCAATATCAGTAGCTTGTCCGCGCGCGCCTCCCATCACCTGATGAATCATTACCTCTCCGTTGGGCAAAATCATTCTTTTTCCTTTCGCTCCGGCAGCTAAAAGCAAAGAGGCGGCCGAAGCAGCTAATCCCACACAAATAGTCTGTACATCCGGTTTGACATATTGCATCGTATCATAAATAGCCAAAGCAGAAGTTACCACTCCACCAGGAGAATTTATATAAATTTTAATATCCTCTTTTGAATTCTGAGATTCCAAAAATAATAGTTGGGCAATCACAGCGTTAGCCATATTATCCAAATTATTCTATCTTTTAGCAGCCTAGAATAAATATCATAAGCTCTTTCGCCATAATTCGTTTTTTCAATTACGGTCGGAATTAAAAATTGATTTGAAGTTTTACTCATAATATTTTATCTCTTAGCAAGTTGAAAAAATCTACATTTTTTCCAACATCTTGAAAGCCTCTTCATTTTTTAGTATACCATTAGTATAATCGAATAATCTTTTCATATCAATTTTATCTTTAGCAAGTTTTATTCATGGCTTCCTCAATTTCTTCGGAAGAAATTTTAATTTCTTTTTCCTTTATTATTTTTTCTAAAGCCAAAGCGGCTTTAATTCTTTTTTGGGCCTGTGGGATCCAATCCTTTTCCAAATCATCTATAGTTTTTCCCAATTGCCCCACATAATCAGCTAGGCTCATCCCCATTTGTTGGATCTGAGATTCCAATTCATGTAACATCTTGTGAACTTCTTCGTGGACCAATATTTCAGGAAGCTCATCTGATAACTCTACCTTATTTATCAAAATTTCCATCATTTCACCCCTTCTTTTCTCTTGTCTTCTGAACTCTTGTTCTTTTTTTATGCCCTCCTCGATATTCTTTTTTAATTCTTCCAAATCTTTGAAATTACCCAATGATTTAGCAAACTCATCGTTAATCACAGGAACTTCTCTTTCTTGAACTAATTTTATGACAACCTTGAACTGAGCCAGTCCCCCTGCCAAATTTTTTTCATGATATTCTTTGGGGAATTTTAGTTCGAAATTTTTCTCCTCACCTTCTTTCATCCCCAAAAGATGATCTTCGAATCCTGGAATAAAAACTTCACTGCCTAAAATCAAATTATGATCTTTGGCTAAACCGCCTTCAATTAAAATTCCATCCTTTCGCACTTCAAAATCAATAATAATTGAATCTTCTTTTTTAGCTTCTCGTCTAACAGTAACTAATTTAGCTCTGCTTTTGGCAATTTTCTCAAGTTCCTTCAAGATATCTTCAAGAGCGATCTCTGTTTTTTCATTAGCAAAAGCTTTGTTTAGCTTACTTACTTCGTCTTTGTATTTTTTTAATTCCACCTCGGGCATCACAGAAGCAACCACCACAAATTCCAAATCAACCTGTTCTTCCAATTTAATTATATCTATTTCTGGAGATCCGATAGTGTCCAAATTTAATTCTTTCACTTTCTGAGGATAATTCTTTTTGATTGCTTCTTCAGCTGCGGTATTCAGAATGACCTCTTTTCCAACTTTTTGCTCTACAATTTTCTTAGGAGCTTTACCTGGGCGGAACCCTTCAATTTTTATTTCTTTGGAAATTTTTTGGACAGCATCGTCTAAAAAAACTTTCCAGTTATCCCAAGCAATAACCAATTTAAATTCCACTTTTGATTTTGGCAATTTTTTAATTTCCATACAAACATTCTCTTTATTAATAAACAACTTATTTCGCTTCTTCGGTTGCAATTTCTTCCTCTTTTACTTCATCTTTAGCAACAACATCATCTTTTTTAGTTCTTTTTTCAGCACCCTCTTCGCCAACCACATCAATTTTCCAACCTGTTAGCTTGGCTGCCAATCTAACATTTTGTCCTTTTTGTCCAATAGCTAAAGACAATTGATCACTTGGTACCATAGTGATAGCCTCTTTTGCTTCCTCGTCTTTAATTTTTACTCCCAAAACTTTGGCCGGACTAAGCGCCGCTGTTATAAATTTCTCTATATTTTCATTCCATTCAATAATATCAATTTTTTCTCCTCCTAGTTCATCAATGATGGCTTGCACTCTAGTTCCTTTTTGCCCTACACAAGAGCCGATTGGATCAATCCCCTCCTCCTTAGCAACAACTGCTATTTTAGTTCTAGAGCCAGCTTCTCTGGCGATAGCTTTTACTTCGACTGTTCCTGAAAATATTTCCGGAACTTCCAATTCAAATAATTTCCTAACCATCTCAGGATGAGTTCTGCTTAAAATTATACCAGGACCTCTATTGTCAGCTTCTATTTTACCCAGATAAACTTTAAGTCTTTGTCCTATTTTATAATTTTCTCCTCTTACTTGCTCAGAAGGGAATAATACCCCCGTTGCTTTTCCAAGATCGATAAAAATATTTTGTCCTTCTATTCTTTGTACTACTCCGTTTAAAATTTCCCCTTCTTTTTCTTTGTATTCTTCATACATCGCATCTTTCTCAGCTTCTCTAATTCTTTGAATAATAACTTGTTTAGCTGTTTGAGCCGCTACTCTACCATAACTTTCTTGAGTTTCTAATTCTGTCTCAATTACATCTCCGACTTTTATATCCTTCTTAATCTTTAAGGCTTCTTCTAATTTAATATCCCTTTCTGGATTAAATCTAGCCATCTTTTCTTCTTCGCTCTCTTTTTTATCTTTAACCACAACTTTTTTAACGCCTTCTTCCTCATCTTCCTCGAACTCAACAAATTCCCGAACGCTTTCATCAACTACTTCTTTTATTAAGAAAAATTTAACCCCACCATCAACACCGCCTATTTCAGCCCGAATATTTTGGCTCTTTTTGCCATAATCTTTTTTGTAAGCTGCGGCCAAGGCGGCCTCCACTGTTTGCATCACCTTATCTTTATTTATACCTTTCTCATCACAAATTTGAGAAATGGCGCTGTTAAATTCATTTGAATTTATACCAGCTCTTTGCTCTTCTTGTTTTTTTGCCATATTATTTGGTAATTAGTTGATTGGTAGCTAGCGACAACTAGGTCTATGCTCAGAAACCAAAAAACTATAAATTATTACTTTATTATACTCTTTATATTATTTATAAAAAAAGATCCGCTAACCAGCGAATCCGCACCTCCTTCAACTTCACCCCTATCCTAGCAGATTTAAATGAATTTGTCAAAAGATTTTTTTTGTAATCCTCCTTCCTTGATCCCTCATTTCAATCCCTCAACATAACATTTGACAGACCGCTTTTTCTCTGCTATTTTTGTTTACTAACCTTTAATAGCATTTTCTAGGATTTATTTACATTTATGGCTCTCAAAATTAACGACCAAATTAAAGAAACAATTTTATCTGCCAAAAAGATACTGATTTTACTGCCTCAAAATCCCAACAATGACGCTATTGGATCTGGCCTAGCTTTTTATTTATTTTTGAAAGAAAAAAGTGTCGACTCAGACATCGCCACAAGTGATCCATTGGGAAATATTAAAAAATTAAATTTTTTGCCTCAACCGCAAGACATCCGCGACAGCGTTTTGGGTGCTCGAGATTTTATTTTATCCTTCAATACCAAATACAATAAAATAACCAGCATAAAAACCGAAGAGCTAGCCGAGGAAACGAGAATACACATTACCCCTGAAAATGGCACTATTGATCCCAGGGATTTTTCTTTTATCCCAGCCGAATTTAAATACAATTTATTGATTTGCCTTAACTCTCCAGACAAAGAATCTTTTGGAAAAATATTTGAAGAAAATCCTGATATTTTTTATGAAGTTCCCATTATTAATATTGATAACCACAGTACTAATGATAATTTTGGCCAGATAAATTTAATTGATATAAAAGCTTCTTCGGTATCGGAAATTCTCTTTGATCTTTTCCACGAAATTGATCCTTCCTTAATAAAAAATGACATAGCTAAATGTATTTTAACAGGAATCATTAGTGCCACTAAAAGTTTCCAAAACACCAAGACTACTCCTCATGCCCTCAAGATATCTTCCGATTTAATGGTTTCTGGCGCCAATCAACAAGAAATAATTAGACACTTATTCAAAACTCAACCCTTTAACATACTCAAGCTTTGGGGAAGAATTATGTCTAAGCTAAAATGGGACGAGGAGTTGAAACTTTCCTGGTCAGTTGTTTCGATAGAAGATTTTGTGCAAAGCCGGACGGAGCCCTCCGATATTTCATTTATCCTAGATAAAATCCAAGCCAATTATGAGGCTGGAGAAATTTTTCTAATTCTTTATGCAGTCTCCAGCGAACGGGTTAAGGGAGTTTTGAAATTTTCTAATCCAGAAAAAATGCCCGTCATTCCTCCGTTTGAAAACGGCTTATTGATAGGAGATACGTTAGAATTCGACTTAGATTCTAAAAGTATTTCTGACGCGGAAACATACTGCTTGGAAAAATTAAAACAACTTTTGATAAAATAAAAAAACAACACCCAAAATATTTCTTAAAACCAACCTCAAAATTGGTTTTTGTGATATAATACAGATGCACCCTAAAATAAAAAAATAAAAATATGATTACTATAGTTACCGATAAGCAAAACAAAGAACAGGATACAAAAAAAGTTGACCTTATAAATAAAAAAATTTCCACGTTCAACCGTGAAGAAGAAGAGCAAATAGCCGCTTCTTTAGCCAAAGATCTAAACTTATTATATGTTGACTTAAATATTTTTCCTTTAGACATAGAAGTTTTGAGGAATATATCTCAAGAGGATTCCATTAATTTTAAAATTGGAGTAATTAAAAAAATTGGGAAAAAAAGCCAAATAGTAGTTTCTGATCCAACCAATGAAGCCACTTTAAACTATTTGAAATCACTCAAGGAAGAGAAAGGATGGGAAATAATTGTTTGCGTAGTATCTCAATCATCCATGGATAGCCTTTGGAAAAAATATAGAGAAAACATCTTGATAGAAAATCTTGATTTTTTCCTTATTTCACTTTCAGGGAAAGACCTGGATGAATTTGAGGAAAAATTTAAGGAATTGTTATCTCTGAAAGAACGAATGTCCGAAATGAATACCAGTGAAATATTATCTACAATATTTTCTGGGGCAATCAAAATGGGCGCCAGTGATATTCATTTTGAACCCCAAAAAACAAGCGTCCGGATGCGCTACAGAATTGATGGAGTATTGCAAACCATAGGAGAATTTTTCTTACCCTCTTATAAGTCCATGCTTTCCAGAATAAAAATGATTGGAAAAATGAAACTAAATTTAAAAGATATCTCTCAGGATGGACATTTTTCAATTGATATTACAGCCACCGAAGGAAATGAACGAGTTGATATTCGTGCAAGCATTATACCAGGGAAATATGGAGAAAGTGTTGTGCTCAGGCTTCTTAACCAATCATCTATTAATGTAGACATAGAAAATTTAGGTTTAAAGGGTCTGTCTAGCGAACAAGTAGCTCTCCAATTATCCAAACCCAATGGAATGATTTTAATAACTGGACCAACTGGTAGTGGAAAAACCACTACACTGTATTCCTTTTTGCGAAAGTTAAATACCCCTAATATAAAGATTATAACCATAGAAGATCCTATTGAATACGAAATAAAAGGAATTTCGCAAACACAAGTTCAAAATGACAGAGGTTTTACTTTTAGTGATGGATTGCGCGCCATAGTAAGACAGGATCCTGATATCATTCTGGTGGGAGAAATACGAGATAGTGAAACAGCTGAGATTTCTGTCAATGCCGCTCTCACTGGACATTTGGTTTTCTCCACTATCCACACCAACAATGCCCCCGCTTCGGTTTCTCGATTATTAGAATTGGGCGTACGTCCTTCTTTAATTGCTTCTTCTGTAAATATTTTCATGGCACAACGTTTAGTGAGGCAACTATGTCCTAAATGTAAAGAAAAATACAAACCTGCCCTCGAGACAATCGATACGATTAAAAAATTAATTTCTATCATATCACCAAAATCCAAGATAGAAATTCCCAAAAATATAGAATTTTTGTACAAACCCAAAGGTTGCCCTTACTGTAATAATCTTGGTTACAAGGGCAGGATAGGAATATTTGAAACTCTTACCATCAACGACAAAATGGAAAAATTAATTATTGAAATGGCCAGTGAAAGCGATCTAACTAAAGCAGCTCTTGAAGATGGAATGGTAACAATGACTCAAGACGGGATAATAAAAGTTCTTGAGGGAATAACCTCTATGGATGAAGTTTGGAGAGTTACTGGGCAAACAGCTTTCTTGCAAGACATCTATGAAGATTTGATGAATCAATCCCTATCTAGAAGCATCTTAATATCCGAAAAAAACCTAACCGAAGCCAGCATTTACGTAAAAGACTTAACTAAATTCAATGACTGCATTAAGAAAACAAACTCTAATAATTTAATCGAAATAATAATTGCCTCCGCGCTTCTTTTGTCTACGGGAGATATTCATATCGAACCGGAAACCAGCTCTATAAAAATAAGATTTAGAATTGACGGCATCTTGCAAGACATCGCTTCTATTCCGCTCAACGAATATCCTAATTTATTAGGAAAAATAAAACTACTTTCCGGATTAAAAACCGGCATTCGATCTGGAGTAGAGGACAGCCGCTTTAAAATATCTCTTGCTAAAAAATATGAAAACATCACCGATACCGAGATTGATGTTCGTGTCTCTATTATCTTGGGAGGCTACGGAGAAACAGTTGTAATGCGTCTTTTGAATAAGTCCGCTACCGCATTGGAAATAGATAAATTAGGAATTCGAAAAGAAAACTTAGATAAATTATTAGATCAAATTAAGCGGCCCTATGGAATCATACTAAATACCGGCCCTACCGGAAGTGGAAAATCAACTACATTATATAGCTTGCTAAAAGTTTTAAACAATCCTGAGGTTAAGATAATTACCGTTGAAGATCCAATAGAATATCAATTACCTGGTATTTTGCAAACTCAAGTTAATGAAATTGATGGCTATACTTTTTCCACCGCCCTACGAGCTCTTTTGCGTCAAAATCCTAATATTATAATGATTGGAGAAATTCGCGATAACGAAACAGCCAAAACAGCTATTCAAGCCTCTTTAACTGGACATCTCATTCTCTCCACGATACACACCAACGATGCTGCTTCTTCCGTGCATAGATTGATCAATATGAATGTTGATTCAGACGAATTAGCTACCTCAGTCAATGCTTTCATGGCTCAACGTTATTCCTGAAAATACAAAAAATGAAATAGAAAAAACTATTGCTTCAATTTCCCCTCAAGCAAAAGTAGTTATTTCTAAGATAGATAAAATATACCAACCAAAAGGTTGCGAAAAATGCAACTATCTCGGCTACAAGGGCCGATCCACTATCAGCGAGGTTCTTGTAATTGACAAAGAAATCGAGAAATTAATTTCTTTAAATGCTCTCTCTTCAGAAGTAAAAAGTAAAGCCATAGAAAATGGCATGCTCACAATGTATCAAGATGGAGTACTGAAAGTTCTTGAAGGAGAAACAACCCTCGAAGAAGTAAATCGCGTAGCCAAAGACGAAGAAGATTAAAAAACAAAAAAGTCCAGACAAGTCTGGACTTTTTTAGTTGCGCTTATTGATCTGCAGACAGTCCCAAAAAATAAATTTTCCAGGTAGAGAACGGTGTCGAGGTATGACGCAGCCGAAACCACCTCACCCATATCTGGACGAAAGCTCCCAAATTGAACAATAAAAACAACTTTATTCTTCAATCTTCTTTTTGCCATTTCTCATGACTTTTAATACTAGCATATCTTTATTTTTCTGTCAAGAGGTGATATAATGAGCATAAGTCACGAATCGACTCGAATCCAACTCAAATAATCTCGAATGAAAAGATAAACTTATTAATCACACAATGACATTGATTATATTTATTCGTGCTTATTAGCGAAATAATTAGCGTAGCTTCGTGATTTATATCATTATGGTTATTACTAACTCAAAAGAACAGGAAGAAGACAAAAAAATAGATTCCACTTTAAGACCCCAAAGTTTTAACGAATATATCGGGCAAGAGAGGATTAAAAAAAATCTGCATATTTTGCTTAGTGCGGCTAAAAAAAGAAATGAGCCCGTAGAGCATATTTTACTTTATGGACCTGCCGGCCTCGGGAAAACCACTCTGTCTAATATTATCGCCAAAGAAATGAATGTGGGCATAAAAATAACTTCTGGTCCGGCCATTGAAAGAGTGGGCGATTTGGGATCAATCCTAACTAATCTGAATGATGGGGATGTCTTATTTATTGATGAGATTCATCGCCTCAATAAATTGGTAGAAGAAATTCTCTACCCCGCCATGGAGGATTACAAGTTAGATATCATTGTCGGCAAAGGTCCATCCGCTCGAACTCTTCAATTAGATTTGCCTCACTTTACTCTAATTGGTGCAACCACCCGCCTAGGATCAATTTCCAATCCTTTGCGCGATAGATTTGGCGCTATCCACAAATTAAATTTTTATGAAACTGGGGAAATTCAATCTATCATTAAGCGTTCTAGCAAAATTTTAAATATTTCCGTCAATGAAGAAGGCTGTAAAAATATTTCCGCCTGTAGCCGCCAAACACCCCGAGTGGCTAATCGCATATTAAAAAGAGTCCGCGATTTTGCACAAATGGAAAATACAGATATAATAGATAAAGAAATATCCCAACAAGCTTTAAGAATGATTGATATTGATGAGCTGGGACTTGAACCGGCAGATCGAGATATTATCCGAATAATCATAGAAAATTTCAAAGGCGGACCGGTGGGAATCCAAACCATTGCAGCCGCTACCCATGAAGAGGTGCAAACCATCGAAGATGTCTACGAGCCTTTTTTGATTCAGTGTGGATTATTGGCCCGCACTCCCCGAGGAAGAATTGTTACGGAAAAAGGCTACCTGCATCTGGGTTATGCTTATTAAAATAATTGCTCGTTCCCCTCTCCTCCTCTCTGAGGGGGAGATGTCCGATAGGACAGAGGGGGTGGAAAATTAATTTGAATAGTCTTATTTAAAATAAATAAAAATAAAAAAATATGAACCTTGCATTTATCGCTTTTTACTTAATATTTTTACTGGGTTGTTTCGTAGCGAGCATTTTTATAATTTATCACATTACTCGCTATTCAATTAATAAAAAATCATCCACCATTATGCTGATTCTGTTTGTTTCCGTTTTGGTGATTTTATTTTTAATAAATTTTTCAATCTTTATAAACATAGATATCATTAACGCTTTTAATTTTGTTTCAACTTTTAATCTCGATTCTTCATCTTTTTAAAAATAAAATTATGCAAAAATTTGAAAAGTTTCATTTTCACGGCCAACACAATGGGGAAATAATTATTACCATAATTCGTCGCCATTGGTTTAATATCTTAGAACAGTATTTTATACTAATCGGGGTTTTGTTTTTAATGCTAGCTTCCTTGCAATTTTTGCCCATGTATTTTGCAGACAATGCTGACTTACCTATTTTCTTTTTTATTGAAAGTTTCATAATGATTCTCCTTTGGATTTATGCTTTTATTATTTGGATAGATTTTTATTTTGATGTCTGGATTATTACCAACGAACGCATTGTTAACATCGAACAAAAAGCTCTTTTTATCAGAACAATCAGCGAACTTAAATTTGATAAAATACAAGACACCTCCGTTAATATCGTAGGTCTTATCCCGACTATTTTAAACTTTGGTGATGTACATGTTCAGACGGCTGGCAATACCGAAAGATTTCTTTTTCACAAAGTTCCCGACCCGCAAAAAATTAAAGGCCTTATAATGAATATGCAAAGCATGACCATGCGCAAAGATGAAGCCGAGGCTATCCATCGCATTTCCCCACTCTTACGCGGCCAATAAAAAAAAATAAAAACACCCTCTTAAAAATTGGGGTGTTTTTTGTCCTTTATAGTTTAGAAGCTTACTGAGACACTGTCTGAGGCGCTTGTCTCATTGCCATTGTCGTCTTTAAGTTTGGCTTCTATCTTTATACTAGAATTGTTTTTATTGGCTGGTACTTCGTAGGTGAGATTAAATGAACTGCTACTGCTAGAATTAATTTCATCTCCCTCGGCATAAACTTTAATATTATCTATTCCAAAGGGTGCATCCGCACTCACAGAAATTTTTATTTTATTGCCATCTTTGCTGGTACTTAAGCTAATTTTGGGAGCATACTTGTCAAAGTCATCTTTATCACAATCTCCCTCGACATCTTCGTCAGAAATATATTTCTTTTCTTTATTCTTCTTATACCAAGCTTTTACTCCTTCTTCCCAACGAGCAAATTGCGAATCATTTTCTGGTTTATCCGGATACTCACCCTGAGGATTATCTTTGTCCACATACCATAAAATATTGTGCGCTTCTGTAATAGTTTTAGTTTTCTTTTCATTATCCGGACAATATTTATTGGCCTTGCACCATTTATCATCTTTGCCAGGAATTTCACAGACTTCTACTTTTTTCTCCGTATCCAATTTTCCTGTTAAAATATCTTTTTTGATATCTTTCATCACCTCTTCTTCATTATACTTTGGAAATTCTTCTTTGCTATAATTTCCCAATACTTGATCCAAGAAACTTCTCCAAATTGGGGCAGCTACATTAACTCCATCTGCTCCTTCTTTCATTGGCGCATTATTATTATTACCCGCCCAAACACCCACTGCAATTGTCGGGGTGTAGCCCATTGTCCAACCATCCCGAAATTCATTGGTGGTTCCGGTTTTTGCTGCCACATTTCGATCCTCAAATTTCAAAGGATTATTTTCTCCAAAAACAGGAGCTCGATATTTATTATTAGAAATTACCGAATCCAACATTGCCACATATTCTTCTTTAACCACTCTATCGCCCTTGCTATCTTTAAATTCCTCAATAATTTTCCCGTCTTTATCTTCAATTCTCAAAATAGCTGTTTTATTTTGCTTAATTCCGTTATTTGCCAATGTCGCATATGCGCTAACATGATCTAAAAGTTGCACTTCTCCTCCACCTAAAACTAAAGATAAGCCGTAACGCTCCGGATCATTAAGTCCGTTTATTCCTAAATTCTTTGCCATACTAATACTATCTTTAACTCCAGCTAAATAAAGGGTTTTTACAGCCGGAACGTTGAGTGACATCCCCAAGGCTTCCTTTAATTTTAATGGACCACGAAAGTTTCCGTCATAATTTTGAGGGATATAATTATCTTCACTGCCTTTATTGAAATCTGTCTCAACATCATAGACAATTGTATCGGGAAAATATCCTTTGGTAAAAGCAGTTAAATAAACATAAGGTTTAAAGGAAGAACCAGGCTGGCGATCTCTAATTGCCACATTAACATTCGGCTCGAAAAGACAATTTTTACCAGGGATACAGTTTTCCGGATAGCTTTCTCCAAAATAATCCTTAGAGCCAACCATTGCTAAAATTTGACCGGTCTTAGGATCCATAGCCACCAGAGCAGCATTTTCTGCTTTCCATGTTCTCCCGTTCTTCTCCACTCCGTCTTTCACAGCTTTTTCAGCAATCTGTTGTTTTTCCCAATCAAGTGTAGTATAAATCTTCATTCCTCCCTCTTCCATTTCTTGGGCTCCATATTTATTATCCAAGTATTCTTTAATATACATTATAAAATGAGGGGCTTTAATATTTTCTCTTTTGACGACAATTTTACCCAAAACATCTGTTTCTTTATATTTTTGTGCATCTTCTTTAGATATATATCCTAAATTAGCCATCTTGTCTAAAACAGCTTCTTGATTAATTTTTAATCTATCTGTATGAGAGCCAAAAGGGGAAAAGAAAGAAGTTGCTCGAGGTAAAACAGCTACAATAGCAGCCTCATCATAGGTCAAATCTTTAGCATTTTTCCCAAAAAAAGTTTGAGCCGCCGATTCTATTCCATAAGCATTGGAACCGTAAGGGATTTCATTGAGATACATTCTTAGAATTTCGTCTTTGGAAAATTTTTGTTCTATTTCTAAAGATAAAATTACTTCTTTTATTTTTCGAGTAAAGGTTTTTTCTGAAGTTAAAATAGAATTCTTTACAAACTGCTGAGTAATTGTGGATCCTCCCTGAGCCGCACCTCTGTTTAAAACATCTTTCAATACTGCGCGAGCGATTGAAGAAAATTTAATACCATAATGAGAATAGAAATCTTGATCTTCGGAAGCTATAGTCGCCCAACGCACACTTTGAGGCATTTCTTCAAATGAAATAAGGGTTCTTTTTTCTTCGCCATGAATTTCATACAAAATCTGTTGGCCTAGTGGACTCAGCCACCACTCTTTTATTAACTTTATTTGGATCAGGCAAATCCTTAGCAAAATAGACAAAAACACCCACAGCTCCAATAACTGCAGTTATAAATCCAAAAAAGATCAACATTAATAAGGCTTTCCACCAAATTATCTTTCCCTCTTTATTTTTAATTTTTCTAGCTACAAAAACTTTCATGTTGTAAAAATTTATATTTTTATATTACCGTTCTATTTTATCAAACTTTTGACCCATCGCGCAATGCTTTTAGATCTAAATATTAAATTCCTAATTTTTATAGTTATCATCTGATATTTTTAGTAAATTTTCCAATATTTTTTCGGCAACATTTATGCCAGTAGCGGCTTCAAATCCCTTAAACTGAGCTGAGGTGTTTATCTCTATTGCCAAATAACCGTTATCACTTTTAATAAAATCAATTCCTGCGTAGAAAATTTCCCCTTCTTTCATTATCTTTGTAGCCATTTCTCTTACCTCATCATTTGCCTCTACAACTTCTGCCTTACCACCCAAAGAGATATTGGCCTTAAAATCTCCATTTTGGGCTGTTCGCTTAATTATTCCTAATATTTTTCCTCCCAAGCACAAGGCTCTATAATCAGAGCCTGCAGATTCTTTTATGAATTCTTGTAATAAATAAGAACTTCTTTTAAGAGGAACTATATTTTTTGCGCCAATTGATTTATTGATAAAAGCTACCACATCTTGAGAAGAATTTACGATAGCAACATTTTTACCCATAGAGCCTCGACAACTTTTTATAACACACGGAAAGCCACCTATATATTTCTCGGCCAATAAACTAATTTTCCCTTCATCAAAACTATTTATCAGGACTGTTTTGGGAGTAGGAATACTAATATTGCTAAAAAAAACACTCGCGCAATACTTATCAGAAAGATCTATTGCTTGCGCGCTAGGCCAAATTATTATCTGCTCTTTAAACCTTTTATGCAAGCAGCCTGCCAAATAATGGTTAATAGTTGGATTGGCTACAAACCAAACAATATCGCCCCTATGTTGTGGAAAATTCCTTGATCTGTTAAGGATAAACTATAAGAATTGACTATATAAACATCTAAGTCTTTTTTTACTGCTTCTTCTTTAAATCGCACTAAGCGTTTGCTCTCCGAATGCACATTGAAAATAATCATCTTTCTTTTTCTAATCATACTATTTGTTGATACTTACTCTAAAAAATTATGAATTAATCATCATGTATAAAACGTT